>NZ_CP195161.1:1861519-2171772 GCF_051200835.1 Janibacter sp. GS2
TGCGTCGCCGTGATCCCGGTGTCGAGATCCTCGCCCTCGGGACGTCGGAGGGCCTGGAGTCCCGACTCGTCCCCGAGCGCGGTCATCGCTTCACGACGATCCCCAAGGTGCCCCTGCCGCGCCGCCCCACGAGCGACCTCGTCCGCCTCCCGGTCAACCTGCGGCGCGCCGTCGCCGCGGCGCAGACGGCGATCGAGGAGATCGACGCGCAGGTCGTCGTCGGCTTCGGTGGGTATGTCTCCACGCCCGCCTACCTCGCCGCTCGCCGCCTGGGGGTGCCGATCGTCATCCACGAGCAGAATGCGCGCGCCGGCCTCGCCAACAAGGTCGGCGCCCGCTTCACCGACGACGTCGCGGTGACCTTCCCCGGGACCAAGCTGGCCGGGGCGAGGGTCATCGGCATGCCCCTGCGGTCGGAGATCGTCGGTCTCGACCGTGACGCGCTGCGTGCGCAGGCCCGGGCGGGTCTGGGCCTGCGCGAGGACCTGCCCGTGCTGCTCGTGACCGGCGGCTCGCTCGGGGCCAAGCGCCTCAACGATGCCTTCGCCGCGAGCGTGGCCACCCTGCGCGACGCGGGGATCCAGGTGCTGCACGCCACCGGCGCCGGCAAGGACTTCGCCGCGACGGGCGGGGACGAGACGGTGCCCTACGTCGTCCTGCCCTACGTCGACCGGATGGACCTCGCCTACGCCGCGGCCGATGCCGTCGTCTGCCGTGCCGGCGCCAACACCGTCTGCGAGCTCACGGCCGTCGGGCTGCCCGGCGTCTACGTCCCCCTGCCGATCGGCAACGGGGAGCAGCGACTCAACGCCGCCGGCGTCGTCGAGGCCGGGGGAGGGCTGCTCGTCGAGGACGCGGCCGTCGACCCCGGGTGGGTCGCCTCCGACATCGTGCCGCTGCTGCGCGACGCGTCCCGGCTCACGGCGATGTCCGAGGCGGCGGCGTCGGTCGGGCACCGCGACGCCGACGAGACCCTCGCCGACCTGGTCACCACCGCCTGGGAGGGGGGCGGCCGCCGTGGCTGAGGACCTGCCACCGGTCCCGCGCAACCCACGCTTCGACGTCCTCGCGCCGCGGCTCGACGTCGCCGACCTCGGGGCCGTCCACGTCCTCGCCGCCGGTGGTGCCGGGATGTCGGCCATCGTGCGCCTGCTGCTCGACGCGGGGGTCGCCGTGAGCGGGAGCGACGCCAAGGACTCGCCCCTGCTCGAGCGCCTGCGCGAGCGCGGTGCCCGCCTGTGGGTCGGCCACGACCCGGCCCACCTCGAGGGGGTCGACACCGTCGTCGTCTCCTCCGCGATCCGCGAGGCCAACCCCGAGCTCGCCGCCGCCCGGGAGAGCGGCCTGCGCGTGCTCCACCGCAGCCAGGCGCTCGCGGCGGCGATGGGCACGCGGTCGCGGGTCGCGATCGCCGGTGCGAACGGCAAGACGACGACCTCCTCGATGCTCACCGTCGCCCTCCTCGAGGCCCGGGAGGAGCCCTCCTTCGCCCTCGGTGGGGAGCTGTCCACGCAGGGCGTCAACGCCGCCCTCGGGAGCGGCCCCGCCTTCGTCGCCGAGGCCGACGAGTCGGACGGGTCCTTCCTCGCCTACCAGCCGCACGTCGCGGTCGTGACCAATGTGCAGCCCGACCACCTCGACTTCTTCGGTGACTTCGCCACCGTGGAGGCGGCCTACCTCGAGTTCGCCGAGACGATCGAGGGCGGTGGACTGCTCATCGCCTGCGCCGACGACGCCGGTTCGGTCCGGTTGGCGCGGCGCGCGGCAGCCGCCGGGGTCCGGGTCCTGACCTACGGTGTCGACACCGGCAGCGACCTGCGTCTGGTCGACCCGGTCCTCGACGGCACCAGCGCCCACGCCACGCTGCTCGACGTGGGCGCGCGGCGTGAGCTGGCGATCACCGTCCCCGGCCGGCACAACCTGCTCAATGCGACGGCGGCCTATGCCGCAGCCGTCCACGGTCTCGGGGTCGAGCCCGACGCGGTCCTCGCCGGGCTCGCGGCGTACGGCGGCACCCGACGTCGCTTCGAGACGAAGGGGGAGGCCCGCGGCGTCACCGTGGTCGACGACTACGCGCACAACCCCGGCAAGGTCGAGGCCGTCGTGCGCACGGCCCGGGAGATCGCCGGTGACCACCGCCTCGTCGTCGTCTTCCAACCGCACCTGTACTCGCGCACCCGTGACTTCGCCGAGAGCTTCGCCTCCGGTCTGGCCCCGGCCGACGAGGTGCTGCTCCTGGACATCTTCGGCGCCCGGGAGGACCCCCTCGAGGGCGTGACCTCACACCTCGTCGCCGACCCGCTGGCGGCGTCCGGCACCGCGGTCGCGGTCGTCTCGGCGGACGAGGCCATCGCGCGCGTCACGGCGGGCGTGACCGAGGGTGACCTCGTGCTCACCGTCGGCGCCGGGGACGTGACCGAGCTCGGGCCGCGCCTCCTCGAGGCACTGCGCCGATGAGCCGCAGCGGGACCCGGGCCGCCACGGAGCGACGCTTCGCCCAGCGGGCGGCCCGGGCCAAGGGCGCGCGGGCGCGTCGGTGGCTCCTCGGTCTGCTCGTCGTCGCCGTGCTCGCGGTGCTCGTGTGGGCCCTCGGGTTCTCCTCCCTGCTCGACGTGCGCAGCGTCGCCGTCACCGGCGCCGACCCTGCGGACCGGACCCGTGTCGAGCAGGTGGCCGAGCACGAGGAGGGCACCCCCCTGGCCCGGGTCGACTCTGCCGCCGTCGCGGGACGCATCACCGACGAGGTCCCCGGCGCCAAGTCCGTGAGCGTCGACCGGGGCTGGCCCCACACCCTCGAGGTCAAGGTGACATCGAGGGTTCCGGAGCTGGCCGTGGCCCGGGACGGCGGGGGTTTCCGGCTGCTCGACATCGAGGGGGTGCCGATCCGCACGGTGTCGACCGCCCCGAAGGGGGTGGCGACCGTCACCGCCGAGGACGGAGCCGAGGTCTCCGGGCACGGTGTCAGGGCGGCCAGCGGGATGCTCCAGGCGATGCCGAAGGATCTGCGCGGCGAGGTCTCCGACGTCTCCGTCGACGCCGCCGACCAGGTGAGCTTCCGCCTGGGGAAGACCACGGTGGTGTGGGGCGATGCCTCGAGTCCGGACGTCAAGGTGAGGGTCATCCCGGTGCTCCTCGAGAAGAAGCCGGAGGTCATCGACGTCTCCGCCCCCAGCGCCCCGGTGACGACGGGTTAGGCTGTGCCCCACGCGGGCGCGTCGCGTTTGCCTCGGGGGCGCGCGCGACATACCGTTCCCGCACACCGAGCGAGACCAAACTGTAACCCTGAAGTTCACCTTGAGCTTCGCGGGTGACGCACCACCGAGCAGCATCAACAGGAGTCCAGCGTGGCAACAGCCCAGAACTATCTGGCCGTGATCAAGGTCGTCGGCATCGGCGGTGGTGGCGTCAACGCCGTCAACCGGATGATCGAGGTCGGCCTCAAGGGCGTCGAGTTCATCGCGATCAACACCGATGCCCAGGCGTTGCTGATGTCGGACGCCGACGTCAAGCTCGACGTGGGCCGTGAGCTCACCCGCGGGCTCGGTGCCGGCGCGGACCCCGAGGTGGGCAAGAAGGCCGCCGAGGACCACGCCGAGGAGATCGAAGAGGTCATCAAGGGTGCCGACATGGTCTTCGTCACCGCTGGTGAGGGCGGCGGCACGGGAACCGGTGGTGCGCCGGTCGTCGCGAAGATCGCCAAGAGCCTCGGTGCGCTGACGGTGGGCGTCGTCACCCGCCCCTTCACCTTCGAGGGCCGCCGCCGCGCGAACCAGGCCGATTCGGGCATCGGGTCGCTGCGCGACGAGGTCGACACCCTCATCGTCATTCCCAACGACCGGTTGCTCTCCATCAGCGACCGTGCGGTGAGCATGCTGGACGCCTTCCGCAGCGCCGACCAGGTGCTCCTCTCGGGTGTCCAGGGCATCACCGACCTCATCACGACCCCCGGGCTGATCAACCTCGACTTCGCCGACGTCAAGTCGGTCATGCAGGGCGCCGGCTCCGCGCTCATGGGCATCGGCTCGGCCCGCGGCGAGGACCGGGCCGTGCAGGCCGCTGAGCTCGCGATCTCCTCCCCGCTGCTCGAGGCGAGCATCGACGGTGCGCACGGGGTCCTGTTGTCGGTCCAGGGCGGTAGCGACCTGGGTCTCTTCGAGATCAACGAGGCCGCCCGTCTGGTCCAGGAGGCCGCACACCCCGAGGCCAATGTGATCTTCGGAACCGTCATCGACGACGCCCTCGGCGACGAGGTGCGGGTCACCGTCATCGCTGCCGGCTTCGACGGTGGCTCCCCGCAGCACCGTCCGGACGACCGCGCCCTCGGGCAGGTCCAGGCCGGTGGCCAGTCGCAGCCCCAGCAGGGCAGCCCGCAGGGCCAGCCCCAGCAGGGGGGTGGCCAGCCGGCCCAGCAGCCGCAGCAGGCCCAGCAGCCGCAGCAGGTTCCCGCTCCGGCGAACCAGGCCCCGCAGCAGGGCCAGCCCCAGCGCTCGGCCCCGCAGCAGTCGACCCCGCAGCAGTCGGCCCCGGCCGTGGCCCAGCAGGGTGGCCAGTCGCAGCCGAGTGGCCAGCAGGGGCAGCCGGCCGCGCAGCCGCAGCAGGGCGGTCAGCAGTCGGCCCCGCCGCGTCAGGTGACCTTCGACGACGGCGACGACCTGGACGTGCCGGACTTCCTCAAGTGATCGATCCCGCGAGCTGACGTGTTCCTCTGGAGAGAGGACGCACCCGGCGTGGTGCGGGCCTTCACCGACCGTCGTGACGGGGCGAGCAGCGCCCCCTTCGCCGGCCTCAACCTCGGGGCCCATGTCGGCGACGACCCCGCGCACGTCGCCGCGAACCGTGCCCTCGTCGAGCAGGAGGTCGGGACGCCGATCGTCTGGGCCGACCAGGTGCACGGCACCGAGGTCCTCCACGTCACCCGCGAGGTGCTGGACGGGCCCCGGACCGGGACCGGTGCCGTGGGCACCGCCGACGCCCTCGTCACCGGCCTGCCCGGCCTCGCCCTCGGGGTGCTCGTGGCCGACTGCACCCCGGTCCTCCTCCACGACGAGACGGCCGGGCTCGTCGGCGTCGCCCACGCGGGGCGCCAGGGCATGACGAAGGGTGTCGTCGGCGCCGTCGTGTCCGCGCTGCGCGACCTCGGGTCGGGTCAGCTGCGGGCGATCGTCGGGCCCTCCGTGTGCGGACGCTGTTACGAGGTGCCCGCCGAACTGCGCGAGGAGGCCGCCACCGTGGCGCCGGTCTCGGCTGCGACGACCTGGCAGGGCACCCCGGCCATCGACGTCGCCGCCGGGGTCGTGGATCAGCTCACCGAACTCGGGGTACCGCTCGAGTGGGTCCCCGGGTGCGCGCGCGAGGACGAGGCGCTGTACTCGCACCGTCGCGACGGACGGACCGGACGCTTCGCCGGGATCATCGGACGGACCGCATGAGCGGGGCGGACGAAGGGCGACGGGCGGAGCTGGCGGCCAACCTCGCCGCGGTCCGGGAGCGGATCGCCCTCGCCTGCAGCGACGCCGGACGGGCCCCCGAGGAGGTCCACCTCGTCGTCGTGACGAAGTTCTTCCCGCGCAGCGACCTCGACCTGCTCGCCGATCTCGGGGTGCGCGACATCGGCGAGAACCGCGAGCAGGAGGCCTCCGCCAAGCTGGCCGACGGCGGCACCCCGCCCGGAGTGCGCACGCACTACATCGGGCAGCTGCAGTCGAAGAAGGCCGGTGCCGTGGCCCGCTGGGCCGATGTCGTCCAGTCCGTCGACCGACCCAAGGTCATCGCCGCGCTCGACCGCGGGGCGTCCGCGGCCGGCCGGGAGCTGACCGTCCTCGTCCAGGTCGACCTCGACGCCGATGCGGCAGAGCACCGGGGGGGAGCGGCGCCACGTGACGTCCTCGCCCTGGCCGACGAGGTCGCAAGGAGTGACTCCCTTCGCCTGGGCGGCCTCATGGCCGTCGCGCCGCTCGGCGAGGACCCCTCCCCGCCCTTCGCCCGCCTGGCCGAGCTCTCCGGCGCCCTGAGGGAGACCCACCCGCAGGCCACCTGGGTCTCCGCCGGGATGAGCGCGGACCTCGAGGCAGCGGTGCGCCACGGTGCGACACACCTGCGTGTCGGGACGGCAATCCTCGGAACTCGCGCGTCCCACGGGTAACTTCGGTTCCACCGACGAGGCACCCACAGTTTTAAGGATGAGGACATGACGGCACTTCGGACCGCGATGGTCTACCTCGGCCTCGCCGAGGACGACAAGCGCTACGACGAGTACGACGAGGACTACGACGCCGCCGGTCCCGAGGTCCAGGACGAGGAGTACGCCGCAGAGGTCACCCCGATCCGTCGTGTCCAGAGCGCGCCGGCCGTGCGCGACGTGGAGGTCACCCAGATGAACCGCATCACGACGATCCACCCGAGCACCTACAACGATGCCCGGGCCATCGGCGAGAGCTTCCGCAGCAACACGCCGGTGATCATGAACCTCTCGGACATGGACGACTCGGACGCGAAGCGTCTCGTCGACTTCGCCGCCGGCCTCGTCTTCGGTCTGCACGGCTCCATCGAGCGCGTGACCAACAAGGTCTTCCTGCTCTCGCCGGAGCACATCGAGGTCGACGCCGAGGGCGGGGAGCCGCACCAACCCCGCGCGCTGTTCAACCAGTCCTGAGCCGCCTGCCCACCGGGTCGACGCGTGTTGACCCCCTCACAGTGGACCCTCAGGGGTCCCGCCTAGGCTGACCGCATGGAGATCGTCCGACAGCTGCTCGACCTGGTGCTGAGCATCTACTTCTACATCCTCATCGGGCGACTGATCTTCGAGTGGATCCAGGTGTTCGCCCGCGACTGGCGTCCGAGCGGGCCCATCCTCGTGGTCGCCGAGGTGATCTACAGCCTCACCGATCCACCCCTGAAGGCCATTCGTCGGGTCATCCCACCCCTGCGCCTGGGGGGAGTGGCGATCGACCTCGCCTTCCTCGTGCTGATCCTCGTGGTCTCGATCCTGCGAGGGATCGTCTAGTCTGGACGGTGATGCCCGTGCGCGCTCCGTGCCGTACGAGCCACGCACCTGTCCGATCGCTAACGGAGGAAGTATGGCGCTCACGCCCGAGGACGTCCTCAACAAGACCTTCACCCAGACCCAGTTCCGCCGCGGCTATGACGAGCGCGAGGTGGATGACTTCCTCGACGAGGTCGTGGCCGAGATGCGGCGCATGGTCAAGGACTCGGAGGACATCCGAGCCCGGGCTGCGGACGGCAACGGCTCCGCCGCGCCGGCTGCCGCTGCGGCTCCCACCGCCGCTGTGCCGACGGCCGACAAGACCGACGAGGCCCTCGCCCGCGAGAACAAGGACCTCAAGGCCCGCCTCGAGAAGGAGGCCGCTGCCCGCGCGGAGGCCGAGAAGCGCGCCGTCGAGCTCGAGCAGAGCGCCCCGGCCCGCGGTGAGCGTGCCACGGGTGACTCCGCGAAGGTCACCTCGGCCGAGCAGAGTGCCGATGAGCGCGTGGCCACCGTCAAGGCCCGTGCCGATGAGGCAGAGAAGGCCGCACAGCAGCGCATCGAGGCAGCCAATGCCGCCGCCGAGCGTGCCGAGACCGAGGCCAAGCAGCGTCAGGACACGGCGACCCAGTCGGCCGCTGCTCCCGCCGCAGACGCGAACGACAGCGGTGCCGGTGAGATGGCCGCGGCCGCTGGTGGAGGGGCCGGTGCCTCCGGGCTCATCGCGCTCGCGCAGCGCCTGCACGACGAGCACGTCGCCGAGGGCCGTGCCCAGCGCGAGAAGCTCGTGGCGGAGGCGCAGCGCCAGCACGAGGAGCTCGTGACCAAGGGTCAGTCCAAGCACGACGAGCTGCTCTCCACCGGTCAGAGCAAGCACGACGACTTCGTCAAGACGGGTCAGGGCAAGCGCGACCAGTTCATCGGTGAGGGCACGAGCCAGCGCGACAAGCTGGTCTCCGACGCCCAGGCCAAGTCGACCGCGCTCGTGACCGAGGCCGAGGACAAGCGCAAGAAGATCCTCGACGACCTCAATGCGCAAAAGAGCGCCATGGAGGCCAAGATCGCCGAGCTGACGACCTTCGAGCGCGACTACCGTCGCAACCTCAAGGAGTTCATCAGCGGCCAGCTCAAGGGTCTGGAGTCCGCCCCCCAGGCGGCTCCGCAGGAGGCCCCGCAGGCGCCCTCCGGCGCCAGCGCGAAGCACTGATCTCCCGCTGACCGGAGCGATCCGGTCGGTCCCCAGGCGGCGGTGTCCCGACGGACACCGCCGCCTGTGTCGTGTTCGCCCGCGAACACGACGCGCTGTTGCGCTCGTCATGGGGAGAAACGTCGTACCCTGCGTGGACTCAGGTCCGTGTCGGGTACGGATCTCCTATACCGAGGACAGTCATGGCGGCGAAGAAGGGGACGGCCACGAGGACGACGGCGGGGGCGAAGTCTGCCTCCACGAAGAAGACGGCGGCGGCGAAGAAGACGACCACGAAGGCAGCGACGACGAAGGCGAAGACGACGAAGGCGAAGACCACGAAGGCAGCGGCCACGAAGGCGACGGGCTCCACCGCCACGAAGGCCGCCCGGCTGGTCGTGAAGGAGGACGAGTCGCCGTGGACCCCCGCGCAGCTGAAGGAGGTCCGTGCCGAGCTGGAGACCGAGATCGAGCGGTTGCGTACCGAGATCAACTCCTCGGAGACCGAGCTGACCGAGTCCTTCAAGGAGCCGATCGACGGAGCGGGCGACGATCAGGCCGACGCCGGGGCGAAGTCCTTCGAGCGTGAGCACGAGCTGAGCCTCGTCGCGGGGGCCCGCACGGGCCTCGAACAGAACCTCCACGCGCTCGAGCGGCTCGAGGACGGGACCTACGGGATCTGCGAGTCCTGCGGCAACCCGATCGGCAAGCTTCGACTCCAGGCCTATCCGCGTGCGACCCTGTGCATGACATGCAAGAGCCAGCAGGAGCGCCGCTGAGCGCCACACAGCCGTCCGAGCCATCCGGGCCGACCGAGCGACCCGAGGGCGCGGCGGAGGCGACGACCGGGCGCGGTGTGCTGCGGTGGTACGTCATCGCCGCCGTCGTCGTCCTCCTCGTCGACCAGGCGAGCAAGGTGTGGGCCGTCGGCGCCCTGGACAACGCGCGGACCATCCCGCTCGTCGGTGACGCCCTCTCCCTTCGCCTCATCCGCAACTCCGGCGCCGCCTTCTCCATCGGCGACTCGATGACCTGGCTGATGACGCTCGTCGCGGTGGGTGTCACCGCCGCGATCCTCGTCGCCGCACGCCGTATCGGGTCCTCGCGGTGGAGCCTGGCGCTGGGGCTGGTGCTCGGAGGGTCCCTGGGCAACCTCTACGACCGGTTCTTCCGCGAGCCTGCCCCCCTGCGCGGCCACGTCGTCGACTTCATCGACTACGGAGGTCTTTTCGTCGGCAACGTCGCGGACATCGCGATCGTCGTCGGTGCGGCGATGCTGCTGTGGCTCGTCTTCACCAACATCGGCATGGACGGCACGCGCCCCCAGCACGCCGCTGATGACTCGACCGACCAGCCCGAGGAGGGCTTCCATGGGTGACGTCCGCAATGTCCTCGTCCCCGAGGGGCTCGAGGGAGACCGGGTCGACGCCGCCGTCGCGCGACTGTTCGGCCTCTCCCGCACCCACGCCGCCGAGCTGGCCACCGAGGGGCTGATCGAGATCGACGGCGCCGGTGCCGGCAAGTCGACCCGCGTCACCGCCGGCGCGCGCATCGAGATCACCCTGCCCTCGGCCCCGACGAGCGAGACCCTCGAGGTCGTCGCCGAGCCGGTCCCCGGGATGAGGATCATCCACGACGACGAGGACATCATCGTCGTCGACAAGCCCGTCGGTGTGGCCGCCCACCCCAGCGTCGGGTGGACCGGACCGACGGTCCTCGGGGGGCTCAAGGCCGCCGGGTACCGGATCACCACCAGCGGGGCCAGCGAACGGCAGGGGATCGTCTCCCGGCTCGACGTCGGCACGAGTGGCCTCATGGTCGTGTGCAAGAGCGAGTACGGCTACTCCGTGCTCAAGCGCGCCTTCAAGGAGCGCACCGTCGACAAGACCTACCACGCGCTCGTGCAGGGTCTGCCCGACCCGCACGTCGGCACCATCGACGCACCGATCGGACGCCACCCGGGGCACGACTACCGGTTCGCGGTCATGGACTCCGGCAAGCACGCGGTGACGCACTACGAGCTCATCGAGGCCTTCCGGCACGCCTCCCTGCTCGACGTGACGCTCGAGACGGGGCGCACCCACCAGATCCGGGTGCACATGGCCGCCCTTCGTCATCCCTGCGTCGGGGACCCGACCTACGGCGCCGACCCGACCCTCGCTCGCACCCTCGGCCTGGAGCGGCAGTGGCTGCACGCGATGGGTCTCGGCTTCACCCACCCCGGGACCGGCGAGCACGTGCGCTTCGAGAGCACCTACCCGCCCGACCTGCAGCAGGCGCTGGACCGGCTCGCCGACCTGTCCTGAGGCCGGCTTGCGAGCGACCCCGCCGAGTTCCTAGCCTCGCAGCCAGGCCGTCGACCCGGTCGACGCCGGAAAGGAACCATGAGCACGCTCAGGACCCGATTCGCCCTGGCGGCCGGCACATGTGCGCTCGGCCTGACGCTGGCCCCCGCGGCCTCGGCCAACAGCATCGACGGCACGCTCCGCTCGGCAGGGGCCTTCTCCTACTCCGACGGCAGCGACCGCTTCTGCGTCACCGTCTCGCCGAATCCCTCGCGCCACATCAGTGCGAGGGTCGCTCCCGTGCGCGGGAACAACCCCTCCTTCACCGTCACCGCCCGCAGCGGGGACCGGACGGAGTGCAAGAGCCTCATGTACGCCTACGAGGACAGCGCCTACACGGTGACGATCACCGGCAGCACCTCGCAGAGCAAGACGCACCGGTTCTGGACCTGAGCGGTCAGTTGACCTGTCGCTCGCGTCCCTCCCAGTAGGGGGCGCGGAGCTTGAACTTCTGCAGCTTGCCGGTGGCGGTGCGGGCGAGCTCCTCGCGGAACTCGATCGAGGTCGGGGCCTTGTACCCGGCCGCCTTCTTCTTGCACCAGGCGATGAGGTCGCTCTCGGTGGCTCCCGCCCCCTCCTCGAGGACGACGAGGGCCTTGATGGTCTCGCCCCACTTCTCGTGGGGGACACCGATGACGGCGACCTCGACGACGTCCGGGTGGGAGAAGAGGACGTCCTCGACCTCGACGGAGGAGACGTTCTCGCCACCGGTGATGATCACGTCCTTCTTGCGGTCGCTGATCGTCACGTAGCCGTCCTCACCGATCGTGCCGCCGTCCCCGGTGTGGAACCATCCGCCGTCGAGGGAGCGCTGCGTCTCCTCCGGCAGGTCCCAGTAGCCCTCCATGACGACGTTGCTGCGGGCCAGCACCTCGCCGGACTCCTCGTCCACGCTCATCTCGCAGCCGAGCGCCGGGGCGCCGGCGCGCACGAGCTTGCTCGCGCGCTCGTCGGCGCTCAGGTCGTCCCACTCGGCGCGCGTGCGGTTGATCGTCAGCAGGGGAGAGGTCTCGGTCAGGCCGTAGATCTGGATGAACTCCCAGCCGAGCTCGGTCTCCACGCGGGCGATGGTCTGGGTGGGTGGCGGGGCGCCGGCGACGATGATCCGCACCGTGTCGCGACCGGGGATCTCCCCCTCCCAGTCCGCCGCAGCCGCCAGGACGGCGTTGACGACGGCCGGGGCGGCGCACATCACGGTCACCCCGTGCTCGGCGACCCGGCGCAGGATCTCGGCCCCGTCGATCTTGCGGATGACGACGTGCCGGGCGCCGATACCGGTCATGGCGAAGGGCATGCCCCACCCGTTGGCGTGGAACATCGGCAGCGTGTGCAGGTAGACGTCGCGGTCGGTGGCCCCGGCGTGCAGCGCGAAGGTCGCCGCATTCGTCCAGATGTTGCGGTGGGTGACCTGCACCCCCTTCGGCCGTGCGGTGGTGCCGGACGTGTAGTTGATCGTCGCCGTCGCGTTCTCGTCCGGCTCCCAGGCGCGGGGCGTCGCGGTGGCCGGGTCGACGCCACCGAAGAGGTGCTCGTCCTCGCCGAGGATGAAGGTGTGCTCCGCGGAGACCTCGTCGATGAGGGAGGTCAGCTCGGGGTCGATGTAGAGCACGCGGGCACCGGAGTGCTCGATGATGAACGACACCTCCTCCGGGGCGAGGCGGAAGTTGACCGGGACGAGGACCCTGCCGGAGCCGGCGACGCCGAAGAAGCTCGTGAGCAGGCGCGCGGAGTTGTGCGATACCACGGCGACCCGGTCCCCGACCTCGATGCCGAGGGAGTCCAGGTGCGCCGCCTGGGCCCGGGCGAGCTGACGCATCCGGGCATAGGTCACGTCCTCCAGCGGCGGTGCCGGCTGGTCCGGCTCGTCGACGACGGCCGTCCGCTCGCCGTAGACGGTCGCGGCGCGGTCGATGAAGTGGTTCACGGACATGGGGACGATCATTCCGGCGCTCCCGGGAGGTAGACGTCAGTGTCAGCACTGACGGTAATCGCCCCGGTGTGTTGCTGGAAGAGGTGTTCCGCCGCCCGCGCGCCGAGCGGCCGCAGAGGCGCGACGGACGGGGCGACGGACGGGGCGACGGACGGGCGGCTCGGACTGTCGGCGGGGCGATCTAGACTCGGGTCGATGTCCGAGCCGCTGCCCCGTTCCGAGAACTTCGTCCACCTGCACAACCACACCGAGTACTCGATGCTCGATGGCGCTGCGCGGATCACGGACATGTTCGAGACCGCCCAGGAGATGGGCATGCCGGCGATCGCGATGACCGACCACGGCTACCTCTTCGGGGCGCACGAGTTCTGGAAGACCGCGCAGTCCTACGACGTCAAGCCGATCATCGGCCTCGAGGCCTATGTCGCCCCCGGCACGCACCGCGGCGACAAGACCCGGGTGCGCTGGGGCGATGAGGGCACGCGCAAGGGCGACGACGTCTCCGGTGGGGGTGCGTACACCCACATGACGCTCCTGGCGCGCAACAACACCGGGATGCACAACCTTTTCCGGATGGACTCGATCGCATCCCTCGACGCGGTCTACGCCAAGTGGCCGCGCCTGGACCGGGAACTGCTCTCGCAGTACGGCGACGGGCTGATCGCGACGACGGGCTGTCCATCGGGGGAGATCCAGACGCGGCTGCGCCTGGGGCAGTACGACGAGGCGATCGAGGCGGCCTCGCAGTTCCGCGACATCTTCGGCAAGGAGCACTACTTCCTCGAGCTGATGGACCACGGCAACGAGATCGAGCGTCGGGTGCGCGAGGACCTGATGCGCCTGGCCAAGGACCTCCGGCTGCCGCTCCTGGCGACCAATGACCTGCACTACGTCAAGCAGGAGGACAACATCGCCCAGGACGCGTTGTTGTGCATCAACTCCGGCTCGACGCTGCTCGACCCCGACCGCTTCTCCTTCTCCGGGGACGGCTACTACCTCAAGTCGCCCGCCGAGATGCGTCGGCTGTGGCGCGAGCTCCCGGAGGCCTGCGACAACACCCTCCTCGTGGCGGACATGTGCGAGGTCTCCTTCACGGAGGGCGAAGGGCGGTACATGCCGCGCTTCGAGTGCCCACCGGGGGAGAGCGAGCAGTCGTGGTTCGTCAAGGAGATCCACACCGGACTGCGTCGGCGCTTCCCCGACGGCGTGCCCGAGTACGCGACGCGGCAGGCCGACTACGAGACCGACGTCATCGTGGGCAAGGGCTACCCGGGGTACTTCCTCGTCGTCGCCGACTTCATCAACTGGGCGAAGAACAACGGCATCCGCGTCGGCCCGGGGCGTGGCTCCGGTGCCGGCTCGATGTGCGCCTACGCCATGGGCATCACCGACCTCGACCCGATCCCGCACGGCCTGATCTTCGAGCGCTTCCTCAATCCCGAGCGCAAGTCGATGCCCGACTTCGACGTCGACTTCGACGAGCGCCGTCGGTCCGAGGTCATCAAGTACGTCTCCGACAAGTACGGCGACGAGCGGGTGGCGATGATCGCCACCTACGGCACGATCAAGGCGAAGCAGGCCGTCAAGGACGCCGCGCGCGTCATGGGGCACCCCTTCTCGGTCGGTGAGCAGCTGACCAAGGCGATGCCGGCCGATGTCATGGGCAAGGGCGTGCCGCTGAACAAGATGTACGACCCGGAGCACGACCGCTACGCCGAGGGGCAGGAGTTCCGCCAGCTCGTCGAGACGGAGAAGCACTTCGGTGAGGTCGTCGAGACCGCCAAGGGCCTCGAGGGGCTCAAGCGCCAGTGGGGCGTGCACGCCGCCGGCGTGATCATGTCGAGCGAGCCGCTCATCGACGTCATCCCGATCATGCGCCGGCTGCAGGACGGCCAGGTCCTGACCCAGTTCGACTACCCGACGTGCGAGACGCTCGGGCTGGTCAAGATGGACTTCCTCGGCCTGCGCAACCTGACGATCCTCGACGACGCCCTGATCAACATCAAGAGCAACCGGGGCGAGGAGATCGACCTCGACGCGCTGAGCAAGGACATGACCGACACGGCGACCTATCGTCTCCTCGGACGGGGTGACACCCTCGGCGTCTTCCAGCTCGACGGCGGGGGGATGCGCACCCTGCTGCGGCTGATGCAGCCGGACAACTTCGAGGACATCTCCGCCGCCCTCGCGCTCTACCGACCGGGACCGATGGGTGTCAACGCCCACACCAACTTCGCCCTGCGCAAGAACGGTCGCCAGGAGGTCGTCCCGCTCGACCCCCAGCTGAAGGGCAAGCTCCAGCCCCAGATGATCGAGGCCCTCGAGCCGATCCTCGGCACGACCCACGGTCTGTGCATCTACCAGGAGCAGGTCATGGAGATCGCGCAGAAGCTCGCGGGGTACACCCTGGGCAATGCCGACCTGCTCCGCCGCGCCATGGGCAAGAAGAAGAAGGAGGTCCTCGATGCCGAGTACCTCCCCTTCTCCGAGGGGATGAAGGCGCAGGGCTACAACGAGGAGTCCATCGCCGCCCTGTGGGGCGTCCTCGTCCCCTTCTCCGACTACGCCTTCAACAAGGCGCACACCGCCGCCTACGGGCTGGTCTCGTACTGGACGGCCTATCTCAAGGCGAACTACCCGGCCGAGTACATGGCCGCACTGCTCACCTCCGTCGGTGACGACAAGGACAAGTCGGCCCTCTACCTCAACGAGTGCCGCCGCATGGGCATCAAGGTGCTGCCGCCCTCGGTCAACGACTCGGCGGGTCCGTTCGCGGCCGTCGGGGAGGACATCCGCTTCGGCCTGCACGCCATCCGCAACGTCGGCCGCAACGTCGTCGAGGGCATCATCACCGCCCGCGAGGAGAAGGGATCCTTCACCTCCTTCGACGACTTCCTCGCGAAGTGCCCGGCCGTCGTGTGCAACAAGCGCACCATCGAGTCGCTGATCATGGCCGGCGCCTTCGACGACCTCGGGCACCCGCGCCAGGGCCTGGTCATGGTCCACGAGGAGTACGTCGACGCCTTCGTCGGGATCAAGCGACAGGAGGCCGTGGGCCAGGACTCGCTGTGGGACATGTTCGGCGGCGGTGACGACGACGCCGTGGAGAGCACGGGCGGCATCGAGGGGATGGGCCTGCGGGCGGTCCCCGAGGTCGAGTGGGACAAGCACGCGAAGCTGAGCAATGAGCGCGAGATGCTCGGGCTCTACGTCTCCGACCACCCCCTCTTCGGCGTGGAGCACGTGCTGCAGCGGGCGGCGGACACCTCGATCGCGACCCTGACCCAGTCCGACAACGGGGTGAAGGAGAACAGCCACGTCACCATCGCCGGGCTCGTCACCGGGCTGAGCGTCAAGCGGACCAAGAAGGGCGACCTCTGGGCCATCGCGACCATCGAGGACCTCGAGGGCGCGATCGAGTGCCTCTTCTTCCCCAAGACCTATCTCACCGTCCAGACGATGCTCACCCAGGACATCGTCGCCGTCGTGCGCGGCCGGGTGAACGCCCGCGACGACTCGGTCTCGATCTACGCCGAGGACCTGACGATCCCCGAGCTCACCGACGGCCCGCGCGGGCCGGTCGTGCTCACCCTCGACTACGCCCGGGCGACGACCGGGCGCATCGAGGAGGTCAAGCAGGTCCTCGCCCAGCACCCCGGGAGCACCGACGTGCAGATCAAGCTCGTCCAGCCCGGGCGCTCGGTGACGATGGCCGTCGATGCGAGCTATCGGGTCGAGACGAGCGAGGCGCTCATCGGCGACCTCAAGGTGATCCTCGGAGCGAGAGCGGTGTCTGCATGAGGCCTGAGCCCACCCCACCGGTCGCACCGGAGCGCCCCTCCACGCGCAGCCACCACGGTGACGACGTCGTCGACCCCTACGCGTGGATGTGGGACCCCGAGGACGCGGACGTCAGGGCCCACCTCGAGGCCGAGAACGCCTATGCCGAGGCGAGGACCGCCCACCTGGCACCCCTGCGACAGCAGCTCTTCGACGAGATCAAGGAGCGCACCCTCGAGACGGACCTGTCCGTCCCGGTGGCGTCGGGGGACTGGTGGTACTACGCCCGCACGGTCGAGGGCCAGCAGTACGCCATCCACTGCCGCGCCCCCCTCACCGATGCCACCCTCGTGCCCGAGCTCGACCCGACGCAGCCGCTCGCGGGGGAGGTGGTGCTCCTCGACGGCAATGCCCTGGCCCGGGGCCATGAGTTCTTCTCCCTCGGAGGACTCGAGGTCAGCGCCGACCACACCCGCCTCGCGTACGCGGTCGACGTCACGGGGGACGAGCGCTTCGACGTGCGGGTCATCGACATCACCTCCGGGGACGTCCTCGACGAGGCGGTCACCGGAGCGGGCTACGGCCTGGCCTTCTCCCGCGACGGCGGGCAGCTCTTCCACGTCGCCGTCGACGACGCCTGGCGTCCGCACGAGGTGTGGCGCCACGAGGTCGGCACGGCCCGTGAGGGGGACGTCCTGGTGCACCGCGAGGACGACGAGCGCTTCTGGATGGGTCTGGGCGTCAGCCGGGACGAGCGCTGGATCCTCCTGGGTCTCGGCAGCAAGACCAGCTCCGAGGTCCACCTCATCGACGCCGACGACCCCACGGCTGCGGCCCGCTGCGTCGCTCCGCGCCGCGAGGGGGTCGAGTACGACGTCGAGCCCGCCGACGACCACCTGCTCATCGTCCACAACGAGCGCCAGCCCGAGGGTGATCTCGCCTGGGCGCCGCTGGATGCGACCGGGCCCGAGCAGTGGCAACCGCTCCTCCAGCGGGCCGAGGGTGAACGCTTCCTCGAGGTCGACTCCTTCGACGACTTCGCGGTGCTCTCCCTTCGCGCGGACGGGCTGCCCGCGCTGCGGATCCTGCCGCGCCTGCCCGGCACTGCCCGCTACGGCGCCCCGATGCCGGTCTCCTTCGACGACGAGCTGCACTCGGTGGCCCTCGGACCGGTCGCCGAGCCCGGGGCCGATCGCATCCGCGTCATCCACGAGTCGTGGGTCAGCCCGCGCTCCGTGCTCGACATCGTCGTCGAGACCGGCGAGCGCATCGTCCTGAAGCGACAGCGGGTCCTCGGGGGCGTCGACCCCCAGGACTACGAGCAGCGGCGCACGTGGGCGAGCGCGCCGGACGGCACGCAGGTGCCCGTCTCGCTCGTGATGCGTCGTGGCACCGAGCCGGACGGGACCAACCCCGGTCTGCTCTACGGCTACGGCAGCTACGAGATGAGCTTCGACCCGTACTTCTCCATCGCGCGGCTCTCCCTGCTCGACCGGGGCCTGGTCTACGCGGTCGCGCACGTGCGTGGTGGCGGCGAGCTGGGTCGGCACTGGTACGACGACGGCAAGATGCTGCACAAGCGCAACACCTTCACCGACTTCGTCGCCGCAGCGGAGCACCTCCACGAGACCGGTTGGGTGGCTCGTGACCGGCTCGCGGCCGAAGGGGGGTCCGCCGGCGGCCTGCTCGTCGGCGCCGCGACCAACCTCGCACCCGACCGCTTCGCGGCGGTGCTGGCGGCGGTGCCCTTCGTCGACACCCTGACGACGATCCTGCGTCCGGAGCTGCCCCTGACCGTCGGCGAGTGGGAGGAGTGGGGCAACCCGCTCGACGACCCCGAGGTCTACGCGTACATGCGCAGCTACAGCCCGTACGAAAACGTCGCGGCGGTCGAGTACCCCGCGATCCTCGCGACGACCTCGCTGCACGACACCCGGGTGTACTTCACCGAGCCCGCGAAGTGGACCGCGCGCCTGCGGGCGGTCACGCAGCACTCCGTCGACCGTCCGATCCTGCTGCGCACGGAGATGAGCGCCGGGCACGGCGGTCGCTCGGGGCGCTACGACGCGTGGGAGCAGACGGCCTGGGAGTGGGCGTGGCTGTTGGACCGGATCGGGGCCGGCACGCTCGCCCCGTGACGGGAGGGCCGCGTCACTGCGTGACGCCGAGCTCCTTCGCGAGCGTGGTCGACCACGTGTCGACGATCCGCGCGCGACGTCTGGAGTCGTCGGAGAGCAGATCGGCCAGGGCGAGCCCTCGGGCCAGGTCGAGGGTGGCCTGGATGAGGGTGCGCGCATGCGGGTCGTCGTCATCGACGCCGAGGTGCTCGACCGCCGCGGCGTGCACGGACCGCGCGAAGCGTCGCTCCAGCGGCTGGATGACCTCGAGCATCTGGGGGTCGGCTGCCGCCACCACCCAGGCCTGCAGGGCCGCTTGGAAGAGGTCTCCCATGTAGAGCTCGACGAGGGTGTGCACGACGACATGGACGCGCTCCGGCCCGGTCAGCTGCGGAGGCGCCATGGCCTCGACCGAGAGGCGTCGCTCGTCGAACATGTGCTCCAGGGCGGCGACGACGAGCTCCTCGCGCGTGGGGAAGTGGTGCTGCAGCGCGCCCCGGCTGATGCCGGCGTCCGCGGCGATGACCGACACGGTCGCGGCGCTCCAGCCGTGGTGCGCCAGGCAGCGCACCGCGGACTCGAGCAACCGCTGCCGGGTGGCCCGGCTGCGGTCCTGCTTGGGTTCGAGGCTCACGCCGACCAGCGGGGTGCGCGTCGTTGGAGGAAGGCGGTCATGCCTTCGCGGGCCTCCTCGCTGGAGAACAGGCGCGAGGACTGCGCGGCCACCCGGTCGCGGTGCGCATCGAGGTGCGTGAGCAGCTCGTGGTTGATCAGCGCCTTGCTCTCGCGCAGCCCCTGGGGGGAGCACGCCGCCAGGTCGGCGGTGAGCCGCGCGACGGCGGCCTCGAGGTCCTCGGGGGCCTCGGTGACCACGCCGATGCGAGCGGCGTGCGCCGCATCGAAGGTCTCCCCGGTGAGGAAGACCCGGGAGGCGGCCCTCGGGTCGATCCGGGGCAGGAGCGTCAGTGAGATGACCGAGGCGGCCAGGCCCAGTCGCGACTCGGTCAGGGCGAAGGTCGAGGCCGACCCGGCGACGACGATGTCGCAGGCCGCGACCAACCCCATGCCGCCGGCGCGCACGTGTCCGTCGATGACCCCGACGACGGGTTTGGGCAGCTCGACGATGAGCCGCAGGAGGTCGACGAGCTGGTCGGCGCGCTCCCGGGCCGGGTCGTCCGTGGACCTGTCGGAGGCCTCCGACAGGTCCGCGCCCGCGCAGAAGGTGCCGCCGGTGTGGGTCAGGACGATGGCCCGCACGGACTCGTCCTCGGAGGCCTCCTGCAGGCCCTGTCGCAGCTGGGTGACCAGCAGGTCGGACAGCGCATTGCGGTTGTGCGGGGAGTCCAGCGCGAGGCGCGCGACACCGCCCTCTGTCGTCACGCCCACCCGTCGGGTGGTGTCCGGTGTGCTCATGCCTGCTCCTTCTGCTCGCCCTCGACCACGACGAGCGTGGCACCCTGCTCGACCTGTTGACCGACGGAGACCGCGATCTCGGCGACCGTACCGGAGGCGGGCGCGGCGACCTCGTGCTCCATCTTCATCGCCTCGAGGTGCAGCAGCGGCTGACCGGCCGTGACGAGGTCACCGACGGTCACCGCGATCGTGATGATCGAGCCCGGCATCGGGGCGACGAGCGCGCCGGCGGGCTGCTGCGCCGCGGGGTCGACGAAGCGTGGCAGGACACGCAGCGTGCGTGAGCCCAGGGGGCAGTCGATCGTGACGTGCGCGCCCCCGCCCTCGGTGGCGGGGAGGTCCGCGACGGCGAAGCGCCGCCGCACCCCGTCCAGGTCGAGGACCACGCGCTCGGCGGTGGCCTCGACGAGCTCGATGCTGGTGGCCCCCGAGGGGAGCTGCTCCAGCTCGAGCCCGTCGCGGCCGAGCCGGTGACCGATGTGGACCTCCTGCTCACCGTGGGCATACCCGCGCCGCTGGAAGACGCTGGGCACATTGCGGAACCCGCGGCCGACCGCCGCCAGGACGGGGCGGTCGGCCACGTCCCGGGCGCCCGCGGCGAGTGCGGCGACGAGGGCCGCCAGCTCGGGAGCCAGCGCAGCATCGGCGGTCAGGGACCGGGGGTCGTGCCGGTCGTAGAAGCCCGTGTCCGCGGTCCCGGCGAGCATCTCCGGGTGGAGCAGGCTGGCCACGAGCAGGTCCCGGTTGGTCGCGAGGCCGTGCACCCGGCCGCGCCGCAGCGCGGAGGCGAGCTCGCGGGCGGCCTCGGCGCGGGAGGGGGCGAAGGAGATGACCTTGGCGATCATCGCGTCGTAGTGGGTACCGATGACCGACCCGACCTCGACGCCGGAGTCCAGGCGGATCCCGTGGTGGGGCGGGACCTCGAAGCGGGAGGTCACTCCCGGCAGG
Organism: Janibacter sp. GS2; assembly: GCF_051200835.1. Taxonomy (GTDB): domain Bacteria; phylum Actinomycetota; class Actinomycetes; order Actinomycetales; family Dermatophilaceae; genus Janibacter. The sequence goes on from NZ_CP195161.1 coordinate 1,882,221, forward strand.
TCGAGGGCCGCGATCCTCCCGGTCTGGGGGCGCCAGTCGTCGCCCGGGTCCTCGGCGTAGAGCCGGGCCTCGATGGACCACCCGGAGGTGCTCGGTTCGTCCCCGGTGAGGCGCCCCCCTTCGGCGACCTCGATCTGCAGGCCGACGAGGTCGGTACCGGTGACGCACTCGGTGACGGGGTGCTCGACCTGCAGGCGGGTGTTCATCTCGAGGAAGAAGAAGGACCCGTCGGGCAGGGCGAGGAACTCCACGGTTCCGGCCCCGCGGTAGCCGACGGCAGCAGCTGCCGTCCGTCCGGCCTGCAGGAGGGCCGTGCGCATCCGTGGCCCCACGCGCTCCACGAGCGGGGAGGGAGCCTCCTCGATGACCTTCTGGTGGCGTCGCTGCAACGAGCACTCGCGCTCGCCGAGCGCCCATACGGTGCCGTGGCCGTCAGCCATGATCTGGACCTCGACGTGGTGACCCGACTCGAGGTATCGCTCGACGAAGACCGTCGGGTCGCCGAAGGCGGACGCGGCCTCTCGTGAGGCGGAGGCGACGGCGTCGTCGATCTCGGCCAGGGTGCGCACGATCCGCATCCCCCGTCCGCCGCCGCCGGCGGAGGCCTTGACGAGCACCGGCAGGTGCTCCTGCGAGACCTCGGTCGGGTCCAGTCGCTCGAGCACGGGGACACCGGCGTCGGCCATCCGCTGTTTCGACTCGACCTTGTCGCCCATGACGCGGATGGCCTCGGGGTCCGGGCCGATCCAGGTCAGGCCGGCTGCCTCGACCTGCCGGGCGAAGTCGGCGTTCTCCGAGAGGAAGCCGTACCCGGGGTGGATGGCGTCGGCGCCGGCGCGCCGGGCGGCCCCGATGATCAGGTCGCCGCGCAGGTAGGTCTCGCCCGGCGCGCTGCCGGGCAGGTGCACGGCGGCGTCGGCCTCCGTGGCGTGGGGGCTCGCGGAGTCGGCGTCGGAGAAGACGGCGACGGTCGCGATGCCGCGTCGGCGGCAGGCGGCGAAGACGCGCCGGGCGATCTCGCCGCGGTTGGCGACGAGCACGCTGGTGATGGGGGACTCGGGGTGGTTCATCACGTTCCTCACATCCGGAAGACGCCGAAGGACGACGTCCCCTCGACCGGCGCGGTGTGGATGGCGGACAGGGCGACGCCGAGGACGTCGCGGGTGTCCCGGGGGTCGATGATGCCGTCGTCGTAGACGAGCCCCGAGAGGACCATCGGCATGGCCTCGGCGCTGATCTGCTGCTCGATGGCGGCGTGCATGGCCTGGGCGCCCTCTTCGTCGAAGGGCTTTCCCTGGCCCAGCGCGGAGGCGCGGGAGACATTCGTGATGACGTCGGCCAGCTGCGTGGCGCCCATGACGGACGAGCGCGCCGACGGCCAGGTGAAGACGAACCTCGGGTCGTAGGCCCGCCCGCACATGCCGTAGTGCCCGGCCCCGTAGGAGTTGCCCAGGAGGACCGAGATGTGCGGGACGCTCGAGTTGGACACGGCGTTGATCATCATCGAGCCGTGCTTGATGATCCCGCCCTGCTCGTACTCCCTGCCGACCATGTACCCGGTCGTGTTGTGCAGGAAGAGCAGCGGGGTGTTGGAGCGGTTGGCCAGCTGGATGAACTGCGTGGCCTTCTGGGACTCCTCGCTGAAGAGGACGCCGCGGGCGTTGGCGAGGATGCCGACGGGGAAGCCGTGCAGCTGCGCCCAGCCGGTGACGAGCGACGAGCCGTAGAGCGGCTTGAACTCGTCGAAGTCGCTGTCATCGACGATCCGGGCGATGACCTCACGGGGGTCGAAGGGGGACTTCAGGTCGGGGGGCACGATCGACAGCAGCTCCTGTGCCGGGTAGCGCGGCGGCTTCGGTGCGGTCGTCACCGGTCCACAGGCCTTGCGGTGTCCCAGCCGGGCGACGATGGAGCGTCCGATGCGGATCGCGTCCTGCTCGTCGCGGGCGTAGTGGTCGGCCAGGCCGGAGACCCGGGCGTGCATGTCCGCCCCGCCCAGCGACTCGTCGTCGGACTCCTCGCCCGTGGCTGCCTTGACCAGCGGGGGGCCGGCGAGGAAGACCTTCGAGCGCTCCTCGATCATCACGACGTGGTCGCTCATGCCCGGCAGGTAGGCCCCGCCGGCGGTGGAGTTGCCGAAGACGAGGGCGATCGTCGGGATGCCCTCCTTCGACAGACGGGTGAGGTTGCGGAAGGTCGCGCCGCCGGGGATGAAGATGTCCTTCTGGGTGGGCAGGTCCGCGCCTCCGGACTCGACGAGGCTGATGACCGGCAGGCGGTTGGCCCGCGCCACCTCGTGCATCCGCAGCGTCTTCTTCAGGCCCGGCGGGTTGCTCGTCCCGCCCTTGACGGTGGGGTCGTTGGCGAGGACGAGGCACTCGACCCCGCTCACGAGCCCGATCCCCGCGACGATGGAGCCGCCGACGGTGAAGCTCGAGCCGTACCCCGCGAGGGGGGCGAGCTCGAGGAAGGGGGACTCCAGGTCGAGCAGCAGCTCGATCCGCTCGCGGGCGGTGAGCTTGCCGCGCTCGTGGTGGCGGGCGGTGTACTTGTCGCCGCCGCCGGCGACGGCCTTGGTCATCTCCGCACCGACCTCGGCGAGGGAGGCCCGCATCGCCTCCGCCGCCTCCTGGGCCTGGGGGGTGTTCGGGTCGAGGGTGCTGCGCAGGATCGTCATGCCACGAGTCCCATCCGTCGTGCGGCCATCTGGTTGAGGATCTCGACGGTTCCCCCGCCGATGCCGATGATGCGCATGTCGCGGTACTGCCGCTCGATCTCGCACTCGGCCATGTAGCCCATCCCGCCGAAGAGCTGGAGGGCCTCGTGGGCGACCCATTCCCCGGCGCGGGTGGCGGTGTTCTTCGCGAAGCAGACCGCGGGAATGAGTTCGGTCAGCTCCTCGCCGGCCTCGTGGCGGTCCACCACGGCCCGGGTGTAGGTGCGCGCCACGTCGATCCGCGAGGCCATCTCGACGAGCGTGTTCTGCACCGACTGGCGCGAGATCAGGGGCTGACCGAAGGTGCGGCGGTCCCGGCACCATTGCGTGGCCAGGTCCAGGCACCGTTGGGCCGAGGAGTAGGCCTGCGCGGCCATGGCGATCCGCTCGGTGAGGAAGGCGCTGCCGATGAGCAGGAAGCCGGCGTTCTCGGGACCGATGAGGTTGCCGGCCGGAACCCGGACGTCGGTGAAGGACAGCTCCGCGGTGTCGGAGCAGCGCCAGCCCATCTTGTCCAGGCGGCGGGTCACCTCGAAGCCCGGTGTGCCCTTGTCGACGACGAGCAGGGAGAGCCCCCGGCCCCCGGGGTGCTCCTCCCCTCCGGTGCGGACCGCGGTGGTGACGAAGTCGGCGCGCACCCCGGAGGTGATGTACGTCTTGGCGCCGTTGACGATGTAGTCCCCGCCATCGCGTCGGGCGGTGGTGCGCAGGCCACCCACGTCGGAGCCACCGTCGGGCTCGGTGATCGCCAGGGCACCGATCTGCTCACCGGCCAGGGTCGGGACGACCCAGCGGTCGAGCTGCTCCTGGTCACCGGCCGTGACGATGTGCGGGCAGGCGATCCCGGAGGTGAAGAGGGAGGCATAGGCGCCTCCGGCGGCGCCGGCCTCGTGGAAGGCCTCGGTCACCGTCACCCCGGCCCGCTGGCCACCGCCCTCGCCTCCGGCGTGCTCGGGGAAGCTCGCCCCGAGCAGCCCCTGGCGACCGGCGGCGGCGTGCAGTGATCGAGGGAGCTCACCGATGCGCTCCCACTCGTCCTGGTGGGGGAGGACCTCGCGCGTGACGAACTGCGCCGTGGTGGCGCGCAGGGCGGTCAGTTCGTCCGAGGACCAGTCGGCATGGCTCATCGCTCGTCCTTGGGGGTCGCAGGGAGGAGGTTGAGGGGGATGTCGACGTGGCGGGAGCGCAGCCACTCGCCCAGCCCCTTGGCCTGGGGGTCGAAGCGGACGTTGTCGGCGACGCCCTGCCCGAGGAGGTTCTCGATGACGATGTTCACCGCGCGCAGGTTCGGCAGGTGCGTCACCGTCACGGGCAGGTCCGCGGCCTCCGGCAGCAGCTGGCGGATCCGCTCGGGTGTCAGCAGGGCGGACAGCCACGGCCAGGTCGCCTCGTCGCGCACCCACACGCCGACATTGGCGTGGCCGCCCTTGTCGCCCGAGCGGGCGCCGGCGATGGTGCCCAGCGGGACCGTGGTCGTGGGCGCGGCGTCACCCGTGGCCTCCACGTGTGCTGCGGTGGGCTCGCCGGTCAGCGCCTCGAGCTCCCGGGTTTCCTGCGGCGGCGTCACGGCCTCGACCACGCCGTCGTCGAGGACCACCTCGTGGTCGGGCACCGACTGCGGCACGTATCCGGGAGTGAAGACCCCGTAGGGGGATCCTGCCGAGGGCGGTGCCAGGGTGTGGCAGCCCGGGTAGGTGCCCAGGGCGATCTCGATCCCGGCCCGGGAGAAGGCGCGACCCACGACCTTCGGGTCAGTGTCACGGGCGACCACCGTCAGCAGGGCAGCGGCCTGCTGCTGGGTCGGTGCGTCCGGGTCGTCGGTGCGCGCCAGCGTCCACGTCAGCTCGGCGGGGGAGGTGGTCAACCCGGCCTCGAACTGGCGCTGGACGAGCTCGGCCTTCGCCTCGATGTCCAGGCCGGTGAGGACCATCGTCATCTCGTTGCGGAAGCCGCCGAGGGAGGTCAGCGAGACCTTGAGCTCGGGTGGGGGAGCCTCACCGCGGACGCCGCTCATCAAGACCCGGTCCACGCCCTCCTGCTGCAGGGTGATCGTGTCGAGGCGGGTGGTGACGTCCGGCCCCGGGTAGCGCGCGTCGGCGATCTCGTAGAGCAGCTGGCTTTTGACCGTGTCCACGGTGACGGCGCCCCCGGTGCCCGGGTGTTTCGTGATGACGCTCGCGCCGTCCCGGTGGATCTGCGCGATGGGGAAGCCCGGGTGGGTGAGATCGTCGATCTCGGTGAAGAAGGCGTAGTTGCCGCCGGTGGCCTGGGTACCGCACTCGATGACGTGTCCGGCTGCGGTGGCCCCGGCGAGCGCGTCGAGGTCCGCGCGGCCCCAGCCGAAGTGGGCGATGGCCGGGCCCACGATGACCGAGGCATCGGTGACGCGGCCGGTGACGACGATGTCCGCACCGGAGTCGACCGCCCGGGCGATGCCGAATCCCCCGAGGTAGGCGTGGGCCCCCATCGGGTGACCCAGTCCGAGCTCGGTGGCGCGAGGCGTCAGGTCGTCCCCGCGGACGTGGGCGATCCTCGGGCTCAGGCCCTGCTGCTGCGCGAGCTCGCGGATCGCCGTGACGAGGCCGGGGGTGTTGACGCCTCCGGCGTTGGCGACGATCGTCACGCCCTGCTCCAGGGCGAGCCCGAGGCACTCCCGCAGTTGCAGCAGGAAGGTCTTGGCGTAGCCGGTGTCGGGGTCCCCCAGCCGGTCGCGGCCGAGGATGAGCATGGTCAGCTCCGCCAACCAGTCGCCGGTGAGGACGTCGAGCTCGCCGCCCTCGAGCATCTCGCGCATCGCTGAGAGCCGGTCCCCGTAGAAGCCGGAGCAGTTGCCGACCCGCAGCACGTCCTCGTCGGGGGCCCTCACAGCCGTGCTCCGCGCGGGGCGCCGGCGAAGACCTGGGCGATCGGCAGCCAGTCCTGCGCGTCGCCGGTGGCGTGCAGGTCGGTGTCCCCGGCCTCCCGGCGCTGGGTGACCACGAGGCAGAAGTCCAGCGCGGAGCCGGTGACGCCGTGCTCACTGCCCTCCTCGCCCCACGTCCACAGCTCCCCGTCGGGTCCGGTGAGCTCGACCCGGAAGGGGTGCGCGGGAGGGGTGCGGTCGTTGATGAGGTAGGCGAAGTCGCGGGTGCGTACCCCGAGGTGGCAGATGTCGCGCAGTCGCGCGGTGGGGGCGCGGTCGAGGCCGAGGGCGTCGGCGACGTCCTGGCCGTGCGCCCAGGTCTCCATCAGGCGCGCGGTGGCCATCGAGCGCGGGCTCATCGGTGGACCGAACCACGGCAGCTTGGTGTCCGAGGGGGTGTCACGCAGCACCTCCGCCAGGCGCTGCCGACCTGCGCGCCACCGGACGAGGATCTGCGCCGGGCTCGAGGTGGCGCCCTCCTCGGTGCGGGTGTCCACGTGCCCCAGGGGGTCGGCCGCCGCGAGCTCGAGTTCGGCGGTGAAGGCCGCGTCGTCGGTCGCAGCGACGGCCGCGATCTCGTCCGTCCAGGCGAGGTGCGCGACCTGGTGGGCGACCGTCCACCCGGGTGCCGGCGTCGCCCGGGCCCAGTCCTGCTCGTCGAGGTCGGAGACGAGCGCATCGAGATCGGCGCACTCGTCGAGGAAGGAGGCCACGGTGTCGCTCATGGGGCCGAGCGTGGCACGTCGCCAGTGAACAATCAAGCATGCTTGCTTGTTTGATGGTCCGCCAGTAGCGTCGGGTCATGCGCCTCACTGATGAGCACACGGCATTCCGCACCAGCGTGCGAGCCTTCGTCGAGTCCGAGATCAACCCCCGGGCCGATGAATGGGAGGCCGCCGGGATCTTTCCCGCCCACGAGCTCTTCCCCAAGGCCGCCGCGTTGGGTCTGCTCGGCCTGGAGTACGACGAGGAGTTCGGGGGAGAGGGCGCCGACCACTCCTTCCAGATGGTCGCGGCCGAGGAGCTCGGGCGGTGCGACTCCGGCGGCGTCTCGATGGCCATCGGGGTCCAGTCGATGATGTCGACGCCCTCGCTCGCGCGCTTCGGCACCCCGGAGCTCAAGCGTGCCTACCTCGCCCCGGCGCTCGCCGGTGAGGCGGTCACCTCGATCGCCGTCACCGAGCCGGACACCGGCTCGGACGTCGCCCGCCTGCGTACCCGGGCCACGCGCGACGGCGACGACTGGGTCATCACTGGACGCAAGACCTACATCACCAACGGCACGCAGGCCGACTGGATCTGCCTGCTCGCCCGCACCTCCGACGAGGGCGGCCACCGCGGGATGTCCCAGATCATCGTCCCGACCGGCAGCCCGGGCTTCTCCGTGGCCAAGCGCCTGGACAAGCTCGGCAACCGCAGCTCGGACACCGCCGAGCTCGTCCTCGACGAGGTGCGGGTGCCCGTGTCGAACACCATCGGCGAGATCGGCCGGGGTTTCCAGCAGCAGATGGCGCAGTTCGTCATCGAGCGGATGTTCGCGGCCTACTCCACCGTCGGCAGCTGCGACCGCGCCCTGGAGCGCACCCGCGCCTACATCGCCGAGCGCGAGGTCTTCGGGCAGCCGCTGGCGACGAAGCAGTACGTGACCTTCCGCCTCGCGGAGCTGCAGGCCCGGGTCGACCTCCTGCGCAGCCACAACGCCGCCGTCTGCGAGGCCCACCTGGCGGGCGAGGACATCATCCGTGGCGCGAGCGTCGCGAAGCTGACCGCCGGCCGACTCGTGCGGGAGGTCGCCGACACCTGCATCCAGTTCTACGGCGGCATGGGTTACATGGAGGAGACGTGGACCGCACGCTTCCTCCGCGACACCCGACTCGGCTCCATCGGGGGTGGAGCCGACGAGGTCATGCTCCAGGTCCTCGCCCGGCTCGACGGGATGCCCGCCTGATGGATCACGGATTCGTCCAGTGGGCCACCATCCACGCCCTGCGCATCACCGAGGGTGACGGCGACTCGGCCGTCTCCCGCTGATCCCACACAGGAGTTCCACCATGACCGCAACACTCGCCGGACGCACCATCCTCATGTCGGGGGGCAGCCGCGGCATCGGCCTGGCCATCGCCGAGCGTGCCGCCCGGGACGGCGCCAATGTCGCCATCCTCGCGAAGACCGACACCCCCCACCCCAAGCTCGAGGGCACCATCCACACCGCGGCCGCGGCGATCGAGGCGGCCGGGGGGAAGGCCCTGCCGATCCTCGGGGACGTGCGCGACGAGGAGTCCGTGCGCTCCGCCGTCGAGCAGACGGTCGAGGCCTTCGGGGGCATCGACATCGTGGTCAACAATGCGAGCGCGATCGACCTGTCGTCCACGACGGACCTGCCGATGAAGAAGTACGACCTCATGCAGGACATCAACACCCGCGGGTCCTTCCTCCTCGCGAAGACCGCGCGGCCCCACCTGGAGCGCTCCACGTGCGCGCACGTGCTCACGCTCTCGCCGCCGATCAACCTCGACCCGCGCTGGGCCGGTGGCTACCTGGGCTACACGATCGCCAAGTACGGCATGAGCCTGGTGACTCTTGGACTGGCCGAGGAGTGGCGTGAGCGCGGGATCGCCGCCAACAGCCTCTGGCCCCGGACGGCCATCGCCACGGCCGCGGTGCAGAACCTCCTCGGTGGCGAGGAGACCATGGCGCGCAGCCGCACCCCGCAGATCATGGCCGATGCGGCTCACGCCGTGCTCATCCGCGACCCGCGGGAGTGCACCGGCCGCTTCCTCCTCGACGACGAGGTGCTCGCCGAGGAGGGCATCACCGACCTGTCCCCGTACGGAGGCACCGAGGGCGAGCTCGTGCTCGACTTCTTCCTCGACTCCTGACCGGTCCTCGTCCCTCCTGCACGACAAGGCGCACCCATGTTCCCTGACCTGTCCCACGTCGACCCGCTCGAGTACAACCTCGCCACCCGCAACAACGCCGGGGACGTCGTCGTGCGGACTGCGGCGCTCTTCCCCGACCGGATCGCCGTGGTCGACGGCGAACGGGAGGTGACCTACCGCGAGCTCGCCGAGACCGTCGACCGCCTCGGGCACGCCCTCGTCGGTCTCGGTCTCGAGCCGGGACAGCCCGTCGGGCTGACGATGATGAACTCGTGGCGGGTCCTGGCGACGTACTTCGCGTGCGCCCGGGCGGGGCTGGTGTGCATGCCGCTCAACTTCCTGCTCGGTGCGCAGGACCAGCGGTGGATCCTGGAGGACTCGCAGCCGCAGGTCGTCGTCACCGACTCCGCCTTCCGGCCGCTGCACCAGCAGGTGCTACGTGGTCTGTCCGTGCGTCACGTCGTCGTCACGGACGAGGAGTCGCCGGAGCCGGTGGCCGACCTGCCGACCCACGGTTGGCAGTCGCTCGTCGACGCGGCGCCGACCGGGCCCCTGGAGGTCCTCGTCGATGACCGGGATCCCGTCCAGTGCCTCTACACCTCCGGCACCACGTCCCGGCCGAAGGGGGTACTCGTCAGCCACACCTCCCTGGTCACCTCCCTGCTGTCCAATGCCCTGGTCACCCGGATGTCGTGGGGGCCGAACCCGCCGACGATGCTCGTCGTCCTCCCGATGTTCCATGTCACCGCGCTGAACACGCTGTGCATGCCCACGCTGCTCATGGGCGGAACCGTGCTGCTCGTCGGGATGGCCTTCGACCCCGCGCGCAGTCTTGACGCGATGGAGCGTCACCGGGCCACGCACACGATGATGCTGCCGCTGATGCACCGGGCCTGCGTCGCCGAGCAGGCGAAGCGGGCCCGTGATCTCTCGTCGGTGACGATGGCCATCTACGCGATGGCGCCCATGCCGGAAGAGCTCCTCGACGCGGTCGATGCGATGTATCCGCGCGCCGACGTCATCCTCGGCTCCGGGCAGACCGAGGTGGTCCCCGTGACGGTGATGCAGTGGCCGGAGCACCGGCACACCGCGGCCGACTCGTGGGGGCCGCAGGCACCGAGCGTCCTGGCCCGCACGATGGATCCGCACGGTCTCGTCCAGGGTCCCGGGGAAACCGGCGAGATCGTCTACCGCGCGCCGAATGTCGCCAGCGGGTACTGGAACAACGCCTCGGCGAACGAGGCGGCCTTCGCCCACGGGTGGTTCCACTCCGGCGACATCGGGCACCTCGACGAGCAGGGCGTCGTGTGGTTCACCGACCGGCTCAAGGACATCATCAAGTCTGGCGGGGAGAACGTCTCGTCGGTGGCCGTCGAGACGGTCGTCCTCGGCGCTGCCGGCGTGCTGGAGTGCTCGGTCGTCGGGGTGGCGGACGAGCGCTGGGGCGAAGCCGTGTGCGCGGTCGTCGTCGCTGACGGCACGGTCCCCGAGGACGAGCTGGAGGCCGGGGTCATCGCTCATGTGAAGGGAAGGCTCGCCGGCTTCCAGGTGCCCAAGCAGGTCCGCGTGGTCACGGAGCTGCCGAAGACCGCGACGGGGAAGATCCTCAAGAAGCAGGTGCGTGACAGCGTTCGCTGAGCCGGCTGCTCAGTCCAGGTCGAGGGTGATGAACTTCGGCCGGTAGAGCGTCGGATCGCCGAGGAGCTCCTCGAAGTTGAAGGTGTTGACGTTGTAGGAAATGAGCAGCTCACCGTCCTGCGACAGGTGTGGCTGGCCGTGCGCGTTGTACGTGAAGTGGTCCTTCGGCGTGGACTCGGGCGTCTCGTAGATCGTCTGCGGGTGCTGCCACGGGCCCTCGGGCGAGCACGCCGTCCACGCGTTGATGTCGGGGCTGAAGGGCTGCGAGGTGTCCGAGGAGATCATGAGGTAGCCGTCCTTGTGGGGGCTGACGCTCAGCTCGTTGGCGACACCATCGGTCAGGCGGGCGCTGCGTGCGGCGTCCTCGGACCAGTCGTCCTCGGTGCGGTACTCCCACGTCGACGGGTCGGCGAGGTTGCCGGCGTCCGCCCGCGCCAGGTGGAGATGCTTGGCGTCGCCACGGTCCTCGACCCCGTAGACGTAGGTGTGGGTGGGCGTGGTCATCAGGCCGGCGCCCCAGGCGACCGACCCGCCGGAGTCGTCCTCGTCGATGTCCGTGACCGTGAGGTCCGGCAACGAGACGCGCGCGATGGCGTTGCGCTCCCACTCGAAGCCGCGCTCGCCGACCTGCGTGGTCCGGGAGAGGAAGACGATGAGCTCATCACCCTCGACCTGCGCGTCCTGCACCCAGTAGTAGGTCGACTCGCTCGGGTCGGCGAAGAAGGACTCCGGCCCCTCGGCGGTGCGCGTGCTCAGCCGGCCGGAGTCGTCCTCGGTCACGAGCGCGTTGTGCACCATCGTCATCCCCGGCCGCGGCTGACCGGTGTTCGTCACCGTGCCGATGAAGGAGTCGCTGAAGAGCCACAGCGTGCGACCGTCCGGCAGCTGCACGGAGTAGGTGGAGTCCCCACCGATCCATCCCGGGCCGGTCACCTCGAAGCGCCGGTCGTCCTCGCGTGAAGGGGAGGCCCAGTCGAAGTCCGTCTGCACGGCCGCGCACGCGGCGTCGTCCTCGCCATCATCGGTGCACCCGACGAGCAGCGCCGCCCCCACCGCGAGCGCGCCGACGAGCGCGGCCGGGCGGGTCGCTCGCATGCGCGCTCCCAGGTCGAAGGGGGTGGACGTCCCCATTGTGACCGACGCGTAGGCCCTGCGCTCAGAGCCAGCCCAGCTCCTGGGCACGGCGGGCGGCCTCGACCCGGTTGCTCGCGCCGGTCTTGCCGATCGCCGAGGACAGGTGGTTGCGGACCGTCCCGGGGGAGAGATGGACGCGGGCGGCGATCGCGGCGGCCGATCGGCCGTCGAGCGCCTGGCCGAGGATCTCGCGCTCGCGGTCGGTCAGCGGGTTGGGGCCACCCACGACGACCTCGGTGGCGAGGGAGGGGTCGACGACCCGCCCCCCGCGAGCGACGGTACGCACCGCCTCGGCGAGCTCGTCCGAGGGGGTGTCCTTGACGACGAAGCCACTGGCTCCGGCCTCGAGTGCCCGGCGCAGGTATCCCGGTCGACCGAAGGTGGTGACGATGAGCACCCGTGTCCCGGGCAGCCGCTCGCCCAGCGCTGCGGCGACGGTGATCCCGTCGAGCCCGGGCATCTCGACGTCGAGCACGGCGACGTCAGGGCGCGTCCGCAGGGCGACCTCGAGCACCTCGTCGCCCGAGCCGACCTCGGCGACGATCTCCAGATCCTCCTCGAGCCCGAGGAGCGCCGCCATCGCACCACGCACGAGCGCCTGGTCGTCGGCGAGCAGCACGGTCGTCATCACAGGTCCACCCGCACTCTCGTGCCGGGGCCGTGGCGACCGGGCATGCCCTCGCTGATCTCGATCCGTCCACCGGACTGTCGCACCCGTTCGCGCAACCCGGTCAGTCCGGAGCCCTCCCGACGACCCCGCAGACCGTGCCCGTCGTCGACGACCTCGAGCCAGGTCGGCCCCCAGAGGACGTCGACGTGCCTGGCGCCGCTGTGCCGGATGACATTGGTGACCGCCTCGCGCAGCGCCCAGGCGAGGGTGATCCGCAGTCCGGGGTCGACGACGTCCCCGTCCTCGGGGAGCTGCGCCTCGATGCCCGCGTCGCGCAGGGCCGCCGCGGCGGAGTCGCGCTCGTCGGAGAGTCGGGCCATCCGCAACCCGGCGACGGTGGCGCGGATCTCGGCGAGGGACTGCCGGGTGAGGCGCTGGATGTCGGTGACCTCTCCCTTCGCCCGCACCGGGTCGATGTCGATGAGGCGCTCGGCGAGGTCGGCCTTGAGGGAGATGACGGTGAGGGAGTGCCCGAGGACGTCGTGGACGTCGCGGGCGACGCGGTCCCGCTCGGCGGCGACGGCGAGGGTGCGCTGCAGGGTCTGGCGACGCTCGTCGCTCAGCGTGAGCGTGCGGATGAGCAGCCCGAAGCTCCCGATGAGCAGGGGCAGGAGCAGCAACGGCCACAGGTCGGCGAGCAGGTCGCTGAAGGAGAGCAGGGCACCCGATCCGATGGTCGCGGCAGCGACCCCGGCGATGGACCAGCGACCGGGGAAGCTGAAGGCGGCCAGGGCGGCGAGGAAGGCGCTCATGCCCAGGGTCTCGACGCCGATGAGCAGGCTCTCCAGCGCCATGATCACCACGAGGACGACGGCACCGCCGAAGACCTGCAGGTACGCCGTGCGGGTCCACCCGCAGTACAGCGCCTTCTGGCCCGTGAGGAAGGCCAGGACGTAGACGATGCCGAAGACGACGAGGAGCGTCAGGAGCGCCACCCGCAGCACCGGGTGGTCCGACGTGCGCTGGATGACCTCCACGGCCGGGAAGCCGAGGAAGATCAACCAGATCGCAGCGAGGAGCCACCCGTACCTGGCCCACGGGTCGGGGACGTACTCCTCGTCGGTCGACCCCAGCGCCACCACCGGCTCGCTCACTCCCTCTCCCGACCTCGCCGCGCCAGCAGGACCGTCGCGACGGCCATGATGAGCGTCCACACCACCACGTTAGCCAACGGCACCCACAGCGACTCGTGGGCGAGGTTGCCGTTCATGTCGACCGAGTATCCCTCGGTCAGGGGATAGCGCGCGAGCGAGACGAATCCGTAGAGCGGGGTGAACTTCGCGATCATCAACATGGTCCCCGACAGCGGGATGAAGATGTTGCCGAGGAAGGCGAGGATCACCAACGACCCGGACGCCGCGCCGACGGCGGACTCGGATCGCAGGGCGAGCCCGAAGACCAGCCCGTACAGCGCGAAGACGCCCGCGCCGACGAGCACGATGGCGCCGGAGGCCGCCCACACCCAGGGCACCCCCTTCGCGCCGGTGACGATGCCGATCCCGTAGATCAGGGCGATGGGGATCAGCGCGATGGCCAGGGCGATGAGCGCCTTGCCGGCGACGTACGAGCTGTCGCGAAGGGGGGTCAGCCCCAGCTGTCGCCCCCAGCCCTGCTGGCGTTCGACGGCGGCCTGGCCGCCGATGCTCACGGTGGCGGTGACGGCACCGTAGACGGCCATGGAGATCATGACGTACAGGGCGACGTTGCCGCGCCCGATGTCCTCCTGTCCGAAGGTCTGCGCCGCTCCGAAGATGACGTACATGAAGGCCGGCAGGCCGGCGATGAAGAACAGCCCGATGTAGTCGCGGGAGATCCGCTTCAGCTCCAGGCCGATGATCGTGGGGTTCATCGGATGTCCTCCGTCGTCGTGTCGTCCGTGCCGTCCATCGCCTCGCCCGTGATGACCATGAAGGCGGCATCGAGCGATGCGGTGGTGACCTCGAGGTTGCGCCCGCCGAGCTCGGTGAGCAGCATCCGGGCCAGGGCATCGGAGTCCTCGCCGATGGCGGTGACCCGATCCCCGCTGACCGTGACCGAGCTGGTCCCGCCCAGCCCGCGCAAGCGCTCGGCGGCGGCGTCGACGTCCCCCCTGCGGACGTCGGCGCTGACGGTGCGGCCGCTGGCGCGGGACCGGATCTGCTCGGTGGTGCCGTCGGCGACCACCCGGCCGCCGGCCATGAGGACGATGCGGTCGGCGAAGGTGTCGGCCTCCTCGAGGTAGTGCGTGGCGAAGAGGATCGTGCGTCCACGACCGGCGTCCTCGTGCATCGTGCGCCAGAACTCACGGCGGGCCACGACGTCCATCCCCGCGGTCGGCTCGTCGAGGATGAGCAGGTCGGGGTCGGGTAGCAGGGCCAGGGCGAAACGCAGCCGCTGCTGCTCGCCGCCGGAGAGCTTCGAGACGCGCCGGTCGGCCTTGTCGGCCAGGCCCGCCCGCCGCAGGACCTCCTCGACGGGCTCGTGGTGGGTGAGGGTCGAGGCGATGTAGCGCACCGTCTCGCGCGCGGTGAGATCGCGCAGGAGTCCGCCGGTCTGCAGCACGGCGCTGATCCTCCCTTCGTGCACCGCCCGTCGGGGAGCGGAGCCGAAGGAGGTGATGGTCCCCGACGTCGGTTCGGTCAGGCCGAGCACCATGTCGAGCGCCGTCGTCTTGCCGGCACCGTTCGGGCCGAGGAGCGCCACGACCTCACCGGAGGTGATCCTCAGGTCGAGGCCGGCGACGGCGTGGACGGTCGTGGAGCCGGAGCGGAAGGTCTTCGTCACGTCCGCGAGGTGGACGGCCGCCTCGGTGGGCGCGCCCGACGCGGAGGCCGGGGTCGTGGTCGTGGTCGTCGATGTCATGGCCTCAGCATCGGGCGAAGGGGGCCGCCGCCACCATCCCCCGATGTCACGACTCGGCAATGACAGATGTCATGGGGGCAGACATCGAGGTGCTCGCGGAGCATGATGGGAGAGAAGGGCTCGCCTGCCCGCGCGGGCCACCCCACGACAGGAGGCAGACATGGGCGCAGCAGTCCAGATCAGCACCGGAGCCATCTCCCCGGAGCACCTGGCCGGCCGGCACGTGATGCTCGGCTCGCGGGACCTGGGCGTCCTCGACGGGACGAGCGAGACCGTGCAGTTCGACATCCCGGCCGGCAAGCACGTGCTCTACCTCAAGGACGGCGCGACCACCTCGGGCGCCGTCGCCTTCCTGGTGCAAAACGGACACTGCGCACAGCTGATCGTCAAGGACAGCGACGCCGGCCCCTTCGCCGCCTTCTTCGGGGGGTGGTTCGCGCTGCGCCGAACCGGCGACCACCTGCTCGCTGCGGGCGTGCCCGGAGCCGAGGAGATCTCGACCGATGAGGTGCCCGCCACCGCCTGAGTCCTCGTGCCACGATGAGCGCCATGAAGGTCACCCAGCTGCGCGTCTACCCGGTGAAGTCCCTCGGTGGCACGGACGTCGACTCGGCGCACGTCGAGCCGTGGGGTCTCGAGGGGGACCGGCGGTGGGGCCTCGTCGACCCGACGGGGGAGAAGGTCACCGCCCGGGAGGTGCACGCCCTTCTGGGCCTGCGAGCCGAGCAGGTCGACGAGGAGACGATCCGCATCCACGCGGGTCAGGACAGCATCCTCGTCGACACGCCGCTCGGTCTGCCGCCGATCCCGGTGAGCCACTCCCGGCAGGGCTTCGCCCCTCCCGCCGACGAGGACGTCAGCGCGTGGATCAGTGAGCGCGTCGGTCGCCCGCTCCGACTGGTCTGGCAGGAGGACCCGCAGGTGCGCCGGGTCTCCGGCGCCCATGGTGGTCATGAGGGTGACACCCTCTCCCTGGCCGACGCCGGTCCGGTGCTGCTCACCTCGCAGGAGTCGCTCGGGCAGCTCGAGCAGTGGATGACGGCCGAGACGGGTGAGCCGGACCCGGACGGCCTGGACCCCGATGACATCAGCGATGCCGGCCCCTCCGGCTCCGGCGGCGCGGCGGCGCAGCCGGAGGGGTTGAGCATGATCCGCTTCCGGCCCAATGTCGTCATCGACGGGGACGTCCCCTTCGCGGAGGACGGGTGGCCGACGGTCCGTATCGGGGGCGTGGACTTTCGCACCGCCGAGACCTGCGACCGGTGCGTCATGGTGACCATCGACCCGCAGACGCTCGCGACGGGCAAGGAGCCGATGCGCACGCTCGCGCGGCACCGTCGCTGGGACGGCAGGACGTGGTTCGGGACGAGGCTGGTGCCGCTGGGTGGGGGTGAGCTGCGGGTCGGGGACGAGGTCGCGCCGGGCCGCTGAGCGACGGCGGGGCTATGTCCGTCTGGTGAAGGCGATCCGCACCGTCCGGTCGGGCAGTCGGGTCGCCCCGTGGTCCCAGGCAGGGCCGTCGATCATCCGGTGATGTCGCCCGCACAGGGGGACCGCGTTGTCCAGGTCGGTCGGTCCGCCGTGCTGCCACGGCGTGAGGTGATGGATCTCGGTCCAGGCGAAGGGCCGGTCGCACCCGTCCGCGGCGCACTCGGTGTAGCGGGTCGCGAGGGCGAGGCGTTGGTGGCCGGTGAAGAGCCGGGTCGCCCGCCCCAGGTCGACGGGGACGGAGTCGGTGCCCAGGACCGTCGGGATGATCCCGGCGCCGCAGGCCATCCGCCGGACCGTGCCTGCGCTGAGGACCTGCGTGGAGTCCGTCGACGCCACCCGCACCCCGCCCCGGGGGGAGGGGCGACCCTGCGGTCGCGCCAGTCGATCCTGCAGGTCCGTCAGGCGTGTCGTCACCAGGAGCGTCGCGGCGACCTTGTCGTGGAGGTGGTCGGTCGGCAGTCGCAGGAGCAGGTCGGCCAGGGCCTGACCGCGACGGTGCTGCCAGTCGAGGTGCCTGGCCCTGCGGTCGAGGTCCTGCCACCCGCCGGGGCGCTCGTGCGCCGACCGGCGTCGCGGGGCGGTCATCGCGTCGACGACCTTCTTCAGGATCGTGCCGGAGGCCCAGGACACGGTGAAGTGGCCCGTCATCGTGCCGTCCTGGTTGTCCTTGATCCAGAAGGCCGAGGCCGCATCGGCGCGCTCCTCCTCGCTCGCGACGAGCCCCTCCTCGTGCGCGTCCACGAGCGCGAGGTCGGCCTCGATCCGGTCGATGACGCGACGCCCGGCGATCCGCAGCTGCGCGGGGGAGCGGTTGACGGCCAGGCGCAGCAGCTCCGCCTCGCAGGTGCGTCGCTGCTCGTCGGTGACCCCCTCGGGGAGGTCGTCGAGCGCGCGGAGGATGACCTTCGCGTGCTCGGCGCTGATCCCTCCCCGGTCGAGGGCGGCACCGGTGGCGCCGAGGCCGGTGGTCTGGGGCGGCTTCGGCCCGTCGCCCGCTGGCTCAACGCCCGCCGACTCCTCTCCCGAGGGCTCGTCACCGAGCGCATCGGCGAGGTCGGCGTCGCTCGCGGAGCGGCGCCGGTCCCCCTTCGTCACGTCGGAGAACCACGCCCCCGCATCGGGGTGCCCGCTCCCCTCGGGAACGTGCTTCTTCGCGGCCTTGGCCAGCAACCGCAGCTCCACGGCCTCGACACGTCGCTTGAGGCGCTCGACCTCCTGCACGTGCTGGCGCAGCGTCGGTGCGTCGGGGTCGCTGTCGCCCACCGCTGCCAGCATGGAGTCGAGCAGGGTGTGGGCCGCGCCGATCGTCGAGCACAGCCGCGGCGTGACGATGACGTCCTCGCCGGCCACGAGGAGATCGATGCGCGCGCGCATCGCCGTCTCCACGCTCCCCACGGGGTCCATCGTCGCCTGCTCCATGAGCCCACGCTAGTCGAACAGGTGTTCGATGACAAGACCCCTGTGGACGATCGTCGTCCCGGACCCTGGCCGTCGGGTGGTCCGCCGACGGACCTGCGTGGGTGGCCCTCACCTCCTACGGTGGGGTGGTGATCACCGAGGCCGAGACGCACGACCGGCTGCTCGAGGACGGCAGCCGGCTCACCTCCCCGGCGATCGCCTACGGGTCGTGTCCCGAGCAGGTCCACGAGGCGTACGGCCGCGAGGACGCGCCGACGCTCGTCGTCGTGCACGGTGGCTACTTCCGACCGGGCGTCGACCGGACCCACGCCCGGCCGCAGGCACGGGCGCTCGCCGCCGACGGGTGGCGGGTGGTCCTGGCCGAGTACCGCAGGGTTCCGGGAGCCCCCTTCGCCACGACGCAGGACCTCGCGGCGCTCGACGCCCACCTGCGCCGCGAGGGGCACGACGTCGCGGTCTGGGTCGGCCACAGCGCCGGGGGAGCGCTGTCCCTCTGGCGGGCCCTCACGCCCGATCTCCCGCCGGTGCGGGCGGTCGCGCTGGCGCCGGTGGCGGACTTCGACGCCGCGGTGGCCGAGGGTCTGGGCGGGGGTGCCGTGGGCGACTGGCTGGGCGCAACGCCGTCCGCCCTCGCGCACCTCGACCCGACCCGGCTCCTGGCCGCGGCGCCCGACCGCGCCGAGCAGGTCCACCTCGTCCACGGGGACCGGGACGCGGCGGTGCCGGTGAGCCAGAGCGAGGGCTTCGCGGCGCCGTCGACCGTCCTGCCCGGGGCGCACCACTTCGACCTCGTCGACCCGAGGTCACCGCACTGGCCCGCGGTCACCGCCGTGATCAACCGGCGCTGAGCAGCGCCTCGATCCGCACCACGGCCTCTGCGACCTCGCCGTAGGAGGTGCTCAGGGGCGCGAGCCCGAGCCGGATCCCGTCGGGTTCGCGGAAGTCCGGGATGACGTCCTGGGCCCACAGCTCGCGGAGGATCTCCCGGAAGCGTGGGTGCCCGATCGTCACGTGCCCGCCGCGCCGGGCGTCCTGTCGCGGCGAGAGCACCCGCACACCGTGGTCGGCGAGCACGGCGTCCACGCCCTCGAGGACGAAGCGCCCGAGCAGGGTCGACTTCTCCCGGACCGTGTCCAGCCCCACCTCGTCGATGAGGTCGAGGGTGTCCTCGATGCCGACCATCCCGAGCACCGGCGGTGTCCCGGAGATGAAGGCGCGCATCCCCGGTCCCGGGTGGTACGCCGGCCCCATGACGAAGGGCTCGGCGTGCCCCATCCACCCCTGGATGGGCTGTCGCAGCCGCTCCTGGTGCCGCGATGCGACGTAACCGAAGGCCGGTGCCCCCGGCCCACCCCCGAGGAACTTGTACGTGCACCCCACGGCCAGGTCGACCCCGTGCGCGTCGAGGTCGCTCGGCACGACACCCACCGAGTGGCTGAGGTCCCAGAGCACGAGCGCACCCGCCTCGTGCGCGCGCCGGGTGATCTCCGGCAGGTCGGCGATCCACGCCGAGGTGTAGGCGACGTGGGAGAGGAGGACGACACCCGTGCGCTCGGTCAGGGCGGCGGACACGAGGTCGGGGGTCACTCCCTTCGTCGGCTCCGGCTCGATCCACACCAGCTCGGCGCCGGTCTCGCTCGCCACGCCCTGCGCGATGTACCGGTCGGTGGGGAAGTTGTCGGTGTCGAGCACGATCTGCGGGCGCTGCGGCCCGGCTGCGGCGACCGCGGCCCGCAACAGCTTGTAGAGCATGACGGTGGTGGAGTCGCCGACGAGGCTCTGGCCGGCGGCGGCACCGAGGCAGACCTCGCCGATGCGGTCCCCGAGGCGCAGCGGCAGCTGCATCCACTGCTCGTCCCAGGAGCGGATGAGCCGGGTGCCCCAGTCGTGGGCGATGAGGTCGGCGACCCGATCCCCGGTGGCGCGAAGGGGGCGCCCCAGGGAGTTGCCGTCGAGGTAGGCGATGAGTCCGTCCGAGGGCAGATAGAGCTCACGACACCGGCGAAGGGGGTCGGTCGCGTCGAGCTCGACCGCCCTGTCCCGCACGGCTTCCCCGCTCACGACCCGATCTCCGTGCGAACCGCGAAGAGCTCGGGGAAGAAGGTCAGCTCGAGGGCGCGCTGGAGGAACCCGACACCCGAGCTGCCGCCGGTCCCGGTCTTCATCCCGATGACGCGCTGCACGGTCTTCAGGTGGCGGAAGCGCCACAGCTGGAAGTTGTCCTCGAGGTCGACCAGCTCCTCGCACGCCTCGTAGACGTCCCAGTTGTCCTCGGCGTCGGTGTCGATGCGAGCGAGGACGCGGGTCAGCTCGGGGTCGAGCACGTGGGCGCGGGTGACGTCGCGCGTGAGCACGTGCTCGGGGATCGGGTGCCCACGACGGGCGAGGTGGCGCAGGAACTCGTCGTAGAGGCTCGGCGCCTCGAGCAGCTCGGTGAGCGCGGCCTGCGCCTGCGGGTCGCACGCGTGCACCTCGAGCATGCCCGGGTGCTTGTTGCCGAGCGCGAACTCCACCGCCCGGTACTG
This sequence comes from Janibacter sp. GS2, assembly GCF_051200835.1. Lineage (GTDB taxonomy): Bacteria > Actinomycetota > Actinomycetes > Actinomycetales > Dermatophilaceae > Janibacter. Next base: position 1,902,436 of record NZ_CP195161.1, read on the forward strand.
CCACGACTGGAACCCGGACGCGTGCCCGAGGTGGGGACGAAACTCCAGGTACTCGGTCGGCGTGAGGGTCGCGAGGACCGACCACTGGTCGGTGAGCGTGCGCTGGATGTGCTTGACCCGCGCGATCCGCTTCAGCGCCATGCGCATCTCGTCGGCGGCGAGGAGGTCCATGGCGGAGCGGGTCTCGTGCAGCACGAGCTTCAGCCACAGCTCCGTCGTCTGGTGCTGGATGATGAAGAGCATCTCGTCGTGGTGCTCGCTCACCGGCCGCTGGGCGTCGAGGAGGGTCTCGAGCGCGAGGTAGCTGCCGTAGGACATCTCCTCGCGGAGGTCGCGGTGGACCCCGTCCTCGATGTCTCGTGTGTTGCCGGTCATCGGACTCCTCGCTCGTCGTGGGGGACATCGTCGGGCAGGACATCGTTGCGCAGGGCCGCGGCCGCGAGGAGGCCCCCGGCGGCGACCACCACCGCGGCGCTGACCATGGCGACCCGGAAGCCGGAGTCGAAGGCGACCGGGTCGTCGACGACCTGCCCGGTGAGGCCGGTGAGCGAGGGGATGGCGGCGACACCGATGAGGCCGCCGGTGCGGGCGACCGCGTTGTTGATCCCGGACGCCAGGCCCGCGTGCTCGTCCGGGGCGGTGGCCAGGGCGGCAGCGGTGAGTGGCGCCACCATCGCCGTCAGGCCGAGCCCGAAGACGACGACTCCGGGCAGCACGTCACGCAGGTAGTCCGCGTCCGGGCCGATCCGCAGCAGGAGCAGGATGCCGCCGGCCATGACGAGCGGCCCGACGCTCATCTGCAGCCGTGGCCCGAGCCGGGAGGCGAGGTCCCCGGAGCGCGCGGAGAAGAGCATCATCAGCAGCGTCGTCGGCAGGGTCGCCACCCCGGCGGCCACCGCGCCCCAGCCCGAGACGACCTGCAGCTGGATCACGAGCAGGAGGAAGACCACACCCATGCCCCCGTACACGATGAAGGTCACCGCATTGACCGTCGAGAAGCGCGAGGACGCGAAGATCCCCAGCGGCAGGATCGGGTCGACGGTGCGGTGCTCGTGGACGAGGAAGGCGAGCGCGCTCGCCGCACCCACGGCCAGGGCCACGCTGCCGTCGATGCCCAGCCCGTCCTCGGCGGCACCCGTCAGCGCGTAGCTCAACCCCGCCAGCGTGCTGACGCCCAGACCGGCACCGAGGACGTCGAGGTGACCGGGGCTCCCTTCGGTCGTGTCCGTAGGGGAGTGCCGCGCGGCGATGAGGAGCACGACCACGGCCAGCGGCAGGTTGATGAGGAAGGCCCACCGCCACGAGGCGACCTCGATGAGCCAGCCGCCGACGAAGGGCCCGATCGCGGTGGCCACACCACCGAAGCCGGCCCAGGCGCCGATCGCCCGGGCCCGGTCCTCGCGGACGAAGGCGGACTGGAGCATCGCCAGGCTGCCCGGGGTGAGCAGGGCGCCGCCGATCCCCTGGAGGGCGCGGGCCAGGACGAGCGTGCCCGCGGTGGGCGCGATGCCGCAGGCGAGTGAGGCGATGGCGAACCACACGACCCCGATGACGAAGATGCGGCGCCGGCCGTAACGGTCACCGAGCACCCCACCGAGGAGGATGAACGCCGCGAGCGTCAGCGCGTACGCCGTGACGATCCACTGCAGGGTCGCGAAGGGGGCGTCGAAGGTGCGCCCGATCTCGGGGAGGGCGACGTTGACGATCGTCGCGTCGATCCCCGCCATGCCGGAACCGAGGATGGTCATCAGCAGCACCCAGCGTCCACGGCGGGAGGCCAGCCGCAGCCCGCCGGGAGTCTCCGCGGAGTGGGCGTGCGACTCCGCGTCGGCGAGGGCGGCGCCCTGGCCGCACGCGCTCTCGGGGCCGCTCGTCGCGACCGGGGTCATCTCCTCACGCACGGCCTCATTCTCCACCCGTCCCCCTCAGTCGCGGTCAGCCCCGACCTCCGGCAGGCGAAGGGAGGCGAGGACACCGAGCAGACCGAGGCCGGCGAGGAAGAGCAGCGCCCACACGACGCCCAGGCCCGCGAGGGCGGAGCTGATCGCGCCGACGACGAGCAGGACGAGACCCATCGCGGAGTTGCCCACCGCGACGTAGGTCGTGCGCTGGTCGCCCTCGGCCATGTCGACGACATAGGTCTTGCGGCCGATGCGCACCCCGGTGTGGGTCAGCGTGAGCAGGAAGTAGCTGCCGACGAAGAGTCCGTACGCCAGGAGTGACCCGTCGTCGAGGTCGAGCAGCTCCACGACGAGGACGAGGGAGACGATGAGGGCCGAGGCGAAGGCGGCGCCGCACGTCATCAGCCGCCGGCTCGAGCGATCGGCCCAGCGCCCGAAGGCCCTCCCACCGAGGAGCGCGGCCAGCCCCGAGGCGATGATGAACCCGCCCAGCCCCGAGAGCCCGTCGGTGCCCGAGCGCGCGGACAGCGCGACGATGAAGGGCGGGCTCAGCGAGGAGACGAGCAGGAAGCTGCGCACGGTGACGAAGTCGCGGAAGGTCTTGTCCTCGCGGAGCATGGCCAGGGTCTGGACGAACCAGTTGGGCCCGTCGGGCTGCTGGCCGCGCTCATCGGGCCCCGTGGGCTCGTCGACCGGCTCGCGGATGCCGATGTAGACCGCCGCCACGAGAACCCACAGCACGGAGCCGGCGCCGAGCAGCCACGCGAGCTGACCCGGGGCGAGGTCGTCGCCACCGAGGAGCCGCACCCCCAGCCCGAGGGTGATCGCGACGAACCCGGAGGCGGTCGTGGCGAGGCCATTGATCTGGCCGCGTTCCCCCTTCGGCACGGTGCGGCCCTGCACGTCCTTGGAGGCGATCGAGCACAGGCACCGGCCGAGGGAGAAGACCGCGAGGGCCACGAGGACGGTGATGCCGGCGGCCACCCCGTGCCCGAGGGCGGCGGTGCCGGCCATGACCGCCACCGATGCGGCCTGGACGAGGGCTCCGGTGACGAAGACGAGCTTGCGCTGGCGCACCCGCAGGATCAGGGGGGTGAGGAGGGCCTGCGGCAGCATCGACCCCGACTCGCGGATCGGCACGAGGAAACCGATGAGCGCGGGGGGCACGCCGAGCGCGGTGAAGAGCCACGGCAGCACCGTGGAGGCGCTGACGCTCTGGTCGCCGGAGGACTGGAGCGCGTTCGCCGAGACCAGGCGCAGCCCGTTCGCGGGGATGTGCGGCCGCACGTGGGCCGGGAGTGCCTCCTCGGCCTCCGGGTCGCGCCGCATGAGCGCGGAGTAGAGCTTCTCGGTCGTGGGCACGACAGGAGCATGCCACCCCCGGCGCGACGGGCCCCACCACACCCGCATCTGCCGAGGCAGATGCGGGGGTGGTTGACGTGCAAACCCTCCTCACCCACGGATCGTCACGTAACCGTCAAGTAGCACCCAGAAGGCCGTCAGGGCCGCCGGATCCGGCGACCGCCGAGCGCGTCGGGGGGACCGCTCGCCGAGCATCGGGCCGGTTCCCCGTTGTGCGAAGGGGTCGGCGGGAGAAGCCTGCTGGGACACCGACAAAGGAGTCGTCATGGATCACACGTCACGCGATTCGGTCCCCACACCGCTGCCCCGACGGGCCTTCCTCGGCGGAGTGGGCGTGGCCGCGCTGGGGGTCGCCACCACCGGAGGTGCCGGCGCCTTCGCCCGGCCGACCTCCCCTGCCTCCTCCCTCAGCGGGGCGGCCATCCCCGCGGCGGACATGGACCCGCTGGACCTGCTCAAGCGCATGCTCTCCTTCGACACCCAGAACCGGGGCCAGGGCGGCACGACACGTCCGCACGCGGAGATGCTCAAGGGCGTCTGGGAGCGGGCCAACGTGCCCGTCGAGATCATCGAGACCCCGCAGCCGGACAACGTGCACGTCATCGCCCGGATCAAGGGCACGGGTGCGCACGAGCCGCTGCTGCTCCTGGGCCACTCCGACGTCGTGCCGGTGGAGGAGGAGAACTGGGACGTCGACCCCTTCGCCGGGAAGGTCATCGACGGCGAGATCTACGGACGCGGCGCCCTGGACATGAAGGGCGCGAACTCCGCCATGATCAGTGCGCTGCTGCAGCACATCGACGAGGACGCGACCTTCGACCGGGACATCATCGTGCTCACCGACTGCGACGAGGAGGCCGGCGACTACGGGTCGAGGTGGCTCGCGGAGAACCACTGGGACAAGATCGACGCCGGATCGGTGCTCACCGAGGGCGGCTGGTTCCTCGCCCAGAGCGACGCCACGACACCGATGCTCATCACGGCCACCCGTCAGGACAACGTCTACTTCAACATCGACCTCACCGCGCGGGGCACGGCCACGCACTCCTCGAAGCCGATCCCCGACGACACCGCCATCGTCACGCTCTCGCGGGCGATCAGCGAGCTCGGCGCGTGGGAGGCCCCGGTGCACCTGACCGACGTCACCCGCGAGTACTTCGGCGCGCTGAAGAACGCGACGAGCAACCGCAAGTTCGCCAAGGCGATCCGGCTGATGCTCAACGCCAGGAGCGGGCCCGCGCGCGAGCGGGCGGCCAAGGTCGTCGTCGAGCTCTCGGACTACCCCTACCTGCACCGGGCGTTGCTGCGCACGACCCACGCCTTCGTCATCCAGGAGGCGGGATACAAGGAGAACGTCATCCCGTCCTCCGGCGAGACGAGGGTGAACTGCCGCGCCATCCCCGGCGGTGAGAAGCCGCGCGAGTTCCTCGCGGCGGTGCGAGAGCTGCTCAAGGACCGTGACGTGGAGGTCACCCTGGCCACCGAGGAGGGGGTGAGCGAGGAGGAGACCCTCACGGAGCTCGACGAGGCCTGGGCGACCCCACCGGCGGACATCGACACCGACCTCTACACGGCACTGTCGAGCGCCTCGGAGAAGATCTACGAGGAGACCCCCTTCGCTCCGGCCCTCTTCGAGGCCGGCACGAGCCTGGGTCCGTGGCGGGCGAAGGGAGTCCCCGGCTACGGCGTGTACCCGTACGTCCTGAGCAACGAGCAGCTCATCGGGATGCACGGCAACAACGAGCGCATCTACGTCGAGGCCCTCGAGCAGGGCACGGACTTCATGTACGAGGTCTTCGCCGGGTTCCGCACGACGTCCTGACCCGCTGACGAGGGACGAGGAGCCCATCTCGTCCGACACAGTGTCCGAATCCTGGGGGTGCAGATCCGCCGGCCGGCCCGATGACAGGGACATCGTGTCGCTCTAGCGTCGTGGGTATGACCCAGGACATGCCCCACGACGACGTGGTGATCATCGGCGCCGGCATCGGTGGCCTCACCCTCGCCCTCGCCCTGCGTGAGCGCGGCATCGGCGCGACGATCCTCGAGCGCACCGCCGAGCTGCGCGAGGTCGGCGCCGCGGTCGCCCTCTCCGCCAATGCGACCACCCTCTTTCGGCGCCTCGGTGTCCTCGATGCCCTCGAGGAGGTCTCCTGGGCGCAGAGCGACCTGATCTTCCGCGACGGGCGGACCGGGGCGACCCTCGGCCGCACCCCGGTCGGGGCCACCTACCGGGCGCGCTTCGGCGCGGACTACCTCGGCGTGCACCGGGCCGACCTGCAGCGGGTCCTGTCCGAGGCCGTCGGGTCCGACCGGATCCTGATGTCGCGGCACGTCACCGGCCTGCGTGAGGAGGGCGCTCACGTCCTCATCGACCTCGCCGACGGCTCACGGCGCACTGCCGGCGTCGTCGTCGGCGCCGACGGCGCCCGCTCCCTGGTCCGGCGCTGGGTCGTCGGCCACGACGACGCGATCTACTCCGGTCGCTCCGGGTTCCGGGGGATCATCCCGACCGAGCAGCTGAGCGAGCTGCCCGACCCGCACGCGATCCAGTTCTGGATCGGCCCGACCGGGCACCTCCTGCACTACGCGATGGGTGGCGAGGGGCAGGACGTGAACTTCCTCGCCGTGAGCCGCACCCCCGAGCGGTGGCCGGCCGACGAGTGGGTCGTGCCCGCCCGCGACGAGGAGAAGTTCGCTCCCTTCGCCGGCTGGCACCCCGCGGTGACGCAGATGCTCGGGGCGGTCGAGGTCACGCAGCGCTGGGCCCTGATGCGGCGCCCGCCGCTGCCCACCTGGCACCGGGGGCGGGTCGTCCTGCTCGGCGACGCCGCGCACGCTCTCGTGCCGCACCACGGCCAGGGCGCCAACCAGGCGATCGAGGACACGTGGGCGCTCGCGGAGGAGCTGGCCACGGCGGACCCGCGTGACCCCACGGCGGCCTTCGAGGCCTACGAGGGGCGCCGTCGCCTGCGCACGCGGGCGGTGCAGTTCGCCTCCTGGCAGGTCGCCGAGGTGCTCCACCTGCCCGACGGGCCCGAGGCCGATGCCCGCAACGCGCACATGGGGTCCAGCAGCTACTTCGAGGACACGCTCGCGTGGATCCACGGGTACGACCCGACGCACGACTCCGGCATCCGCCCCGGGCGGCTCAGTCGCTGAGCAGCCCGGCCAGCCGCGCCGCCCGCAGCCCCGTGTGCAGGTCGCGGCGAGCGAGCCCGTCGCCGAGGTCGACCCCGGCCGTCGCGCGGATCCTCGTGAGGCGGTAGTAGAGGGTCGACCGGTGGATGCCCAAGGCGATGGCGCTCGCCCGGGCATCACCCCCGGCGTCGAGGTAGGCCCCGAGGGTCGCGACGTCCACGTCCCGGTGGTCGGAGTCGAGCAGCCGGCGGACGGCATCGGGCAGGTCCTCGCCCGTCAGCCGGTCCAGCGGCAGGTCGAGCAGCAGCCGGTCGATCCCGAGCTGGGCCCACGAGGTCACCCTCGTGTAGGTCGTGGGGTCGAGGCAGGCGGCCCGCCAGGCCTTGTGGGCCTGGTCGTGGGAGGTGGCGACCGCCCGGAGGTCATCGACGACCCCGCCGATCCCGGCACGCACCTCGGCCAGCCCGGGCGCGGCGAGCACCCGCTCGAGCCGCTCCGGCACGACCGGCCGGGGGAAGACCAGCACGCCGTGCCCGTCGACGACCGCGCCGACCATGGTCGCCGTCGACGTGCGCGCGACGAAGTCCGAGGTCGCCGCCACCGCGGTGCGCGCCTCCCAGGCCCCGTCGGGGTGACCGGGCGGGACAGCGAGGACGACGGCGCAGTACTGGTCGGTGGCGCCGACGATCCCTTCGTCGACGAGCGCCCTTGCGGCGCCATCTCGTTGGTCGGTCGACGAGTGCTCGCTGATGAGCTGCGTGAGCAGCCCCCGGGCACGCGCGGCGTCCCGCTCGGCGTACATCGTCCGCAAGGACAGCAGCACGCCGAGCCGGGCGGCGCCCTCGGCGAGGAGGTCTGCGGGAGGGGCGGGATCCCCCTTCGTCCGCACGTGCAGGAGGTGCCCGACGCGGTGACGGTCATCGCGAAGGGGGATCAGCACCCACTCCGTCCCGTCGCCGGCGGTGCGGGCGGTCGGCCCGTCGGTGCCGGCGGGCAGCGGCTCCCACGTGTCGCTGTGCGCGAGGAGGTGCGAGAGCCGGGCACGGTCCTGCTCGCTCTCGTGGATCGAGTAGGCGAGCACCCGCATGCCTTCGTCGAGGACGACGAGTCGGCACTGCACGACCTCGGACAGGTCCTGCAGGGAGTCGTCGAGGTTGGTCATCCCCACGCAGGGGCCGCGAGCCCGTGGTCCCGCGCATAGGCGGCGGTCGGCGGCGACTGCCAGCCGATGAGTGCCTCGTCCGGGACCGAGTAGACCTCGATGCCCAGGGGGCGGCAGACCGCCTCGGTGTCGCCGGCCCCGGGGCCGAACATCGGCACCGACAGGTCGCCACCGGGGCAGGTGGACAGCGCGGCGAGCACGTCGATCTCGGCGAAGAACTCGAAGTGGTCGCCGACCGTCGCCGGGCAGGTCTTCATGAAGTACTCGTCGTCGGCGTTGAGGCCGGTGCACTGGAAGACGTTGAGCACGTCGTGCACGTCGAACTCGGTGAGGTGCCAGGGCCGCACGGCACGGGTGAGGTTGGAGTGGCAGTGGTAGTCGAAGGGCTCGCCGCTGAGCATCTGGTTGACGTACGGGTCGCAGCGCGTGCCGAGCAGGTCGTGGACGCGACCCCCTTCGTCGTCGATGCCGTAGTCCGCCAGCGAGTCGCCGGTGATCGTCACGAGCGGTCGCAGGAAGGGCAGCGTCGACCACAGCCGGTCGAAGACGGACACGTGCGCGGCCTGCAGCTGACGCGTGCGCGAGGCCCACAGTCGCTCGCGGGGGTCGTGGAGGTTCCACAGGTTGAGGTCGGCGACCTGCGGTCCCTCGAGCGTGACGATCCGGCACACGTGCCCGGCCGGGACCTCCCACGCGCGACCGCTGCGGATGGGCAGGACGAAGGAGTCGACGAGCTCACGTCCCTGCGTCATCGCCCCGATCCGCCCGTAGAGCTCGCGGTCGACGTCGAGCGGGCCGCCGGGATCGGACTGGTATGCGGCGTCGGTGAGGCTCATGGCGTCGAGTCCTTTCGGCGTGTGCAGTGGGTCTCACCGTACGACGTCTTCGTCGACGGTGCCGCTGCCTTGCGAGGATGGGGCCATGACCGTCACCGACACCACCACGTCCACGCACGAGCAGCTCGGGCTGGCCCACGGTCCGGCCTGGGCCAACCGCTTCGCCCTCGCTCCGCTGACCAACACCCAGAGCAGGGCCGACGGCACACTGTCCGAGGACGAGTACCGCTGGCTCGTGGCCCGGGCCGAAGGGGGCTTCGGCCTGACGATGACCTGCGCGACCTTCGTCTCGCCCGAGGGGCAGGCATGGGCGGGTCAGCTCGGGATCAGCGATGACCGGCACCTGCCGGGGCTGACCCGGCTGGCCGACGGGATCCGCGCGGCCGGCAGCGTCTCGTCGGTGCAGCTGCACCACGGCGGACGCCGCGGCAACCCGGACGTGACCGGGGTGGCGAGTGTCGCGCCGTGGGCCGACCCGGACCGGGGCACCGTGGCACTGAGCACGGCCGAGGTGCAGCGGGCCGTGGCCGACTTCGTCGCCGGGGCGGTGCGCGCGCAGCGGGCCGGCTTCGACGGGGTCGAGGTGCACGGGGCGCACGGGTACCTCATCTGCCAGTTCCTCGACGGGCGGCACAACGACCGCACCGACGGCTACGGCGGCTCGCTGGAGGACCGCGCACGGATGCTCTTCGAGGTCCTGCGCGGGATCCGGGAGGCCACCGGCCCGGACTTCCAGGTCGGGGTGCGCCTGACCCCGCAGGGCAACGGCATCGTTCTGGACGAAGGGGTGATCGTCGCCGGATGGGTCCTCGACTCCGATCTCGTCGACTACGTCGACATGTCGCTGTGGGATGCCTTCGCGACCGTGGGCGAAGGGGAGGACCTCCTCATCGACCAGTTCACCCGTCTACCTCGGGGCCGCACGCGGCTCGGGGTGGCGGGCAGGATCCGCACGGCGGAGCAGGCGCAGTGGTGCCTGCAGCAGGGCGCGGACTTCGTCGACCTGGGCCGGGCAGCGATCGTGCACCACGACTTCCCGGGTCGCGCGACGGACCCGGCCTTCGCGATGGCGGACCTGCCGGTGACCCGCGAGCACCTGCGCGGCGAGCGCGTCGGCGAGGACTTCATCGACTACCTCGACGCAGGGTGGCCGGACTTCGTGGCCTGAGCAGGGCACGCCTGACGTCGTTGTGCGCGCGTGGCCCCCGGTATGTCGTGGGCCACGCGCGCACTGTGACGTCAGGCGCCGGGGGTGGTCACCCCGCCGCCCCTGACGCCGGCACGATCGTGCCGACACAGTCGCCGAAGTCGATGACCGATCCGTTCGCGCCGGGGGCGGTGCCCCGCAGCGTGACCGTCTGACCGTCCTCGAGGAAGGCCTGCTCGTGCCCGTTGGCGAGGGTCAGCGGCTCCTTGCCACCCCACGACAGCTCCATGAAGGAGCCGCGCTCGTCGACCTCGGTCCCGGACACGGTGCCGGAGCCGAAGAAGTCACCCGGGCGCAGGCTCGCGCCGTTGACGCTCATGTGCGCGACCATCTGCGGTGCCGTCCAGTACATCGTCCGGTACGGCGGGTGGGAGAGACTCTCTCCGTCGAGGACGACCTCGAGGGTGATGTCGAGCCCCCACGGTCCGTCGACCGAGTCGTCGAGGTAGTCGGCGAGCTCGTGCTCGCGGGACGGCGGCTCCACCCGCGCCTGCGCCAGCGCCGCGAAGGGCACGACCCACAGCGAGATCGACGAGGCGAAGGACTTCCCCAGGTAGGGGCCCAGCGGCACGTACTCGAAACCCTGGATGTCACGCGCCGACCAGTCGTTGAAGAGCACCACACCAAAGAGGTGCTCCGCTCCCGCACGTGCCACCGAGACCTCACCCTGCGGCGCCGAGCCACCGACGACGAAGCCCAGCTCCGCCTCGATGTCCAGCCGCCTCGAGGGCCCGAAGCTCGGCGTGCCCGACGGCTCCGGGCGCAGCCCCTTGGGCCGCGGGACGTCCGTGCCGGAGGGGATGACCGTGCCGGCGCGACCGTGGTAGCCGACGGGCAGGTGCTTCCAGTTGGGCAGCAGCGGCTCCTGGTCGGGCCGGAACATCCGCCCGATGTTCGAGGCGTGGTGCTCGGAGGCGTAGTAGTCCACGTAGTCGGCCACGGTGAAGGGCATGTGCACGGCGATGTCGGACACCGGCGTCGAGGCCGCCTCGACGACCTCCTCCAGACCCTCCGTGGTCACGACCTCCTGCAGCCAGGCGCGCAGCGGCTGCCACGCGGTGTGGCCGGCAGCCAGCAGCGCGTCGAGGTCGGGTGCGTCCGCGGCGGTCCGCGCGGTGGCGGCCAGCTGCGGTCCTCCCTTCGCCTCGACGCCCGTGGCCAGCTCCCCGAGGGAGATCGCCCGGTCACCCAGCCGCACGCCCAGGCGCGGCCGGGCGCCGGTGGGGGAGAAGGAGGCGTAGGGCAGGTTCTCGGGTCCGAAACCCTCGGTGGCGAAGCGCTGTGCGGCAGTGGTCATGGATGGACCTCTCGGTGCGTGGATGAGTGGGTGGTCAGGACGGGAAGAGCTGGAGTCGGCGCAGGCTGTCGGCGGGTTCGCTGACGCTGCAGGTGCCGAAGGAGCGGAAGGACTCGCGCCACCGCCCGTCGGAGGCAGCAGTGGCCCCGGCCAGCCGGTCGGGGTCGGTCTCCGCGAGCCAGGCCGCCACCTGCCCGGCCGACTCACCGGTGCGGGCGGCCTCGGTGGCCAGGGCGATGTTGAGGAAGCCGTGGTGGGTGAAGCCGGTCGTGGCGTTGGTGTAGCGGATGGCCTCGTGCAGCCCCGCGGTGAGCTTGAAGGACAGGTCGGCGGCGACCGCTGCGGCGAGCACCTCACCGAGCTGCTCGGGTGTGGGGAAGAGGTGTGCCTCGATGCCGCCGGTGCGGTACTTCAGGTCCAGACCGGTGCCGGCGAGCAGGTCGAGGGCGCCGTCGGCGACCTGGCCGGCGGTCAGCTCGACGTAGACCGGGATCTGCGCGACGGCCCCTGCCGCAGCGCGCACCTGCTCGGTCCACACCGCCCGGTCGCTCGGGTCGGTCTTGAGCTCGACCGCGACGACGGCCAGCTCCGGCCCCACCTCGTCCCGCGCCTCGAGGGCCTCGTGCAGCGCCCCGGCCGGCGTGACGACACAGACCTCGACGGGCCCGCCGGACAGGTCGAGCCCGGCAGCCACCGCACGCGCCCGTGGCAGGTCCGCGAGCGCGTGCACCGCAGGCCCCACCGCCGTGACGAAGGGGTCGGAGCGTCGCGCCACGTGGTCGCGGACCGCACGATCCACCGGTGCGAGACCGGGAGGGAAGGTCGCCGCGTCGTCGAAGAAGCCGATGAACTGCTCGGGTACCTCCCTCACGCGCCCCCCTCCCAGCGGCCGCCGGTCCACGAGGACGCGTACTTGCCGTCGTCGGTGGCCCGGGCGCCCGGACCGAGGTCGAGCGGACGGAAGGTGTCGACCATGACGGCCGTCTCGTCGAAGTACTCCGCACCGAGCGAGGCCTCGACGGCACCCGGCTGCGGGCCGTGGGCGTGACCGCCGGGGTGGACCGAGACGGACCCCTTGCCGATCCCGGAGCCCTTGCGCGCCTCGTAGTCGCCGTCGACGTAGAACATGATCTCGTCGGAGTCGACGTTGGAGTGGTAGTACGGCACCGGCACCGACAGCTCGTGGTAGTCGACCTTGCGCGGCACGAAGTTGCAGATGACGAAGTTGTTCGCCTCGAAGACCTGGTGCGCCGGCGGTGGTTGGTGCACCTTGCCGGTCAGCGGCATGTAGTCGCGGATGTTGAAGGTGTAGGGGTAGAGGCACCCGTCCCAGCCCACGACGTCGAAGGGGTGCTCCGGCACCACGTGCACGGTGCCGGTGATGCCCCCGTCGCCGCGACCGCGGTGCTTGATGTGCACCTCGACGTCCTGCTCCTCGCGCAGCAGCGGCTCGGTGGGGCCGCGCAGGTCCCGCTCGCAGTAGGGCGCGTGCTCGAGGAGCTGGCCGTAGCGCGAGAGGTAGCGCTTGGGCGGGGCGATGTGGCTGGAGGCCTCGATGGCGTACAGGCGGGCGCTCTCCCCGTCGCGGAGCACCCAGCGGTGGATCGTGGCGCGGGGGATGATGACGTAGTCGCCCTCGCTCGCCTCGAGGGCGCCGAACTGGGTCTCCACCAGCGCCGACCCCCGCTCGACGTAGACGCACTCGTCACCGATGGCGTTCTTGTACAGCGGCGACGTGGCGCCGACGTGGGCGTAGGAGATGCGCACGTCGGGGTTGCCCAGGACGAGCCGGCGACCGGTCACCGCGTCGGTGGTGCTCGCCGTCTCGTCGGTGAAGAGGTCGTGCAGCTTCAGGTGGCGGGGGAGCAGCGGGTCGTTGGGCGTCAGGGACTGGTCGGGGAGCTCCCAGTGCCGGGCGCCGACGATGCCCGAGGGGATGTGCCGGTGGTAGAGCAGGGAGGAGTCGGAGGAGAAGCCCTCCTCGCCCATGAGCTCCTCGGAGAGGATGGCGCCCTCGTCGTCCTTGAAGAGGGTGTGCCGCTTCCCGGGCACGGGTCCGACCTGACGGTAGTGGGCCATGGTTCAGTCCTCCTGGTGGTGGGTGTCGGTGCGTGCGGAGCGAGTCATCAGAACGAGCCCACGGCCAGACCGAGCCCGACCACGGTCAGCAGTCCGGCGAGCGGGACGAGGACGGTGACGACGAAGATGTCCTTGTAGGACTCCCGGTGCGACAGCCCGGTCACGAGCAACAGGGTGATGATCGCACCGTTGTGCGGCAGCGAGTCGAAGCCGATGGAGGCCATCGCCGTCACCCGGTGCATGAGATCCATGGAGATGCTCTGGTCGGTCGCCATCTGGGCCAGGTCGGCGCCGAAGGTCTGCAGGGTGATCGTCAGCCCACCGGAGGCCGACCCGGTGAGACCGGAGATCCCGGAGGTGGAGGCGGCCGCGACGATGACCGGGTTGTCACTGATCCCGAAGAGGTTGTCGCGGATCACCGCGAAGACCGCGAGGGAGGCGATGACGGCGCCGTAGCCGACCTCGCTGGCGGTGTTGAAGACCGGCAGGACGGCGTTCTTCGCGCCCTCGGTCAGCCCCTCGACGTACTCCGGGAAGGAACGGATGCGCATGAGGAAGACGAGGACGATGCCGGCGAGCATCGCGACGGTCACCGACCAGATGCCGATGACGCCGTCGAGCGAGGTGGCGCCGAACTTCTCCTCGGCGAGGTAGCCGGAGTCCAGCGCCGGGAAGAGCACGTAGGTGCACAGCGCGTTGACGAGGACGATCGCGAGGATCGGGCTCAGGCCGATGAGACCGGCGGCCGCCGACGTCCGGGCACCGGTGGTGACCGGCTCGGGAGCGACGGAAGGGGAGGCGGCCGGCATCTCGCGCGTGCCTGCGGCCGGACCGGGGGAGACGCGCCGGGCGCCCCCTTCGTCATCGCTCGTCCCGCCGCCGACCCCGGGCGAAGGGCGTGCCGTGCCCGCCCCGTCGGCGGTCCGGACGTCGCCACCGAGGCGCTCGGCCTCCTTCAGCTCGGCGCTCGTCGCGTCCCAGAAGGACTCACCGGCGAGGGCCAGCTGCTTCTGGCGACGCTCGAGCCACAGCATGCCGAGACCGAAGACGATGACCGCGGCGAGCAGCCCCAGGCCGGGGGCGGCGAAGGTGTTGGTGCCGAAGAACTTCGTCGGGATCGTGTTGTGGATCTGCGGCGACCCGGGCAGGGCAGCGGTGGCGAAGGTGAAGATGCCCAGGGCGATGGCAGCGGGCATGAGGCGCCGTGGGATGTCGGCCTCCTCGAAGAGCGCCATCCCGATCGGGAAGATCGTGAAGACCACGACCCAGGCGCTCACCCCGCCGTAGGTCAGCAGCGCCGTGGCGAGGACGGTGACGAGGATGGCGAAGCGCGGCCCGAGCATCCCGGAGATCCAGCCGGCGAGGTCGTGGGCGTACCCGCTGATCGTCATGAGCCGACCGAAGATCGCGCCGACGAGGAAGAGCGGGAAGAACGCGACGAGGAAGGAGCCGAGGGCCGGCATGAAGATCTGGGTGTAGCTGGCCAGGAGGGGCGCACCGGACATGATCACCGCGATGGAGGCGGCGAAGGGGGCGACGGCGATCACCGAGTGGCCGCGGTAGGCCAGCGTGATCAGCACGGCCAGCGAGAGCAGGATGCCGATGAGTGCAAGCGTCATTGGTTGCCTTAGGTGTGGGGGAAGGGGGTCAGAGGCCGAGGACGAGGCGCTCGCCCGTCGCCCGGGAGCAGCACGACATCATCCGGTCGCTCTCGCGGCGCTCGGATGCGGACAGCACGACATCGCGGTGGTCGACCGCTCCGTCGAGGACGGGCACCTCGCAGGTGCCGCACAGTCCCTCCTGACAGTTGGAGGGGATCTGCAGCCCCGCATCGCGCAGGGTCTGCAGGAGGGTGCGGTCGCGGGTGACGACCAGGTCGGTGTCGGAGTCCTCGAGGTGCACGGTGAACTCGTGCTCCTGCTCGGGGTCGAGCTCGCCGAGCGTCGAGGAGAAGTGCTCGAAGACGACGGACTCCTCGGGCCAGTCGGTGCTGCCGGCGGTCAGGTCGTCGATCATCCGCTGCGGACCGCACGCGTACACGTGCACCCGACCGGCTCGTGCGTCCGTGGCGTTGTCGGACATCAGTGCGGTCAGGTCCGCGCGCGTGCCCTCGCCCGAGCAGTGCACGACGAGCCGGTCGCCGTGCTCCGCGAGCAGCTCCTCGACGAAGGCCATGCTCGTGCGCTCGCGGCCGAGGTAGTGGATCTCGTAGGCGATGCCCTCGCGGGCGGCCTGGGCGGCCATCGCCCGGATCGGCGTGATGCCGATGCCACCGGCGACGAAGACGTACCGCTGCGCCTGCTCCGGCAGGCGGAAGTGGTTGCGGGGACCGCGGACGGTGAGGACCTCCCCTTCGCGCACGTGGTCGTGCACCCAGGTCGAGCCGCCGCGGGACTCCTCCTCGAGGAGGACGGCGATCTCGTACCGCTCGGGGCGAGGGGTGTGGGGGACCGGGCAGCCCTGGGGCTGAACGGGTGCCGGCGGGGGGCCGCACAGCGAGTACTGGCGCACGATGCCGGTGTCGCCGCACTCGATGTCGATGTGCGAGCCGGGGGTGAAGGCCGGCAGCGCGGTGCCGTCGTCGCTGGTCAGGGTGATGTGGCGGACCCCGTCGGCGGCGTCGACGACGCTCTCCACGCGCATCGGGCGGCTGTGGTGGACCGCGGTCGGCTCACCGATGTTGACCTCGACGCGCGGCTGGAGGATCGAGGGGTCGGTGCGCTCGGGGTTGCGCTGCGGGTCCCACTCGACCCACAGGTGCTCGGGACCGCGGAAGGAGGTGTTGGGCACGTAGGAGAAGTCCTGCTCGGCCAGGGCCATGTGCGGCAGGCGCCCGGTGAGCTCCTCGAGGAAGATCTGCATCTCCATGCGGGCGAGGTTCTTGCCCAGGCACTGGTGGGCGCCGTAGCCGAAGGTCAGGTGGTCGGCGGCGTCGTCGCGCCGCACGTCGACCAGCTCGGGGTCCTCGAATCGGCGCGGGTCGTGGTTGCCGGAGGAGGAGACCATGAGGATGCGGGCGCCCTCGGGGACGGCGACGCCGCCGATCTCGGTGGGCCTGGTCGTGATGCGGCGCCAAGCGGCCTGGGATCCGTTGTGCCGCAGGCACTCCTCGACCGCGTTGGGGATGAGGGAGGGGTCGGCGCAGATCTGGTCCCAGATCGCGCGGTTCTCCAGCAGGAGCTTCACGGCATTGGCGATGCCGTTGGCCGTCGTCTCGTGGGCGGCGACGATGCCGGCCATCATCATCGAGTGCAGGTAGGAGTCGGTGACGACCTCCGGCAGCTCGCGCTGGGCGCGGATCCCGTACTGCATCCACCCCTCGTCGTCCGGGCGCTCGCGCATCCGCTCGAGCACGCCGCCGGCGTACTGCCAGAAGTTGCCGACCGCGTGGGCCACGGCGACCTGCTCCTGCGGCTCCGGTCGCCCCCAGGTGTTGACGGTGTGGGCGACGGAGTACTCGCGCAGCTTCGGCTTGTCGTCGTCCGGGACGCCGAGGAACTCCAGCGCCACGGTCAGCGGGATCTCCCAGAACATCTGGTTGACCAGCTCGGCGCGGCCCTCGTCGATGAAGGCGTCGACGTGCTGGCGCACGAGGGCGCGGACCATCGGCTCGTGGTGGACCAGGTGCTCGGGGGCGAAGGGCTCCATCAGCGCGCGGCGGCGCTCCATGTGCGCGGGCTCGTCCTCGTTCACCAGGGTGCGGTTCATGCCGTAGTCGTAGGAGGCGAGGACGTCATCGGCCTCCTGGCTCGTCGGCGTGATCTTCTCCAGCGCGACGGACGGGGAGAAGG
This sequence comes from Janibacter sp. GS2, assembly GCF_051200835.1. Lineage (GTDB taxonomy): Bacteria > Actinomycetota > Actinomycetes > Actinomycetales > Dermatophilaceae > Janibacter. The sequence goes on from NZ_CP195161.1 coordinate 1,919,212, forward strand.
TCGCGTTGTCGCGGAAGATCGCCTTGATGTCGTCGTAGCGGGTGACGACCCAGTAGTCGAGCTTGGGGCTGTAGAAGACCGGCTCGCTCTCGCGCGACCACGCGACGTAGGCGGGCGGGTCCTGCTGGTAGCCGTCGCCGAAGGGGTCGAACTCGGCCGCCTCGCGAGAGACGGGACAGGTGGTGGTCATGAACACTCCCTTGTGCGGACAGCGCACATCCGTGCGCGTTCACCGCACAATTTAGTGCAGGGGTCACCGACGGTCAAGGGGGTGGGGGTCGCCGTCGGCGGAGGCGCGAAGGGCGGTTGCTCAGTACAGCCGGGCGACCGCGGTGCGCGCGTCGCGCACCAGCGGCAGGAGCCGGCTGATGTCCAGATCACCGGGCCGGCCCAGGCGGATGACGCCGATCGAGGCCTCCACGTCGGTCGAGGAGCCCTCGCCCGTGCCGATGGCGACGCCGACGGCCCCGGGCTGGACCTCGCCGTCGGAGATCGCATAGCCCTGGGCGCGGGAGCGCTGCACGGCCTCGCTGTCGGTGGGTCGCTCGGGGCGCTGCGCGAGGATCGCCAGGCCGTCGGCGCCCTGCTCGAGGGGGTGGCGGGCGCCGACCTGGTAGCTGATCCCGATGGAGCCGCGTGCGGCCGGTTCGGCCACGGCGATCGCGATCGACTCGCTCCGGTCGGCGATGGCGACGAAGGCGGTGCACCCGCTGCGGTCGGCGAGGTCCTGCACGACCGGCTGGGCGGAGGCGCGGTACTGGGTCATGAAGCGCCCGGCGACGACCAGGGCGCCGCTGCCCAGCCGGTAGAGCCCGTCGTTGCCCTTGGCCACGAGGTGGCGCTGCTCCAAGGTGGTGAGGATGCGATAGGCCCCCGCGCGGTGCACGCCCAGCTCGTCGGCCAGGGCGGCGGGGGAGATGCCCCCGGTGCGCTGCGAGATGATCTCGATCGCCTCGAGGCCGCGATCGAGGGTCTGCAGGGTGCTCATGGCTTCCGGAGTCTACGCAGCACGGGGGCCGCGGCGCGGAGGGGTGACCCGGTCAGTCGCGTACCTGCCCGAGTGTGGCCTCGATGGCCGCGATGAGCGAGACCGGTGCCTCGAACATCGCGTAGTGCCCGGCGTTGGGGATGACGGTCAGGGTGCAGCCGCGCAGCTGCTCCAGCCAGGTGGCGTTCATCGTCGCCTCTCCCAGGGCCGGGTCGTGCTCGCCGACGACGGCGTGCACGGGCACCGAAGGGGTGGGCAGGTCGCCCGCGAAGTCGGCCCCGGTCCAGGAGGTGAGATAGCCGGCCACAGCCTCCGGCCGGGAGTGCTCGCGCGTGAAGCGCACCATGGCGTCGAGCCAGCTCGTGGGCTGCCGGTTGCCGGTGGTGAGGTCGATGATGGCGTGACGGTTGGCGGGCTCCTCGGCTGCACCACCGAAGAGCGCCTGTCCGTCCTCGTCCAACGGAACGCCCGAGGCGGGGACGGGGCTGACCCCGACGATGGCGGTGATCCGCTCCGGGTGCCGGCTGAAGGCACGCAGCGCCATGACTCCGCCCATGGAGTGCCCGACCAGGGCGAACTCCTGCCACCCGAGCTCGTCGGCGAGGGCGAAGACGTCGTCCGCGACCTCGTCCAGCGTGTACTCGCCCTCGACGTCGATGCGTGATCCGTGCCCGCGCAGGTCGAAGAAGGCGACGGTGTACGCATCGGTGTCGATGAGCTCCGGCAGGAGACCCCATCCGTGCGCGCCACCGAACCAGCCGTGCACGGTGATGACCTTGGTGGGGCCGCTGCCCACGACTACCGGGTTGATCGTCATTGATCGGGTCCTCTCGTCCGCCCGGGCGCTGCTCGCCTGAGGGCCTCGAAGTCTACGCAGCGGATCACCGCCCGAGGGGGAGTGGCGTGGCGTGACCACGAGCCCTTGACACTCACCGGCGAGGGTCCTAAGTTGCCTGACAACCCGACGGAGTTGTCAGGCAAACTGTCTGAACACCCACCGATTCCGGGATTGACAGTGTTGTCTGACGATGGGAATGCTCATGGGCGCGTCCAATGAAGACCGGCCCGAACCCGGCACGCGAGAGTCCGGTTCGGACGATGTCGCATCGGAGCAGAAGCTGCTCATGTGGGGTGGGCCGCTCACGGCGCTGGTCCCCGCCGCCGTGCTCGTGGGAGTGCTGCTGTGGTTGTCCCTGGCGGAGCGTGCCGCCATCTCCAGCTTCTGGGTCGGCGGCTGGGCTGCCGTCGTGGTGGGGCTCCTGCTGACGAGGACCCCGCGCGAGTTCGCCGGCACCATCGTCCGCGGACTGTCCAACCACACCGGCGCCGTGATCATCCTCGCGTACCTCTTCGCCGGCGTCTTCGGCGAGCTGTTGGCCGAAGGGGGCCTGGTCAACGGCCTGTTGTGGTTCGGGGTGGAGACGGGGACCAAGGGCGCCGCCTACGCGGTGCTCGCCTTCGTCCTCTCCTGCATCTTCGCGGCCGGCACGGGGAGCAGCGTGGGTGCTGTCCTGGCCCTCATCCCGGTCCTGTTCCCGACGGGCGTCGCCCTGGGCGCCGACCCGACCATGCTCGCCGTCGGCATCATCGCCGGTGGTGCCTTCGGCGACAACATCGCACCCATCTCGGACACGACGATCGCTTCGGCCTTCACCTCAGAGGCGGAGATGGGCGACGTGGTCAAGTCCAGGTTGCCGCTGGCCCTGATCTCCGCTGCCGTGTCCATGGTCGTCCTCGCCTTCGTCGGCGGCGGCGGGAGCACCACGACGAACAGCATCGACGTGGACGCCAACCCCGTGGGCCTGCTGATGATGATCCCCTTCTTCGTCGTCATCGTCCTGGCCATGAAGCGCGTCAACATCGTGATCTCACTGATCTGGGGCAGCCTCTCGGCCGTGGCGATCGGGCTGGTGACCGGGCTGCTCAAGCCCGGCGCGATCTTCGCCATCCCTGCCGAGCGTGGGGACTCCTCCGGGATCATCGAGGACGGCATCACCAACATCACGGGCGCCATCGTCCTGGTGCTGTTCATCCTGGCCGTGGCCCAGGTGATGACGGAGAGTGGCCTGATGCTCAAGCTCCTGCGGCGGCTGGAGAAGAGCGCTGCCCGAGGAGTGCGGAGCGCGGAGCTGATGATCGCGGGGATCACGCTGCTCTTCACGATCCCCCTCGGGGCCAACGCTCCGGCGATCCTGTTGGTCGGTCCCACGATCGGGCGTCCGCTGGGTGTGGACAAGAACCTGCACCCTGCGCGGATCGCCAACCTCATGGACTGCGCCGCCAACACGGTGTTCTACATGCTGCCCTGGCACAACGCGGTGATCATCTGGTACGCCACGATGGTTGCCACCGCGGCCCAGTACAGCCTGCCGTTGCCCTCGATCGCCTCGGCCTTCCTCAATCCGTACGCGTGGACGCTGATCGTGGTGCTGCTCATCTCGATCCTCACGGGGTGGAACCGCTGGTATGCGGACGACCCCGAGCACGCACCGGCGCCGTCGGCCTCGTGAGTCACGCTCATGGATGAGTCGTCGCTGAAGGCCGTCGCGGACCGGTTCGGTCTGGACACCCGCGACCGCACGAGGGTGTGGCAAGAGCGTCTGGCGCAGGACGAGCCGTTGTTCGACCTCGTGCGCTCCTGGGAGCCGGCGGACGGTCCGCGGTCCCCGGGCGGGAGGAGCCGGGCGGCCACGGTGCACCGATTCGGGCCGACGCCTCCCTCCTGGGCGCTTCAGCCGGGCGAGACGATGGCCTCCCGCGTCGAGGAGGCGCTGTCGATCATCGAGGCGAACCCGGACGCCCACGCGTTCACCTGCGTGTTCGCCGATGAGGCCCGAGCGGCGGCCCGGCGGCTCGATGAGCGTGCCCGGACTGGGGGTCGGATGGGGGCCTTGTACGGCGCCACCGTCGCGGTCAAGGACGTCATCGGTGTGGGCGGCCGATCCGTGACGGGTGGAACCCGTGCCCTGGAGACCGGGGTCGCCGAGTGCGACGCCGAAGCCGTCCGCCGACTGCGGGCCGCGGATGGTGTCCTCATCGGGATGACCAACCTGCATGCCTTGGCCTACGGCCCCTTCAGCACCAGCAGCGACAGTGGGTCGGTGCGCAACCCCCTGCGCCCCGAGGCGGTTGCCGGAGGATCGAGCGGGGGATCGGCAGCCGCTGTTGCGATGGGCGCCGTGGACCTGGCGCTCGGGACCGACACCGCCGGCTCGATCCGCATCCCCAGCGCCCTGTGCGGAGTGGTCGGCCTCAAGGGCACCTACGGTCGGGCGCCGATGGACGGGGTCTGTCCGCTGGCGCCGACCCTGGACCACGTCGGCCCGATCGCCGCCACGGTCCACGATGCGGCAGTGGGGTGGGGCGTCCTGACCGGGGCGCCGCACGGGGCCGCGATGGAGCGAAGGGAGTCACTGGAGGGCGTGGTCATCGGCGACCTCGGCGACGACATCCGCACCTGCGTGGACGCGAGCGTCCTGGCGGCTCTCGACTCCGCGCTCGCGACCGCGGTGCGGCTGGGAGCAATCGTGCGGCCCGTGAGCGTTGCCGACCTGGGCCGCGCGCCCGGGGCCATGCTGTGCACGATCGGCCCGGAGGCCCTGGATGTGCACGGCGACCTCCTGCGCGCCCGGGCATCGGCGTTGCCGGAGGACGTGCGGCTCCGCCTGGAGGCGGGTCTGTTCGTCCCCGCGGTCGACTACGTGCGGGCACAACGACTGCGCGCTCGATTGGGCGACCAGCTGTCGCACGCGCTGACCGAGGTCGACGTCGTGCTGCTGCCGACCGTGCCCATCATCGCCCCCGCCGCGGACGCCCTGGACCTCACGGTGGGCGACGGGACGTGGACCACCCGCGCGGCGATGTCGCGCTTCACGCTGCTCGGCAATCTGACCGGGCACCCGTCGGTCTCGATCCCGTGGGGCCACGACCGTGCGGGCGGGGGGGTCGGAGTCCAGCTGATGGGTGCCCATGCGGATGAACCCGGTGTGTTGGGCATCGCCCACGCGCTGGAACAGGGGCGGGTGCCGACGTGACCTGGTGTAAGATGACAGACAACTTGGCAGGTCGACAGCTCCTTCGAAGGAGGGTGTGATGGCAGAGTTCCAGTCCCTTGAACGCAACCGATCGGTGGCGGTGCGGATCGCCGAGCAGGTGGTCGCGCGGATCCAGTCGGGAGAGTCCCCCGTGGGGACGCGGCTCCCGTCGGAGACCGAGCTGGCGCGCCAGTTCGGCGTGAGCCGGCCCTCGGTGCGAGAGGCGCTCGGCGCGTTGCAGTTCGTCGGCTACATCGACTCCGTCCGCGGCTCCGGGAGCCGGGTCATCAGCCGCACTCCCCACCTCGCTTCGCCGGACGCGCCCACCGAGGTCACCTCACGCGATGTCCTGCGCTTCTTCGAGGCTCGCCTCCTGCTGGAGCCACAGGCGGCTGCGGTGGCCGCTCGCGACCCGGACCTGGACAAGCTGGCCGAGGCCGAGGAGCTCATCGATGCGATGGAGCTCGTCGTGCACGAACCCGCCATGCACGGTGAGACCGACCTGCGCGTCCACCGCGCCCTGGCCGAGGTCTGCCGCAACACCTTCGTGAGAGAGCCCGCGCTCCGGCTCCTGGACGTGCTGGCCTCCCCGCCACTGCGCCCCACCCGCGAGCGGGCGTGGACCGATCGTGAGCTGCCACCGATCTGGCACGGCCAGCACCGCGAGACCGTGGAGGCCATCCGCGCACACGACGCACTGGCCGCTGCGGAGTCCACCTGGCACCACCTGGTCTCCTCCGCGCGCAACGCCCTCACCGTCGTCGACGGTGACCCGGGCGTCGACCAGCGCGCGATCGAGGACTTCACCGCGCTCCTGGAGGGCGGACTGTTCGCCTCCGCGTTCATCCTCAACGGCCCCGGGGGAGGTGGCGCGCATGTCCGCGCTGTCACGGAGTAGCGCCCACGGCGCGCGCTCGACCCGGAGTGCGCCGGCGCGGTTCGACTTCGACCTCACCCAGCCGGACCCGATACCCGAGGTGGGGATCACCCGGGCCATCGAGTTGATGCGCAGCGGTCGGCTCTTCCGCTACACCGAGTTCGACGGTGAGCACGGCAACGACGCCGCCGACCTGGAGGTTCGATTCGCCGAGCTCGTGGGACGGCGCTACGCCGTGGCCGTCAACTCCGGCGGTGGTGCGATCTTCACTGCGTTGCGGGCCTGCGGAGTGCAGCCGGGAGATCGCGTGCTCCTCAACGGCTACACCCTGGCGCCGGTGCCGGGTGCCATTCATCATGCCGGCGCCGAACCGGTTCTCGTGGAGATCACCGAGGACCTCACCATCGACCTGGCCGACCTGCGGCGCAAGGCTGAGGCATCCGGGGCCAGGACGCTCCTGCTCTCCCACATGCGCGGTCACGTCGCCGACCTCGATGCCGTCGCTGCGCTGTGTGATGAGCTCGGCGTCGACCTGATCGAGGACTGTGCGCACACCCTGGGGGCGGACTGGGCCGGTCGAGCGACCGGAACGTTCGGGCGGGCCGGGTGCTTCAGTGCGCAGACCTTCAAGCACCTCAACTCGGGTGAGGGCGGGTTCCTCGTGACCGACGACGACGAGGTCGCGGCGCGGGCGATCCTGCACTCGGGCAGCTACATGCTCTACGAGCAGCACCGCGCCCGACCACCGATGAGCGTCTTCGAGCCGCTGCGGGGGCAGGTCGCCAACTACAGCCTGCGCATGACCGCGTTGGCGGCGGCGCTGATCGAGCCGCAGCTGGATCTGCTCGCGGAGCGGGTCGAGCGGATGAACCGCCTCTACCGCGAGCTCGAGCTCCTCGTGGGCGACATTCCTTTCGTCCAGCTGTGCCGACGCCCGGCCGAGGAGGGATACGTCGGCAGCTCCTTCCAGTTCGCGCTTCCCGGTGTGCCACCCGAGCAGATCGCCACGGTGGTGCAGATCGCCGGTGAGTACGGACTACCCGTGAAGTGGTTCGGCGAGCCGATCATGCGCGGCTTCACCAGCCGCCCTGCGCAGTGGGAGTACATCGGACCCGACCAAGAGCTCCCTCGGACCGAGGGGATCCTGGCCACGTTGTGCGACCTGCGTGTTCCGCCGTCGATGCAGCTGCAGCACTGCCGTGTCGCGGCCGACATCATCCGCTTCGCGGTCGAGGAGGCCACCGGCCCGGCGTGAGCCGGGCGCGGACTCCCGGTCCTCGACCGCGACCACCATCCACCAGAACAGGAGACACCCATGCCCATCACCTATCTCAAGCGTGCCCAAGGCACTGAGCCCGTCGACATCTCGTCCACGACCCGCACCGTCCAGGACATGCTCAAGCGGCTGGAGGAGCAGGGGGAGTCGGCGACCCGCGACTACTCCCGTCAGTTGGACTCCTGGGATCCAGAGAGCTTCGTGCTGAACGAGGAGCAGATCGCGGCGGCGGAGCGTTCGCTCCCGAGCACGGTCAAGGAGGACCTCGACTTCGCGCACCGTCAGGTCCGCGCCTTCGCGGACCGGCAGCGCGAGAGCATGAGCGAGTTCGAGGTCGAGCTCCACCCCGGTCTGATCACGGGTCAGCGCAACATCCCGGTCAACGCCGCGGGGTGCTACGTGCCCGGCGGCCGATACGCCCACGTGGCGTCGGCGGCGATGAGCATCGCCACCGCCAAGGCCGCGGGCGTTCCCCACGTGGTGGCCTGCTCACCGCCGCGGAAGGGTGAAGGGATCCACCCGGCCACCATCTACGGGATGTCCTTGGCAGGAGCCGACACCATCATGTGCCTGGGGGGCGTGCAGGCGGTGGCGGCCATGGCGTTCGGGCACTTCACCGGTCACCGGGCTGCGGTCCTCGCAGGCCCCGGCAACCAGTACGTGGCGGAGGCGAAGCGGCTGCTGTTCGGTCGCGTCGGGATCGACGTCGTGGCCGGCCCGACCGAGGCCCTGGTGCTCGCCGACGAGACGGCCGATCCGTGGGTCGTTGCGGTCGACCTGATCAGCCAGGCCGAGCACGGGCTGGACTCGACCACCATCCTCATCACGACCTCGCGCCGCATCGCCGAGGAGACCCTCGCGCTGATCCCGCGAGCGGTCGACCAGCTTCCCGCGGAGTCGGTGGCGGCCCGGGCGTGGGAGAGCTTCGGCGAGGTCATCGTGGCCGACACGCGCGAGGAGGCCGCCACCCTGGCCGACGAGTACGCGAACGAGCACGTGGAGGTGCACGCCGCCGACCTCGACTGGTGGCTGCAGCACCTGCACAACTACGGATCGCTGTTCCTCGGTGAGGAGACCACCGTGAGCTACGGCGACAAGACGTCCGGTCCCAACCACATCCTGCCCACCCGCGGGGCCGCTCACTACACGGGTGGCCTGTGGGTCGGGAAGTTCATCAAGACCGTGACCTACCAGCGGATGACCCGTGAGGCGAATGCGCAGATCGGCCGGGTCGCGGCTCGCATCTCACGCATCGAGGGCATGGAGGGACACGCCCTCTCCGGTGACGTGCGTCTGCAGAAGTACTTCCCCGACGAGGCGTTGGAGACCGCCGTCGAGGGGTGAGCCCCGATCGCACCGCCCCGACACCGTCCCGACCACTCCCGGATGGCCCCTCCATCCGGGCCCTGTACACCACACGAGAAATGAGGCACTCATGCACCTGGCCCGCATCCCCCGTCGTCACTACACGGATGGCCGTACCCCGATCGAGCCGTTGCCGCGGCTGAGCGAACACCTCGGCGGCCCCGACATCTACATCAAGCGCGACGACCTCCTGGGTCTGAGCTCTGGTGGCAACAAGACGCGCAAGCTGGAGTTCCTCATGGCCGACGCCCTGGCCCAGGGCGCCGACACCATCATCACGACCGGCGCCGTGCAGTCCAACCACTGCCGGCTCACCCTCTCCGCTGCCGTCAAGGAGGGCCTGAAGTGCCACCTCCTGCTCGAAGAGCGGGTCGAGGGTTCCTACGACGAGAACTCCAGCGGCAACAACCTGCTCTTCCGGCTCCTGGGCGCGGAGTCCATCAGCGTCGTCCCGGGGGGTTCCGACCTCATGGCCGGGATGGAGGAGATCGCCGAGCAGGTGCGCCAGCGGGGCGGCACGCCGTACATCGTGCCCGGCGGCGGTTCCAACGCGCTCGGTGCGCTCGGCTACGTCGCCTGCGCGGAGGAGATCCTGGCGCAGTCCTTCGAGGCCTCCCTTCCGATCGACCACGTGGTCTGCTCCAGCGGTTCCGGTGGCACCCACGCCGGGCTGGTGGCCGGATTCCACGGCAACCAGAGCGGAATCCCGGTCACCGGGATCAGCGTGCGTGCGGAAAGCGCACCGCAGGCGAGCAAGTTGCACGCGTTGGCCAACGAGACCGCCCGGCTGGCCGGTGCCGACCGTGAGGTGCCGGCAGAGGCATTCACCGTCGACGACGGCTATGTGGGGCCCGGCTACTCGTTGCCCACGCGCGAGATGACGGCTGCGATCCAGACCTTCGCCCGGCTGGAGGGCATCCTGCTCGACCCCGTCTACACGGGAAAGACCGCCGCCGGGCTGATCGGTCTGGTCCAGCAGGGGCACTTCGCCACGGACAGCAACGTGCTGTTCATCCACACGGGTGGCTCCCCGGCGCTCTACGCCTACCCCGACGCCGTATTGGCGACGGACGGTGCCTGAGCCGCACGCGCCGATCGGCGCCCGGGTGGTCGGTGTTCTCGGGGGGATGGGGCCCAGCGCCACGGTGGACTTCTACGCCAAGCTGGTGCGGCACACGCCCGCTCTGCGGGACCAGGACCATCTGCCGGTCGTGATCTGGGCCGATCCCACGGTGCCGAGTCGTCAGGACGCGCTGTTGGCCGGTGGTGCGGACCCGACCCCGTGGCTGGAGGAGGGTGTGCGCCACCTCGTCGACGCGGGCGCGCAGATCGTCGTGGTTCCCTGCAACACCATCCACGCCTATCTGGGGCCGGTGATGGCAGACCAGCCAGTGGAGTTCATCAGCATCATCGACACCACCGTGGAGGCGATCCGCCTCCGGGGCACCCGACGGGTGGGTCTGTTGGCGACGGACGGTGCCCTGGCTTCGGGCATCTTCCAGTCGGCGTTCGACGCCAGCGGCATCGAGTGCGTGCTCCCGCGTCCGGAGCAGCAGCAGAAGCTGATGCGACTGGTCGAGGCCGTGAAGGCCGGGCCGGTGGAGCATCGGATGCGTGCCCAGGTGGCGGAGCTGCTCGCCGACCTCCGGGAGCAGGGTGGCGCCACGACGGTCGCCGGCTGCACCGAGATCTCGACCCTGCTCAGTGACCTGGACAGCGACGAGGCCGATGTCATCGACCCGGCCCTGGAGCTGGCGCTGCGCACCATCGAGCGGGCCACCCCCCGCTGAGCGGCGCCGGTCACCGGCCGGCCACCGCCGCCTCCATGGCCGCACCCACGCGGTAGAGCACGGCGTCGTCGCCGGGTGCGGTCATCAGCTGCAGTCCGACGGGCAGGCCGGCGGAGCGGTCGACGGGCAGGGACATCGCGGCGAGGCCGGCCAGGTTGGCCTCGACCGTCCACCAGTCCGTGCGCGGCCGCGCGAGCGGGTCGTCCATCCCGTGCCGACCGAGCGGCGGAGCGACGAGGGGCACGGTCGGGCTGATCATGAGCCGGCAGCGGGTGAGCACCTCCCGGGCGTCCGCGCTGATCCGGCGGCGAAGGGAGTGGGCCTCGGCGAGCTCGTGCGTGCCGCTGAGGCGCTGGCCGATCTCCAGTCGGCTGCGGGCCTCGTGCCCGAGCCCGCGGCCCTCGTGCTCGCGCAGCACCGGGATCGCCTCGACCGAGGTCACCGCCAGGTACACGTCGAGCAGGTCACCGAAGCAGGGGACGCTGACGTCGACCACCTCGGCACCGAGTCGCTCGAGCTCTCGCACCGCGGAGTCGAAGGCCGTGAGCACGCCCAGGTCGTTGCGCTCTCCCGACATGGGCACGACGCGGCCGATCGTCCACCCGGTGAGGTCTCGCTCCCTTCGTCCCCGACGGGCGGCCGCGGTCAGGGTGCCGGGGAGGCCGGCCATCACCTCGTGCAGCGTGGCGGCGCCGCGCGCGGCGTCGACGCACACCTCCAGCATCGCGACCAGCAGCTGCGCGCCCAGCCCTTTGCCGTGGAGTGTGCGGCCCAGGGCCAGTCGGGCGATCAGGTATCCGGGAAGCGTGGTGTCTCCGACGGCTTCGGCACGACTGTGGCTGCTCGGGGCGTTCTGTGTGGGTTGGACTGCCGCCTACGCGAGCACGCTCTGTGACTCGTCTTCGCCCCGGTATGGCATGGAGGGTCTGGGCGCATGCTTCCCCCTGCTCAGCTCGACTGCCACCCTTTTGCCAAGTCAACGGCGGTCCACGCGAGCGCAGTGGCTCCGTCGACCAGCGTCCGCTCGGCGACCTCACCGACGCAATGGTCGGCAAACTCCTTCTGGTGGTTCAGCACGGGGAAGCAGTCCAGGCCGATGTAGGGGTGGATGGCCGGCACGACGTGGGAGACGTTTCCCATGTCCGTTGAGGCCCGGCACATCTGGGCCTCCGGGCCGCCGGTGACCAAGGTGCGGCCGAGGTCGGTCGCGTTCTGTGAGTACAGCTCTAGCGCGGCCTCGTTCGTGCGGAAGTGGGCGTAGGGCTGGGACTCCGGCTCGATCTCCACGTCGCAGCCGGCGGCAAGGGCCCCCGCCTCGAAGCAGCCGCGGACCTTCTCCTCGGTCTTTGCTAGCTCGTCGAGATCCTCGGCGCGCACGTACCAGCGTCCCGTCGTGGTCTGGGGGATCGCATTGGGGGCTTCGCCGCCCGAGGTGATGATCCCGTGTACCCGCACGCTCGGCGACAGCTGCTGGCGTAACAGTCCGATCGCGACCTGGGCGATCGTCATGGCATCGGCGGCGTTGCGCCCGTGCGTCGGGTAGGCGGCGGCGTGTGCGGCCTTACCCGTGTAGCGGATGGTCGAGTGGGAGACGGCGAAGGGGGCGGCCCGCGCCACATCAACCGGGGCTGGATGCGCCATCATCACGAAGTCGAGTCCGTCGAAGGCTCCTCGGTCGAGCATCTCGATCTTGCCGCCGCCGCCCTCCTCGGCGGGAGTGCCGAAGACCTCCACGGTCAGGTCAAGGGCATCGGCGTACCGGGCGAGCGCGATCGCTGCGCCGGTCGACATGGCGGAGATGAGGTTGTGTCCGCACGCGTGTCCGATGCCGGGTAGGGCGTCGTACTCGGCCATGAATGCGACGCGACGGCGACCAGAGCCTGCTCGGGCGTGGAAGGCCGTCGGTAGTTCGACGATTCCGTCCGTGACCTCGAACCCGTGGCGGCCCAAAAGCGCAGAGACCTTCCGCGCTGACTCGACCTCCTGCCATGCGGTCTCGGGGTTGCGGTACAGATCCTCGGAGAGGGCGATCAGTTCGTCGCGGAGCGCGTCGACCTCCACGCGGACGTGCTGCTTCACTTCATTCGTCACCGGGCACCCCATAGGCGGGCGCGGAACTCGGGTCGATCCCGCGGGTCACGTAGTCGGCGCGCTGTGGCAGCCAGACGTCCAGCAGCCTCTCGAGGTCCGCGATCGGTGAGTCGCTCCAGTCGACGCGCAGGTCCGTCTCCCACCAGCCGGCGTCCCGGACGACTGCCAGACCGGCCGAGTGCAGGTCACCGGCCTCGCCGCCTGCTACCAGACCGGCCTTGAGGCCAGCGAGCAACCTCACCTCGAGCTCGCCCGAGGCGGCCTCGAAGCCCTCCAGAACCGCGTCGACGACTCCGGGGTTGTCGAGCAGGTTCCCCGCGGCGGCCGCCTGCTTCGACGTGCGCGAGTGGTGGGTGCCGAGCGTCTTCGGTCCGGAGTGCACGGCAGGTGGGCCGGTCGCCCCGAGGACCACGATCTGGCGGTAGTCGAGGGTGTTGTCGTGCTCGGACAACGCACGCACCGCCTCGTCGGCGGCACCCCCGTGCGTCAGTTGGTCGAGCAGCCAGCCGCCGAACCGGGGGTCGGTGATGTTCTGGGAGGCAACCGCCCCCACCCCACCACGCAGTTGAAGGCATCGCGCCGCGACGCAGGGTGAGGAGGAGGCAACGGCCATACCGAGGCCGACGGAGTCATCTCGGGCGAGGATCGAGAAGGTCACTTCGTGCCCGCCGACAGGACGGCGGTAGCGTCGATCTCGACCAACCACTCCGGGCGGGCCAGCGCGTCGACGACGAGGCCGGTCGAGACAGGGTGGACACCCTTGAGCCACCGTCCCATGACCCGGTAGACGGTCTCGCGGTAGCGGATGTCAGTGAGGTAGACGATCACCTTGACCACGTCCTCGAGCTCACCACCGGCCTCCTCGAGAAGCACAGCGATGTTGGCCATGGCCTTCTCCGCCTGGGCTTCCACGTCGCCGATCCCCACGCTCTCGCGGGTGTCCAGGTCTTGGCCGATCTGCCCGCGCAGATAGACGACCCCACCGGCGACCACGGCCTGGCAGAGGTCGTTGTCGAGGTCCTGCTCAGGGTAGGTGTCCTTTGTGTTGAAGGGGCGGATGCGAGTGTGCTTCATGGGGGTTCCTGTCTCTCGGGGGGCGTGAATGGTGGCGGTGTGTGCTACTGGCCCACGGCACCCACCGCGGAGCTGGTGGGTTCGTACGCGCGGTAGCTTCGCTGGATCATGATGTGATCGGTAAGGAAGCGCGCGTCGTGCCACACCCCCCAGAGGAAGCTGGAACCGCGGCGGGACTGCCAGGGCAGGCCGAGGAAGAAGATCCCGGGCTCGGAGGAAATGCCGCGCTGGTGGTTCGGCCGCCCCTCGTCGTCAAAGGCATCGACCTGCAGCCACCCGTAGTCCTGGGTGAAACCGGTCGCCCACACGATGGATGAGACGCCGGCTTCGGCCAGGTCCAACTCGGCGAGCGGGCTCCTCATGCACGCAGGGTCGGCCGTCAGATGGTGCGCCTCCGGTTCCTCGGGCAGGTCGAGGCCGTTTCGCTCAACGTACGTATCGGCCTCCTGCAACAGGGAGATGTAGTTGGCGTCGCCCGCGTCGATGTTCGACTTGAGGTCGTCCCGGATGAGGATCTTCCCGTCCTTGTACCTGTCGGCACGGCCGAGGAGGTTGATGCCGGAGGCGGCCAGCATGCGGAAGTCGACGGTGTGGCCGCCCTGCGCGCCGCTGACGGCGATGGTGACGTGCTCGGCGCCCTCGGGCGGTGTGGCCGCCTCCCACTTGTTGAGCACTCCGAGCCACCAGACGAAGTCGCGACCACGGTAGCGGCGTGGAGGACGGTCGTGCGGGCCCACCGCGAGGTACACCTCGCGACCGGCCTGCCGCAGCTCGTCGGCGATCTGAACACCGGAGGATCCGGCCCCGACGACGAGGACTGCCCCGGTCGGGAGCTGGTCCGGGTTGTAGTAGGTGCTGGAGTGCAGCTGGCGGACGCCCGCCTCGTCGGGGACGACCGCGGGGATGACCGGCTTCTGGAAGGGGCCGGTGGCGGCAACCACGTACCTGGTGTCGATGGGGCCTTGGGATGTTTCCACGCGAAAGCCTGGCCAACCGTCGCGTTTTGTCACAGAGGTCACTTGGACACCGCAGCGGATAGGCGCGTCGATTTTCTCTGCGTACTCCGCAAGGTAGTCGGCCACTTCCCCTTTCGTGGGGAAGGCGTCCGGGTGGCAGTCGAACTCGAGGTTTGGGAAGCGGTCGTGCCATGCCGGGCCGTTGGCCACGAGGGAGTCCCACCGGGAGGTTCGCCACCGCTCGGCGATGCGGTCACGTTCGAGGACGAGGTGCGAGATGCCGTTGTGACCGAGGTGCTCGCTGATCGCGATCCCGGCCTGGCCCCCGCCCACGACGACGACCTCGGTCTCTGCTGTGGACATGTGTGTACCTCCGTGAGCGGTTCGGGTTTAGATCAACCGTACGGAGGCGAGACCTCGGAAAACCAGAATGGATTTCCGGGGTGGGTATCGGTTGACCCGATACCTAGTCCATGAGATCGACGGCCATGCGCAGGAAGGTCGTCACCCTCTTGCTGGGCATGCGGTCTCCCGGCGTCACCGCGACGACGTCGAGGCCCTCGTGCCGCGTAGTCAGTTCCTTCGTCACGTAGGGGAGGCCCTCATTGCTGAGCGTGCTCCTCGGACGCTGGCTGAGGAGGGAGTAGCCGGCGCCGCGGGCGACGAGGCATCTGACGAGTTCCGAGTTTGGGGTGCGGAATCGGACGTTTGGAGCGGCGCCCTCGGCCTCGAAGACAGACAAGAAGTACTGGTCACCCGGTTGGAGGTCGAAGAGTATGTACGGGTCCCGGGCCAGGTCACGAAGCGAGATCGAGTCCACCCCCGCGAGGCGGTGGTCCGGGTGCAGCAGGACGTAGGGAGGCACCGCCGTGAGCTTGGTGGCCGTGTGACCGAGTTCCGTCAGCTGATTGCGGAACCGGTAGGCATACATGACGGCCACGTCGCTCCTCCCTTGGTCCAGCGCCGAGAGCAGGTCTCCCTGCGAACCCTCGGAGAAGTTCACCTCCACCGCTGGGTGGCGCTGCATGAACTCGGTGACGACCGCGGGTAGCAGCATGGGGGCGATCGTTGAGTAGCACCCGATGTGCAGCTCCCCGGACAACTGACCGCTCAGGCCTGCCGCATGTCGTTCGAGGTTCCCGACATCCCGGATGAGGCGTCTGGCCTCTGCAAGGACCACCTCTCCATCCCGGGTGAGAGCGAGTCCGCGTGAGTGCCGAACGAACAGTGTGATCCTGAGGATGTGCTCGAGGTCGGCGATCGCCGTCGAGACTGTCGACTGGGAGATGTGCAGCGCCTGGGCAGCGGCGGTGACGGTGCCGTACTCGGCCACGGACACCAGATAATCCAGTTGTCGTAAGGTCACGTTCAGCATGAGCACTCCCGTCGTCGTTTGCCCACGACGAAGGCCGTGGGTTAGCGACAACCAGCCCACCGGCCCATCGTCGTCGGATCAGTCTACGGGGGCCGGGGTTCGGTTCGGGATGGCTAGGTCGGACTCGTGGAGAAGGTCACTCCCCTGCGTCTCCGGGATCGTCATCACGGTGAGGAGACCGATGAAACCGATGACGATGAGTGTGTAGGCGGGGACCATCGGGTCATCGGTGATCGAGATGAGCCACGTGTTGATGTAGGGAAGCGTCCCGGCGAAGAAGGCTCCAGCGATGGAGTAGGCCATCGATAGACCGCTTTGTCGCGTCCGGGTAGGGAACAGTTCAGCGACTGTGGCCGAGTGCGTCCCGAGGATGATCGCGAGGATGGCCGCAAGGCCACCTGTGGCGACGAAAGCGGCGATGTCCGATCCCTGTCGCATCAGGAGGAAGAGGGGGATGGCGCCGCAGATGAGCGACCCAGCGGCGGTGAAGAGAACCGGCTTGCGACCGAAGCGGTCCGAGGCGATGCCGGACAATGGGATGAGTCCGATGGCCACGAGGGAGGCGACCGTCGACAGCAGGGCTGCCCGGTCCGCGTGAATGCCCACGATCTGTTCTTGGTAGGTGATCAGGTAGACAAGGACCACGTAGAACGTGCAGTTCATGAAGGTCTCGATGCCGATCGTCTGGAAGAACTGCTTGCTGTTGCTCCGGAAGACCTCGGTGACTGGTGACGTCGGCACGGTGTGAAGCTCTTCGAGAGCGCGGTACTCGGGGGTGTCCTCCACCTTGAGGCGGATGTAGAGGCCGACGAGGGCTAGGGGAACGGTCAGCAAGAAAGGGATGCGCCAACCGCCGGCGAGGATGGCCTCCTGGCTCATGGACGTGTGCAGGGCCCACACGACGAACGAGGCAAGCAAAAATCCGAGAACCGACCCTACTTCGATGGACGAGGTCCCGAAGCCGCGTCGCTTGGGCGGGGAGTACTCCGCCAAGAAGGCGGCTGCCGAACCGAACTCTCCACCAGCGGCCAGACCCTGGATGATCCGGGCAACCACCAAGAGGACCGGCGCCAGGATGCCGATCGATTCATAGCTCGGGATCAAGCCGAGCAGGAGGGTGCCGGCGGCCATGGAGACGATGACGAGCGAGAGGGTCTTCTTGCGTCCGAAACGGTCGCCCAGGTGGCCGAAGAAGACCGAGCCGATTGGACGCACGAAAAAGGCGATCGCAAAGACTGCGAAGACCGAGAGAAGGCTGGCGGTGCCGTCTTGGTTGGGGAAGAAGATCTCGGCGATCGTCGTGGCCATGTAGGCGTAGATGGCCCAGTCGAACCAGTGCACGAGGACACCGATGGAACCAGCAACAACGCTGCGGCGTAGCCCCTTCTGGGTTGTGCGCGCATCTGCGAGCGGGGTAGCCATGGGGAACTCCTACGTCATCGGGGAGGGGGCGCAAAGCAGCGTAGGGCGGGCTCCATTCGTTCAACCAGAACGAAAAACCGATACGCCCCCCGGTCTTGTCGATGGCGAAGGAGTGAGAAATTGCTCAGTTGCAGCTCTGGGTCCGGGACCTGGGTGCCGCACACCGACGACGAGGAAGGGGGATGCCGCCAAGGGGTCAGCAGACCGGCGCTGTAGGTGAAGACGGGCAGCTCATCGATGAACTCGTTCGGCAGCTGGGATGCCATCTGGTAGCCAGGGCTAGCGACGGGTGATTCCGTGCGCGGACACCCGGTATGACCGTCAGGAGGCGCGAGCAGGGAGCACGTGGAGTGTCCCGTCCTTGTGCTTCTTCACGTCGATGACGACCTCCGTCCACGCAGCAGTGGTGGCGGGGCCTTCGCCCAAGCCCTTGAGACGGTGGGAGGTCCCGAGGATTTCGTCGACCTGCCTTCGGGTCATCACCTAGTCGCGGAGACGCTTGGAGGGTCCTAGTTCCAGGGTCGAAAGCTGTCCACTCCCTGAAGGACGATGACCCGGCGCTTCAAACGCGATGGCGAGGGCGGGTATTTCGACGTGGGCACGGAACCTACCGCCTTGAGTGCCCATGCCGGGGAACGATGCCTCGAGGTCGGCCAGTTCGACGCGAGTCGACGATCCCAGCCAAAGAGTCTTCCCACTTCTAGGCGCGTCGGGTGGCCGTCTCCGTTGCCCTGCCGACGGCGCGCACGGCCGAGGCGAAACCGAGAGAGGCGCCCACCCTGCCGCGGTCCAGCAGCAGCGCGGTGGCCTTGCCCATGGAGTCGCGATATCCGTCGAGCTCCGGTCATGAGACCAAAGGAGCGGCAACCGCCATCGCGCCGCCAGCAGCGTCGGTTCTCGCGGCGCGCGTACCCGCGGCGCCAGCGGTGGCCCGCTCGACTGGCATGAGGGTGGACTTGGCGACCGTGAGGCCGGTCGTCTTATCCACCAAGTTGTCGTGCACGCCGGTGGCAGCGGCCTTGGACGGCATCGACTTCACCGGGCCTTTGCCGACCCGTTCCGCAACCTTGGCCGGAACCACCATCCGGTTGATCACCTCACTGGACTCGGCGACTGGAGCCACTGCCGGCACGTCGTGGGCATGCTCGGACACAAGTCGCGCACGCTCTCGGGCAAGGGGCCTCGCCGCCTCCAACGGGAAACCGGACGTACGGTTGCGCCTCTTAGGCAGGGGGTGGGCTTCCAGAGTGCCCAAAGGGCTCCGACGAGAACGTGTCAAGCGCTGACCGCAGTTCAGCCAAGTGCTCCTGAGTGAGCGTGTCGGCGACCGGCACCGTGGGCATGGTGGGGTCGTCGCCGGTGGCTAGCGTCCAAACGGGCATGTTCTCACTGGAGTGGTTGCTCATGGATCTCCCTCGTGAGGGTCCAAACAACAAGGTTAGGAGGGACAGCCCGGCGCTGAACGGTGAGGCCGTCCTCGCCGGCGAGCAGTTGGCACACTCTACTTTGTCATCGTCACGTCTTCCCACGGCCGCGACCTTCCGATACAGCGTTGCCGGCCGCCCCCGCGTCGCGGACGACCGCACGACGTCTCACTTCGACGCCAGGCGGAGGTATGGCTTCATACGAC
This sequence comes from Janibacter sp. GS2, assembly GCF_051200835.1. GTDB lineage: Bacteria > Actinomycetota > Actinomycetes > Actinomycetales > Dermatophilaceae > Janibacter. The sequence goes on from NZ_CP195161.1 coordinate 1,938,090, forward strand.
GCGCGAAGTTGTCCTTGAGACATCCCTCCTTGGTGACATGCACAAGGTCTCCCTTCGCTTTCGCGAGTTCCGCCGCTGGCATGGACACGGAGTGCGCGACGGAGATCGCCCAGGTGCGGTCGTCGCGGTCCGGGTCGTCGAAGAGGCGCCGCAGCCGCGGGGGCGGCCGGCAACGCTCGGCTGCATCCCGCCCTGCGTTCGAAGGTGTCAGCGACGGTCGGTCGGTCACCGGTTCATAGAACTCGGACTGTGGTCGGATCTCTCGAGACGGCGCACGGCGATGGGTGGGACAGTGCTTGACCGGGCGCCGGGGCCGGGTGAGGGTGGGCGCGTGAGCATCCTCGAGGCGGACCATGTCGTCGTCGGCGCCGGTGCACTCGGGATGGCCTTCACCGAGGCTCTCGTCGACCACTCCGGGGCCCGAGTCGTCATCGTCGATCGACGCCCCGCACCCGGTGGCCACTGGCTCGACGCCTACCCCTTCGTCCGCCTGCACCAGGCCTCGGCGTTCTATGGCGTGGCCTCCACGCTCCTCGGCGGTGGACGCCTGCAGGAGCACGGTCCCGAGCGGGGACTGCAGGAGCGCGCCACCGCGGAGGAGATCCGGGACTACTACGAGTCCGTCCTCGCGAGGCTCGTGGCCACCGGGCGCGTGACCTTCCTGCCCCGTCACGAGTGGACGGGTGACCGCTGCGTCTCGCTCGTCACCGGGCAGGAGCACGAGGTGCGTGGGCCCGCACGGGTCGTCGACGCCCACTACCTCTCGCCCGCGATCCCGGCGGTGACTCCTCCTCCCTTCGCCGTCGGGGAGGGGGCCCGCATCATCACCGTCAACGAGCTCGCACAGGTCACCGAAGCACCGTCGAAGTACGTCATCGCCGGCTCCGGGAAGACCGCCACGGACGCGTGCACCTGGCTGCTGCAGCAGGGGGTGGACCCGGGCAGGATCTGCTGGGTGCGCCCACGGGACCCGTGGATGCTCGACCGTGCGGTGATCCAGCCCGACCCGGGCACCTACCTCGGGGCCGCCGCCGACATCATGGAGGTCGCGTCCACGGCGAGCTCCGCCGACGAGGTCTTCCTCGGGCTCGAGGAACGCGGAGTCGTGATGCGGATCGACGAGGGGGTGCTCCCGTCGATGGCCCGGACACCCACCCTGGCCCGGTGGGAGCTCGACCTGCTGCGCTCCGTCGAGGACGTCGTCCGGCTCGGGCACCTGCGCTCCGTCGAGACGGCCCGGCTCGTCTGCGACGAAGGCACGGTGGAGATCCCCCGCGACTCGCTCGTCGTGCACTGCGCCGCGCAGGGAGAGCGCGGCCGACCGACCGTGTCGATCTGGCGTCCCGAGGTGATCACCCTGCAACCGGTCCGGGCCGGCTTCCCGTGCTTCGGCGCGGCCCTGTCGGGTTACGTCGAGGCGACGGTCGGGACCGATGAGGCAAAGAACCGGCTCTGCCCCCCGTCGCCGAACGCCGACACCCCGAGCAGCTGGCTCGCGATGCAGGCGCTCGGGGGCCGTGCCGAGGCCGCCTACACCAGTGACCCGGACCTGCGCAGGTGGGTGAGCACGGTGGCCCTCAACCCCGCCCGCGTCCCTGCCGAGCTGGCGGACACGGGGCCGGTGCGCGAGGCGCAGGCCCGACTGGAGGTCCACGGCGGCCCGGGACTGTCGAGGATGGCCGCGCTCGCCGGGATCGACTGACGGTCAGCCGCGCCCGTTCCCGCGACGACCCTTCAGCGAGAAGCGGTCGAGGTCCTCGCCGATGGTCACGCGGCCGCGGTAGCCCTTGCGTGCGTCCCGGCGCCACTTGTGGGTGTCGACCTTCTCCGCGCCCATGTCCGCGTAGTGGGAGACGACGAGGTGCTTCGCCTCCGCCTCCTGGGCGATCGGCCCGAGCTCGTCGATGAGCACGTGCGACTGGAGCATGTGGTCGAGCGAGGCCTCGCCCAGACCGGCGCCGTCGACACCGATGGCCTCGTGGACGAGCAGGTCGGTGCGGTGCGCCATCTCGACGAGGTTGCTCGAGTACCGGGTGTCACCGGAGAAGGTGACCGACCCGTACTCGGTGTCGAAGCGGAAGGCGTAGGCCGGGAACACCGGGCCGTGTGGAACGAGGGTGGCATACACCTCGACCGTGTCGTCACGGAAGATCCGGAAGGGCTTCATGCGCGGCGCGGTCTGCTCGAAGGTGGCGTTGGTCCCGGACGGCAGGGCGATCTCGTGGACGTCCATGAGGGTTCGGATGTCGGCCACGTCCATGTCCCGCAGGAAGATGTTCATGCTGTACGCGTAGGCCGCGTGCAGCGACGCGGTCATCTGCGCCGTCCCGGGTGCCGGGTCGGCCGGGTTGACCGTCGGGGACTCACCGCCGCCGAACTTCGGGGGCAGGCCGCCGGCGGCACCCGGCCCGTGGACGGGGACGGCCCGCTCGATGTGGTCACCGTTCTGGTTCTTGATGTGACCGCCGAGCATGAAGAAGTTGTAGTAGTCGGCGATGTGGTCGGCGTGCAGGTGGGTGAGGAAGATCCCGGCGATGGAGTCGAACCGCAGGCCGGCATCGGCGAACTGCGTGACCGACGAGCGACCGCAGTCGACGACGTAGGTGCGACCGTCCACGACGAGGGCGCTGGAGGCACCCACCTGGTGCAGGTCGACCGGCGGTCCGGCCCGGGTCCCCAGGAGGACGAGCTCGGCGCCGCGCTGGGGGCCGCGCCCTTTCGGCTGGTCGGGGCGACCACCGGCCACGGCGAGCTGCGGGGTCATGGCGAGACCGGAGGCCGCGCCGATCCCGGCCATGATCGAGCGGCGGGAGAGGCGCAGACCGCTGCGGGCCTCGTCGACGGCCTCGTCGCGCTCGCTGCGCACCGGCTCGTGGGGGAGGTGGTCGCACAGGCACTCGGGTCCGTGCTCGCTGTGGTCAGACATGTGAGCTCCTTTGGTCAACGCTGTCGCCGTCAACGTAGGGCGCCCATGGCGAAGGAGCGGCTGCGTTCCCGTGTCGGGAACGCAGCCGCGTCGTCATCTGTCCTTCACCTCGCCGGAGGCGGCTCAGTCGTCCGAGCCGACCGAGACGACGGTCCCGACGTCGATCTGGGAGCGCTCCTGCGCCAGGAGGGCGAGGGCCTCCTCGTCGCTGACCCGCGTGGGTGGCGTGATCAGGCTGACGAGCACACCGATGATCGTGGCGGTGACCAGGGACGGGATGACCGGGTTGCCCCAGAAGTCGATCCACGCGGGGATCGCCTGCACGAGCAGGGCGACCGCGGAGCCGCCGATGATGGCCGCCATGCCTCCCTGCCACGTGGCCCGCTGCCAGAAGCGGCCCATGATCGAGGCCACGAGCAGACCCGTGAGGATCGTCGAGATCATCATCGTGATGTAGTCGATGATGGTCGTCGCGACCAACGCCCCGAGGAGGGCGAAGACGAGGACGCCGATCAGCCCGATCCGCGAGTAGGCGACCATCTTCGCCTTCTCCGGCATCCGACCCGTGCACATCTGGTAGATGTCCCGGAGCAGGATCGTCACCGCGGTGACGGCATCGGAGTCGCCCGAGGACATCGTCGCGGACAGGCCGGCGACGAGCAGGAAGGCGCCCACGGCGAGCGGGAAGACCTCGGTCGCCAGGTACGGGAAGGCCATGTCCGAGGACTCGAGGTTCGGGTTGAGGGAGTGCGCCGCCATCCCGACGATCGCCGGCATGACCGAGAAGAGCGCGAAGAGTCCGGCGACCCACATGAAGCTGCGGCGCACGACTCCCGTGTTGGCCGCCGAGTAGATGCGCTGCCGGTAGGACGGCGTGGCGAGCACCCCCACGGCGATGACCACGGCCAGCGAGACCGCGGGCACCGGACCGAGGGACCGCACGCCGAGGAACTCCATCGCCTGACCACCGTTCTGCGCGCTCAGGCCGGCGGGACCGCCGACCTTGACGATCGCCAGGACGGCGAGGGTGATGAAGCCGAGGAAGAGCAGCGTGCCCTGGATGGCATCCGTGATGACCACCGCCAGGTATCCGCCGATGACCGTGTAGATGCCGAAGCCGAGCGCGACGATCACCTTCGCCCAGGACGGGTCGATCCCGGTGAGGTAGGTCAGGTAGAGGGCTCCGCCCATGATGTGCGCACCGAGCCAGCCGACACTGGCCAGGAGCAGCACGACCGCGACGAGGCCCTTCACCTTGCGATCCGCCCCGTAGTAGAAGCTGACCTCCTCGGAGTAGGTCATGAATCCGTACTGGCGCACATCGGCGAAGAGCACCAGGAGCAGGAGGACGCCGAGGGCGCCGCCGATGCCGTAGAGAGCTCCGGCCCAGCCGTTCTCATAGGCGAACCCGACGGCGCCGAGACTGGACCCGGTGCCCACCAGCGTCGCCAGCGTGGTGGCCAGCAGCAAGGGTGTGCTCAGCCCACGCCCGGCCATGAGGAAGTCCTCGCCCGTCGTGTTGCGTCGGGAGACGAGGACGCCGACGACGATCATCACCGCGACGAATCCGACGAACACCGCCAGGTAGATCGGGTGCGGGTCGACCTCCACGGGTCAGCCCTCGCTCAGGGGTGCGTAGAGGACCGCGTCGACCTCGATCTCGAAGCCGGGCAGGTCCGCCTGCAGCGTCGTGCGGGCGGTGGTGCCCTCACCGAGGTACTCCGAGTACAGGGAGTTCATCTGCTGGAAGTTGTCCAGGGTGCGCAGGTACACGCCGACCCGGACCGCGTCGCCGAGGGAGGCATCGGCCGCCTCGGCGACGATCTTGAGGTTGTCGAAGGTCGCCCGGGCCTGGGCGACGAAGTCACCCTCGACGCGTGTCCCGTCCGGTCGGTTCGGGGTGGCACCGGCGAGGTAGACGAAGTCCCCGGCACGGACCGCGTGCGTGTAGGGGCCACCGGGCTTGCCGGCCTCGTCGCAGAAGATGGGCTGCTTGCTCATGGTCAGTACTCCTTGGAGAGAGGGGATCAGAAGAGGGTGACGAGGGCGTCGATGACGTGGTCCTCGTCGTCGACGAGCGGGATGAGGTCCCACTTGTCGAAGGTCGTGCACGGGTGGGACAGGCCCAGCTCGACGACGTCGCCGACCTGCAGCGAGGACTGCGGGTCGTCGATGAAGAGATGGTGGTCGTTGAGCTCGAGGACGGTCAGTCCGTCGAGCTGCTCCCACGGGCCGCCGGGTCGTCGCACCCGCAGGAGCACGGGCAGGTCGACGTCCACGGCGACGTCGCGCTTGCCGATCGTCGCCAGTGCCCGTCCGGGCTCGGGGGCCGAGTGGACACGGGCGTAGGCCGTGAGGGCGGGCACGAGCGGGTCGGACGTCGCACCGGAGCGAAGGGGGGAGCTGCGCTCGTAGGACTGGTGGTCGTGGGTGATCACGCAACCGGAGCGGATGATCCGGCGGACCGGACGGCTGAGGTCGCCGACGGCGTGGAGAGCATCGCTGGCCAGGTCGGGGAAGGCGCTGCCCCCGGCGGTGACGATGATCTCCTCACCGTCGAAGAGGCCCTCCGCGTCGGCGCTCCGGGCGAGCTCGCCCAGCTGCGTCAGCCACACCGTGACCGCCTCCACGGCGCCCTCGTCGCGGCCCTGGGGCAGGACGCCCTCGTAGCCCTCGACACCGGTCAGCTCCAGACCGGTGCTCGCGTGCACCAGGCGTGCCAGCTCGAGGGCCTCGGCCACGGTGCGCGCTCCGGTCCGACGACCGGGGACGCCGATCTCGACGAGGACCGGGATCCTCGTGCCCGCCTCCTGCGCGGCCTGCTCCAGGACCCGCGCTCCGGCCTCGCTGTCGACGAGGACGAGGCAGGTTCGCTCCGGCTCGAGGGCCACGCGCGCCAACCACTGCGCCTGGCTCGGGTCGACCACCTCGTTGGCGATGATGATCCGCTCGACGCCGAAGGCGTACATGGTGCGGGCCTGGGCCACGGTCGCGGCGGTGAGGCCCCACGCGCCGTGCTCGAGCTGGCGCTGCCACAGCTGCGGCGCCATGGAGGTCTTCCCGTGCGGGGCGTGGTCGACGTCGCGCTCGCGACACCACGAGGCGAAGCGCGTCAGGTTGTGGGCGATGGTCGACTCCCGGGCGACCACGGTGGGCAGCCACAGGTCGTCGAGGGCATGGCCCGCGCCACGCACCTCCTCGACGGAGACGGGTGTGGTGGGGAAGTTGCGGGCGTCGATGCGTTCGCGCGTGAGCTCTTCGAGGCTCGTGCTCATGTCAGGTCACTCCTTGTCGGTGGCCCCGCGGCCGGTGGCACGGGGGTAGGGCTCGGGGAAGTCGGTGGCGGCGTGCAGACGCGGGGTGGTGCTCTGCCGCAGCTCGGTGAAGGTCTCGTGCTCGGCGGTGCGCTGGGCTGGCGAGCGGGGCACCCAGGGTGCGGAGCGGGCGGGGGCCTTCTCCGTCAGCGGTGCCCCTGCCGCGAGGGTGAGCACGTTGCGCAGGCGGGCCGGGCTCGTGCGCTGCTGGCGGTGGACGTCGACGACCGGGTGGTCCTCGGCGGTGACGTCGAAGATCGCGATGTCGGCCCGCGCGCCGACCCCGAGGGTGCCGGCCGCGAGGCCGAGGGATTGCGCCGGGGCGATGGTTGCCGCACGCACGACCTCCTCGAGAGTCCACCCGACGGCGAGCATCTTCTCCATCACCGTCGGCATGTCGAAGGCCGGACCGTGCGCGGACACCGCGTGCAGGTCGGTGGAGATCGTGGGACGGATCCCGGCCGCCAGCTCTGCCTCGAGCACCTCGAAGTCCAGGGCGCCCGACCCGTGCCCGAGGTCGAAGCGCACGCCGCGCTGGGCGGCCTCGAGCACGACCGGGTTGACCCGGCCGTCGCGCAGCAGGTCGTCCGGGCTGCCGGAGGCGCAGTGGGTGAGCAGGTCTCCCTCGCGCAGCAGGGGGAGGATCTCGGTGATGGTCGGTGGCCCGTACCCGACGTGCACCATGAGCGGCCGCCCGAGACGCTCGGCGAGGTCGAGGCCCCGGCGCAGCGGCTCGATGCCGTGGTCACCGACGGTCCGCCGGTCGATGCGGGCCTTGACGCCGCTGACGAAGTCGCCGTGCGCTGCCGCGACCCGGTGGGCCAGGTCCACGTCGAGGTTGGCCAGGTCGTGGTGCTCCCCGGTCTCGCCGGGGATGCCGATGCTGGAGACATTGATCAGCGCCGTGATGGTCAGCTCCGTGGGCCGGGTCAGGGCCCGCAGGCCCGAGAGGCCGAAGGCACCGACGGACCCGGCATCGACCCAGGTCGTGACACCGGTGCGCCAGGCGAGGGTCTCGGGGTCGAGTCCCCAGTAGCCGGTCCCGGGGGAGAGGTGGGCGTGGATGTCGACCAGTCCGGGCACGACGAGCAGGCCGGTGGCGTCGACCGTCTCCGCCGCGGACCGCTCATCGAGGGTGTCCGCGATCTCGACGATGCGTCCCCGGTGCACGGCGAGGTCGGCGACACCATCCCGGTCGTCTGCCGGGTCGAGGAGGCGCCCGCCCTTGACGAGGAGGTCCCACATCACGAACTCCCATGTTTGTGTTGCGAATGCTGCAACATGTGTTGCAAATGACGAAACACAGGTTTAGCATCGAGCCTCGAGACGCGTCAAGAGCGGATCGGCCGACGGCTGGTGAAGGAGTGGACAGATGCCCGAAGGGAAAGTCGACGTGGCGTGCGTCGGCGAGACCATGCTGCTGCTGGTCCCGGACCCGCCGGCCGCCCCGGACGACGCGGAGCGCTTCCGTCGCGACATCGGCGGCGCCGAGTCGAATGTCGCGATCGGCCTGCGACGGCTCGGCGCGTCCACGTCCTGGCACAGCGCGCTGGGCGACGACGCCTTCGGTGACTACGTCCTCTCCCGGATCGCCGGCGAAGGGGTCTCCTGCGTCGTGCGCCGGGACCCTGACCGCGTGACCGGCCTGTACGTGAAGGAGCTGCGCGGCCCGACGACGACGGTGCGCTACTACCGCGGCAGCTCAGCTGCCTCCCGGCTCGTCGCCGGCGACATCGAGCGCGTCGTGGAGCAGCGACCCAGGCTGGTGCACACGAGCGGGATCACCCCTTCGCTCTCCCCACAGAACCGTGAGGTGATCGAGCAGCTCTGGCGCACCGCCCCGGAGGGGACCCGGCTGAGCCTGGACGTGAACTTCCGGCCGGCCATCCATGACTCCGACGCGGCGCCGATGCTCCTCGACCTGGCCAACCGGGCCGATCTCGTCTTCTGTGGCCAGGACGAGGCAGAGTCCCTGTGGGGCCTGTCCTCACCCGAGCAGGTCCGAGAGGCGATCCACGGCCCCGGGACGCTCGTCGTCAAGCAGGGGGCCCGGGGTGCGGTGACCTTCGGGGCCGACGGACGGACCTTCCACCCGGCGCCCACGATCACGGTGGTCGAGCCGGTCGGCGCGGGCGACGCCTTCGCCGCCGGATTCATCCGCGAGCACGTCCGCGGTGGCAGCGACGCGGAGGCGCTCGCGCTCGGGACCCGGCTCGCCGGTGCGGCCCTGTCGGTGCACGGCGACCTGCCCGAGACCGCGGCGTTCACCCTCGGCGAGCAGGGACACTGAGGCCATGACGACGAGTGTGGAGAAGGCCCTGGAGATGATCACCCTGCTGGCGGAGGGGCCCATGTCGGCGAGCGAGGTCGCGCGACGGCTGGACACCCACCGCAGCACCGTCTCTCGGCTGAGCCGGACCCTGGAGGACTTCCGTTTCGTGCGCCGTGACGCGGACGGCTCCCTTCGCCTGGGGTCCTTCCTGGCCACGCTCCCGGCCAACGACCTGCACCGGCAGGAGCTGGTCGAGGTCGCACGGCCCCACCTGGAGAGGTTGGGGGAGCGCTTCGGTCACACCGTGCACCTGGCCGGCCTGGAGGGTGGCGACGTCGTGTACTGGGACAAGGTCGAGTCGCGGCAGGTGTTGCGCATGTACTCGACCATCGGCGCCGTCGCACCCGCGCACGCCACCGGCGTGGGCAAGGCGATCCTCGCGCACCTGCCCCCGTCGCGTCGTGAGCGCGTGCTCGGGCCCGGGGAGCTGCACCCCTTCACGGACCACACCCTGACCGAGCGCGGGGCCCTCGACGCCCGGCTGGCCGACATCGCCGACCATGGGTGGTCGCTGGACGCAGCGGAGCACGAGGACTTCATCCACTGTGTCGCCGCACCCGTCCTCGGGGTCGGTGGCACTGCCGTCGCGGCCGTGTCGGTGACGGCCCCCCAGGTACTTGTCAGCCGGGAGGACCTCGTGGCGATGGTGCCCGACCTGCTCGAGGTCACGACCCGGATCAGTCACGAGATCGGAGACACCACACGATGAACCACGAGGACTTCTTCAGGACCCAGCTGGCCGAGCTGCCGGTCATCGCGATCCTGCGTGGCCTCACGCCCGGGGACGCGGTGTCGCAGGCCGGCGCGGCGTGGGACCGGGGTGTGCGTCTGGTCGAGGTGACCCTGCAGGACGAGGGTGGGTATGCCGCCCTCGCGGCGGTCGTCGCGGCCGCCCCCGAGGGGTACTTCGTCGGGGCCGGCACGGTGACGAGCGTTGACCAGCTGCGCCGCGCCCGGGAGCACGGCGCCCGGTTCGGGATCGCACCCGGGCTCGACGCGGAGACCGTCGCCGGCGCGCTGGACGGCGAAGGGGAGGACACCCCCTTCCTGCCCGGCGTCGCGACCGCGTCCGAGGTGCAGACCGCGCAGCGCCTCGGCGCCCGGATGGTCAAGGCCTTCCCGGCCTCGCTGCTCACGCCGCAGTGGTTCACCGCGATGGCCGCGCCCTTCCCGCGGATGGGGTTCATCGCCACGGGTGGTGTGTCGGCGGACAACGCGGGGGACTTCCTGGCGGCCGGTGCCGTGGGCGTCGCGGTGAGCGCGACGCCCGGCAGCGAGCGACTCGCCCGCGTCTGCGAGGCGCTGCCCTCGGGGGCCCGTCGTCACTGACCCGCTCGGGTGCGGGCCGACCCCGTCGGCTCAGCCCTCGTGGGAGGGCGTGTAGAGGACCGCGTCGATCTCGATCTCGAAGCCGGGCAGGTCCGCCTGCAGTGTCGTGCGGGCGGTGGTGCGGTCACCGAGGTACTCCGAGTACAGGGCGTTCATCTGCTGGAAGTTGTCCATGCTCCGCAGGTACACGCCGACCCGGACCGCGTCGTCGAGGGAGGCGTCGGCCGCCTCGGCGACGGTCTTGAGGTTGTCGAAGGTCGCCCGGGCCTGGGCGACGAAGTCACCCTCGACGGGGGTGCCATCCGCTCGCTTGGGGGTGGCACCGGACAGGTAGACGAAGTCCCCGGCACGCACCGCGTGCGTGAAGGGGCCACCGGGCTTGTTGACGTCGTCGCAGAAGATGGGCTGCTTGCTCATGGTCAAGGACTCCTGGAAGAGGATCGGGGGACGAGGAGAGGATATCGAGCCCCGGCCCCTCGGACCTCGCCAACACCCCCTTCGCCCGGGGTCTCCTGACGGCTGCTAGGAGCGCTTGGGCGGGAGCGGGAAGAACATCGACGTGCGCTCCATGTACTCCGGGTACCCGGGACGCTTCGCCATGTCCCGCTCGAGCAGGCGCGCTCCGGTGGCGAAGGCGAGGAAGTAGGTCATCGCCACCGGCGAGAGCACGGTGAGCACGCCGGGCCAGGCCTCGGCCGCGATGATCCACAGGCCCCACCACATGCACGCGTCGCCGAAGTAGTTCGGGTGACGTGTCCACGCCCACAGGCCACGGTCCATGACCTTGCCCTTGTTCGCCGGGTCGGCCTTGAAGGCCTTGAGCTGGGCGTCGCCGAGCGTCTCGAAGACCAGTCCGACCAACCAGACGAGGCCACCCAGGGCGGCGACGAGCCCCAGGGGCCGGTCCGTCGCAGCGGCCACCATCAGCGGGAGCGCGATGAACCAGGCCGCGCCCCCCTGGACCGCGAAGACCTTGCGCGCCGCGAGCGCCAACCGCCCACCGATCGGGCCGTCACCGAGCATCTCCTCGTACCTCGGGTCCTCCTGGTCGGCGCGGGCGAACCGGCTGCCGGTGTGCCAGGCCAGCCGCCCGCCCCACACCGTCACGAGCACCGCGAGCAGCCACGAGCGGGCACTGGCATCGCCGACCGCGAGGGCCGTCCACGCGATCGCCACGAAGAGCAGTCCCCACGTGACGTCGACGATCGCGATCCGCTCCGTGCGCCAGGCGGCGAGCGCGGTCAGGGCCATCGCGACGACGACGACCACGAGGCCGGCGAGGGCGACGACGAGCAGGGTGTCGATCATCCGTGGCTCCGTCCGGGCAAGGTCTCATCGGGTCGGCGCGTGAGGATCTGGTCGACCCCCATCCGGCCGTCACGGAAGGCCTGGCGTCCGCCGACGAGGTAGAGCCGCCACACCCGCACGACCTCCTCACCGACGAGCGCGGTCAGCTCGTCGAGATGCTGCTCGAAGGTGGCCAGCCACGCGTCGACGGTCCACACGTAGTGCTCCCGCATGGCGCGGACGTCCCGCACCTCCAGGCCGCCGGACTCGAAGAGCTCGACGGTCTCCCCGAGGGGACGCATGTGCATGTCCGGGGCGATGAAGGCCTCGATGAAGGGTCCGCCCCCGGGGTGGGCGCCTCGCCGGGACATCTGCTGCACGAGCACGTGACCACCGGGCCGGACCCGGCTGCGCAGCGTCTGGACGTAGGTGGGGTAGTTGGCCTGGCCGACGTGCTCACCCATCTCGATCGAGCCGACCGCGTCGAACTGCCCGCTGACCTCGCGGTAGTCCCGCAGCTCGATGCTCACCTGGTCACCGAGCCCGCGGGCGCGCACCCGCTCGTCGATGTAGGCCTTCTGCTCCGCGGCGATCGTCACTCCGGTGACCTGCGCCCCGTAGTACTCGGCCGCGTGCAGGCTGAGCGAGCCCCAACCGCAGCCGACGTCGAGGAATCGGTCACCCTCCTTCAGCTGCAGGGCACGGCAGACGAGGTCGAGCTTCGCGCGCTGCGCCTCGATGAGCGGCCGTCGCGGGTCCAGCTCGTCGCCCTCACCGAACCACGCACTGGAGTAGGCCATCGTCGGGTCGAGCAGGAGCGCGTAGAAGTCGTTGGAGAGGTCGTAGTGGTGGCTGATCGCCGACCGGTCCCGCCGCAGCGTGTGCCGCCGGCCGCGCAGCTGGGCCTGGCTGGCAGGTGGCGACGGGGGAGCGGCGAGCAGTCCGAGGTCCTTGGCCAGGCTGACGAGGGTGGGCAGCGAGCGCAGGGCCGCGACGGTGGGCAGACCCGAGAGGCCGCGGCGGGTGAACTCCGCCCGGACCACGTCGAGAAGGGAGCCGACGTCGCCCTCGATCTCCAGCTCGCCGGTGACGTAGGCCTGGGCGGCGCCGAGCTCGCCCGGCGAGCGCAGCAGCCGGCGCAGGGCATCGGGGGAGGTCAACCGCACCCGTGGGCCGTCCGTGGGGCCGGCCTGTGACCCGTCCCACGCGGTCAGGTGCACCGGCAGTGCGCCCTTGATCAGGGGGCGAAGGGAGTCCTCCAACCGGGAGGCGATCGGCGTGCGCTGCGCTGTGTCCATGTGGCCACTGTGCTACATCCGCCGTGACAAACTCACATGCGTGGCGATCTCGAGCGAATCCCAGGACCTGATGGCGGCGATCCGGCAGGGCCGGGTGCGGGTCGGTCCACGCACCCGGGCCCTGGCGCTCATCCTCCACGGGGGGCGGGCGGTGGACCCGCAGCCACATCGGGCCCGGGACGTCTCCTACTTGAGGATGCTGCCCTTCGCCCCGGCCGTCCGGCGGGCCTCGGGAGGCACGGTCGCCCCCGTGCTCGTGCACAACCGCCACGGTGGCTGGATCGCGCCCTCCGGCAGCGGACTGGTGCAGATCCGCGAGCTGGTGCGCCGGCTCGGCGACGAGCACCGTGTGCCCGTCGTGTTGCTGGGCCACTCCAGTGGTGGGTGGGCCGCGCTGCACGGTGGGGGCGAGGACACGGTCGCCGGCAGCGTGGCACTGGCGCCGTGGGTCGACGAGGGTGACCCCGTCGAGCACCTGCGGGAGAAGGTCGTGCGGGTCATCCACGGCGAGGCGGACTCGGTGTGCAGCCCGCAGCGGTCACGGGACTTCGTCGAGCGACTGCGGGCGGCCGGTGGCGACGCGACCTACCGCGGGGTGCCCGGCAGTGGCCACGCGCTCCTCGACCGCCCCTGGCGGTGGCACGACCTCGCCGCCACCGCCGTGATGGATGTCGTGGGAAGGGCGTAGCCGACCCGCCCTGCGTGGCGCGTTGACGAAGACCGGTTGGCTCCCTCCGGCCCTGGTGCACCGCACGCGCCAGGTGCGCCGCACGCGCCAGGTGCGCCGCACGCGCCAGGTGCGCCGCACGCGCCAGGTGCGCCGCACGCACCCTGGTGCGTGTCACGAACCGTGGTGCACCACATGCAGCAGGACCGGAGGCACCGCAGACCCGTGCTGCGTGCCCCGGTGGGCGGTGGCGAGAGGACCGGGGGGTGAGCGTGGGCCGGGCAGCGTCAGCCGGCCGGTGAGCCGAGGATGTCCGCGAAGTCGGCGACGGCGTCGGCCCCGACGATGTCCGCGCCGAGGAGCGGCAGCTGGACCAGCGGCACCTCGGGCAGCTCCCGGCGCAACTCGGTGAGGTGGCGTTCCTCCTGCTCGCGCCGGGCGTGGAGGAAGCCGCCGGCATCTTCGGGGGAGCGCTTGTTGACCACGAGCCCGGCCACGTCGACGCCGGTGCGTTCCAGCTGGGCGTGCAGCTCGAGCGTCTCCAGCACGGGCAGGCGCTCGGCCATGAGCACGATGAGGAAGGCGGTGCGCTCGGCGTCACGCAGCAGCGTGCGCAACCGCTCGAAGCGGGTGCGTCGGCGCTCGAGAACACGGCGGATCTCGTGGTCGCGCCGGGCTCGCCGATCTCCCGGGCGCTCCCGGTCGTCGTCCCCGAGGATCGTGACCCCCGGGTCGTCCCGGTCACCGCCGAGCCCGCGCAGCGCGGCCCCGAACTTCTCCGACTTCTCCTGACGCCGCAGCAGCCCCTCGGTCCACGCCGACATCGTCTCCGGCAGGGACATCAGCCGGCTGGTGTGACCGGAGGGCGCGGTGTCGAAGACGACGAGGTCGTATCTCCCTTCGGCGTCCTCGATCGTCTCGGCGACGCGCTCGAGCACGGCGGCCTCGTGGGTGCCCGGGGCGTCCCGGGCGAGGGAGAGGTGCTTGTCGATCTCGCCGGTCAGGTGCTCGGGCATGAGCTGTCGCATCGTCGCCCCCACCGCGGCCAGGTGCTCCTCGGTGGTGCGGGCGGGATCGATCTCGACGCCGTCCAGGCGTTCGGCGAGCGGGACGACCTGGTCACCGACCGGGCGGCCCCACAGGTGACCGAGGTTGTGCGCCGGGTCCGTGGACACCACGAGGGTGCGTCGTCCCCGTCGTGCCGCCGCCAGCGCCAGGGCGGAGGCGACACTGGTCTTGCCGACCCCGCCCTTGCCGCCGACGAAGAGCGCCTGCCGGCCGGCGACGACGTCTAGCAGCAGCACGAGAACTGGTCCAGCGGCGAGCGGTCCAGACCCATCCGGGTGTGCCAGTCGTGGACGCGCTCGTACATCACCGGCAGCAGCTCGATGGTGTAGTAGCTGGCCGGGTTGGGCATGCCAAGGGCCTCCGAGAGCACGAGCATCATGAACAGGTCGTCCTCCTCCTGTCGCGCTCGCGCGAAGGTCCGGCGGTAGGGCGCGTAGTAGAACTCCTTGAGTCCGCCGGACAGCTGCTGCAGGAAACTCATGGGGTCCGGCCCGAGGCCTCGGCGCGCTCGGCCTCCTCCTCCTCGGAGCCCTCACCCAGCCGAGCCCGGTTCATCGCCCCGACGGTCTCGATGATGACCCACACGGCCGCGACGAGGATGACGAGGTCGAGGGCGAACAGGAACCAGTTGCCGTCCCGGTAGAAGGTGCCGAGCTGGACGAAGAGGGCGTAGACCGTCATCACCAGGACGAAGACCATGGGCAGCACGACCGGGATGATGGTGCGCTTCTTGCGCAGCAGCATCACCGCGACGATGCCCAGGGTCAGCCCGGCCATGAGCTGGTTGGTCGTACCGAAGAGCGGCCAGATGAGCATGCCGCCGGACCCGTCCGCACCGGCGCCGAAGGTCAGGGCCAGGGCGACCACGACGACGATGATGGTGGCCACGCCCTTGCCCAGGCGCATGCCCATGATGTCGCCGGCCTCCTGCACGACGAAGCGCTGCAGGCGAACCCCGGTGTCCATGGTGGTCGCGGCGAAGAGGACCGCCATCGTCGCCAGCACGGTGGTGCTCAGCGAGGCCGGCAGGCCCAGCCCGGCGTTCATCAGCATCCCGCCACCGTCGACGAAGGCGGTGACGCCGCCGTCGTTGAACGCGGTGTAGACCGACTCCCAGTCCGCGAGGCTGCGGTAGCCGGCGGTCGTGGCGATGATCGCGCCGAGGGCGAGCAGACCCTCGCCGACCGCCCCGAAGTACCCGACGAAGCGCGCGTCGGTCTCCTTGTCCAGCTGCTTGGAGCTCGTGCCGGAGGCGACCATGCCGTGGAAGCCGGAGATCGCACCGCAGGCGATGGTGACGAAGAGCAGCGGCACGAGGCTCGGCGTGCCCTCGGGCACGTCGGAGTTGAAGGCCGGGGCGACCATGTCACGGCCAGCGAGCAGCACCGAGCCGTAGAGCAGGCCCAGGCCGACGAAGAGCTGCAGCCCGTTGATGTAGTCGCGCGGCTGGAGCAGCAGCCAGACCGGCAGGACCGAGGCGATCGCCGCGTAGACGAAGAGGAGGACGATCCACACGGCGTTGGCCGGCATGCCCAGGACCGACTCCGGCAGGGACACCGGGAACTGGTTCCCGAGGAGGATCAGGGCGTAGAGGGAGACGACACCGACGACCGAGACCATCGCGAGGTTCCACTTCAGGCGGTACATCGCCTGACCGATGAGCAGCGCCACGATGATCGCGCCCCACGTGGGGATGACGGCGGTCGGGGTGCTCACCAGCAGGCCGGAGATGACCACCGCGAAGGCGGCGTTGACCATGAGCAGCACCAGGAAGATCACGACGAGGAAGAGATTGGCGCCCCGCGCGCCGATGTAGCGCCCGGAGAGGGCGCCCATCGACTTGCCCCGGTTGCGCACCGACGCCCACAACGCGCCCATGTCGTGCATGCCGGCGAAGAAGACGGTGCCGATGGTGACCCAGAGGAAGGCGGGCAGCCAGCCCCAGATCACCGCGACCGCCGGGCCGACGATGGGCGCCGCGCCCGCGACGGAGGTGAAGTGGTGGCCCCACAGCACGTACTTGTTCGTCGGGACGTAGTCGACCCCGTCGGTCAGCTCGTGCGAGGGCGTGGCGAAGTTGGGCTCGAGCCGGTAGATCCGGGTGGCCAGGTACTTCGAGTACAGCGCGTAGCCGGCGAGGATCATGGCGACGCCGATGACGGCGAGAAGGACCGAGTTCATCATTGACTCCGATGCGGGGGTAGGGCGATCCGTTCGACGGTAACGCCTACCCGACCGTAGGTGGTGCTACTGGTCCTTCATCTGCTCCCGCAGGGCCCGCGCGGCCTCGGCGGCGACGCGCTCGGCGTCGTCCGAGGACTGCGCGACCCGGTTGCCGGCCGGGCGCGGCGGCGAGGCGTCGGCCTGGATCTGCGGCAGGAGCTGGGCCATGAGCAGGGTGGAGAGCGCCGAGCTGTCGCCCGTGCCGGAGTCGGTGTGGACGATGACCGGCCGGGGGGCGTGCTCCGCGAGCGAGGCGCCGACGTCGAGTCGACGACGGGCCAGCTCGTAGCTGAGGACCGCACGGTTGTCGCGGTAGGCCGTGGCCAGCTGCTCCTGGGCCTTGGCCTCACCCTGGGCCGTGACCAGGCTGGTGCGCGCGCGGGTCTCGATCTCGTAGCGGATCTTCTGCGCCTCGGTCTCGCGCTCCTCGAGCATCTGTGCGACGTCCTTGCGAGCCTTGTTCAGCGAGGCCTGGACCTCGACGACCTTGGCGTCGCGGACCTTCTTCGACCGCTCGATCTCGAGCAGGAGGGTGTCGATGCGGCGCTTGCGCGTCAGCTCCCACTCCTTCTCGTAGGCGACGAGCTCCTTGGCGACCCGCTCCCGGGTCGCGAGGTGCTCGCGGTACTGGTCGGGCAGCTGCACGTCGGGGATGTTGCAACCCATGATCTGCACGCCGTAGCGGGTCAGCTGACGGTTGAGCAGGTCCTGCATGTCCTTGACGTCGCTGCCGCGCAGGTCATAGGCCTCTTCGGTGCGCACCTGACGGCTGCGCTGGCGGATCGCGTCCTGCACCGAGTTCGACAGCACGAGGTCGAAGTTGCCCGCGCCGATCGTCTGCACGAAGCGGATCGCGTCGACGATGCGGAACCGCAGGAAGAACTCGATGGACTTCAGCGGCACGTTCTCGTTGGTCGGGGAGCTGAGCACCGGCGCGGTGTAGGGGATCTCGGTCGTGATGTCGACGACGTAGGCGACCCGGGCCCACGGGTGCCACAAGTAGTGGCGACCGGGGGAGAGACCGGGACCGCTGATCGCGCCGAACTTCGTCAGCACGCCGACCGTGCCCTCCTCGATCTCGACGATCGAGGATCGCCACCACCACAGTGCGGAGAGGGCGAAGGCGATGACGGAGACGAAGATCGCCATCCCGCCGAGCACCCCGTGGTCGGAGATCGCGAGGAAGAGCCCGCTGAGCAGGCCCCACAGGCCGAACCAGATGAAGGAGGTCCAGCCCAGGCCCCGCTTGTCCTTCGGGATGACGACCGGGACGACCGACCCGGAGTCGCCGCCGCGCAGGTACCGCGCGACGTCGCTCCAGCCGGAGACGACCTCCTTGATCGAGCTCATGCCCTGACCACGCACGGCGCGCACCGCTTGCTCCATCGCCTGATCACTCATTGCGCTCACCCTCGTTCGTCACGGTCTCCTGCGGGGCCGGCGGCGGTGGTGACTCGCCCGGCGGTGGGGGTGGTTGGCCGGTGGTGGCCTGCCCCAGCTGTGCCGCGACTCTTTCATCGGTCACCGACTGGCGGATCGCGTCGAGTCGCTGCTCACCCTCCTCGTCCATCTCGGCCTCCGAGGCCGGGAGGATCTCCACGTCGGTCTCCTCGGGGGCCTGGAGCAGGTCCTCGATGTCGGCCTCGCGGGCGGAGACCCGCTCGGCGATGTCGGGCTGGCGCGAGCGGATCGCCTCCATGTCCTCGCTGGTGAAGAGCTTCTCGTCCTGACCGCCGACGAGCTGGCGGGCGATCTGCAGGTAGTCGACGCCCTCCGACTCCTGGCCGACGCGCACGATCTGGGGAAGGGAGTCGGCGACCGACTCCATCTTCTCCAGCATGTCCTGCTGGTAGCGGTAGTCGAGGATCTCCGGCGCGAGCGCGGCACTCAGCGCGCGGATGTCCAGGGCCTGGGCCTCCAGCAGCGCGGCGTTGGCGTTGGCGTCCGACTCGGACTCGACGAAGCGCTGGCGGGCCACCGCTTCGGCCCGGTTGGTCTCCCGCTCCAGCGCGGTGTCCATCTGGGCCTGATAGCGGGCGATGTCGGCCTGGATCGCGGAGAGGTTCTCGTTGAGGGAGGCGAGGTCCTTGTTCAGGTCACCCTCGTTCTGCTCCTTCTTCAGGCTCAGCTCGTAGTCGTAGGTGTAGGCCTCCTTGGCGACCCGGATCATCTCCGGTGCTGCGAGGTCCATGCGGTACTCCTGCGCGGACGGCTCGGCGTGCGTGATGTTCGCCGTCGTCAGCTCGACCGCGGGGGCGAACTGCGCGTTGAGCTGCTCGAGCAGACGGCCGGTGCTCTCGCCGACGAGGTCGTAGATGCCCGAGGCCTCCTGCTCGTAGATCAGCGAGCGGGTGGTCTCCGAGATGGCGTTGTTCAGCTTGTCCTGGAAGCCCTGCACGGCGCCGAGGACGAAGACGAACTCGCGGGCGTTGACGATGCGGAACTGGAGGAAGAGGTCGACCGATGCCTGGACGCCGGACTTCGTCGGCGCCGAGCGGATCGGGGCGTTGAAGGGGTACTCCCGCGTCGTGTTGACGATGTAGGAGACCCGCTTCCACGGGTTCCACAGGGTCACCCGGCCGGGGCCGACCTCGGCCTCGACCTTGCCGAAGCGGCTGATCAGGGCGGTGCATCCCTCCGGGACCATGACCATCCCCTGGCGCCACCACATGAAGGCCGCGACGAGGACGACGAGCACCCAGTAGTGCGGACCGAAGACCGCGAGCGTCAGACCGAAGGGGAGGAACAGGACCGAGCCGACGAGGCCGATGATCACGAGCAGGATCACCGGGAGCATGGCCTTCAGGCGGCGGCCCTTGGGCATGACCATCGGGGTGATGACGTGGACCGGGCCGCTCTGACCCATCTCGTAGCTGCTGCGGCTCAGCGACTCCGCGGCGTCATTGAGCGAGACCTGCTCGGCGTTGATCCGGGTCGCGGCGGAATCCCCTTCGCCTCGGGCGGCGGGGAAGTCCCGCGCGTCGAGATCGAAGCCGGCACCCCCTTCGTCACGCCCCGAGACCTGCTCGGCCACCTTCCCCACGTCCGTGGTGCTCGCGTACTGACGTGCGGTGTCCATGAACTGCTCTGCTCGGGTGCTCAATCCGGTTCCCCTCAACGTGTTTCGGCGCCCTGATCTGTGTGACGAGTCTGTCACAGGCCCGCTCGGCTGCGACGTCCCAGGCTCTCGGCGGATCACACCGGTGCCCCCGGGAAGAGATCCTCGTGCCCAGCGGGTTCCCGACGCACCAACGACAAGGTTGCTCCATGACTCTGCTGTCACTGTGGACGAGGTTCGAGCGGGCCACCCGGCCGCTCCACCCGGTCACCGCACGCGTGCTCGCCGAGCGCTGGGCCGCCCTGCCCCCCGGGGCCAGGACGGATGAGCAGGTCCTGGGGCGGCACGCGGTGGGCTGCGAGGGCACGCACGGCGTCTTCCCGAAGTGCAACCTCACCTGCTCGCCCTGCTACCACTCCAAGGACGCCAACAAGGTGCGCGTCGACGGGGACCACACCCGGACGCAGGTGGAGGCCCAGATGGAGCTGCTGGCCCGGGCCCGGGGTCCGCGGGCGCACGCCCAGCTGATCGGGGGAGAGGTCTCCCTCCTCGACCCCGAGGACCACGCCGCCGCCCTGGCCACGATGCGTCGGTACGGTCGCGAGCCGATGTCGATGACCCACGGCGACTTCGACGACGACTACCTGCGCGCGCTCGCCCTGGACGAGCACGGGGCACCGCGCTTTCGTCGGCTCTCCTTCGCGGCCCACTTCGACTCGTTGATGCGCGGTCGTTCGGGGATCCCCCGGCCGAGGAACGAGGCCGAGCTCAACCCCTTCCGCGCGACGTTCGTGACGATGTTCACCGACCTGCGCCGCGAGCACGGCGTGCGTGCCTACCTCGCCCACAACATGACCATCACCCCGGCGAACCTCGACCAGGTCGAGGAGGTCGTCGCCGACGTGAGCGCGATGGGCTTCTCCATGCTGTCCTTCCAGCCCGCGGCGCACGTGGGGGACGAGCGACGCTGGAAGGGAGGCGACTACGCGACGGTCGGCATCGATGACGTCTGGGAGCGGCTCGAGGGCGGCCTGGGTCAACCCGTCGCGTGGCAGGCGCTGCAGTTCGGCGACGCCCGCTGCAACCGCTCCGCCATCGGCCTGCGCGTCGACGGCCGGTGGGTGCCGCTGCTCGACCCCGACAGCCCGGCCGACCTGGCGGCGCGCGATCGGGCCCTCGACCACTTCGGCGGGGTGAACTTCGGCGGGACGCCGCCGCCCGTGCTCGCGATGAAGATCCTGCGCGTGCTGCGGCATCACCCCCGTGACGCCACGGTCGCGATCGGCTGGGCCCGCCGACTGGTCATGCGATCCGGCGGAGTCCGTCACGCCTGGTCCTCGTGGCGGCGCGGCGAGATCACGCCGATGACCTACGTGGTGCACAACTTCATGGACGCGGCGGACGTCGACCCCGCGTGGCGGCTGATGCAGGCGGGTCAGGTCGCGACCGAGCCCGACGTGCGCGCCACCCAGGAGCGCCTGTCCGCGTGCTCGTACGCGATGGCGCACCCCGAGACGGGCGAGCTCGTGCCGGCGTGCGTGCAGCACTCCGTCCTCGACCCGCACGAGAACGAGGAGCTGCGCCAGCTCCTGCCGCTCACGGTCCTGTGACCCACGTCCTGTGACCCCCGGGCCGCCTCCTCGCGGGCGAGAGCCGGGCTCCGCCCGAAGGCGGTTGCGCCCAGCGGCTCAGGTCGTCGGTGGTCCGCCGATCGCCAGGGTGGCGATGTCGCGGTAGCGCTCGGCCAGCTGCTCGGCGGTCAGCGGACCGTCGGGCTGGTACCACTGCGCGACACCGGTGCACATCGTGGTCACCGCCGCGGTCGCCTCACGGGGGTAGGGGGTGGTGAAGGTCCCCGCCGCGACGCCCTGCTCCACGATCGAGTCCATGAGTCGTTGCTGGCGGTCGCGGGCCGCGATCTGCTCCGCGTGAGCGGCAGGGTCGAGACTGCGCAGCTCGCTGGAGGCGATGAACGCGAGTTGCTTCCGGTGCGCGTGGAAGAGGACCAGGCACTCGACGAGGAGGCCGAACTGCCGCGACACGCTGGGGCCCGCCTCGGCGACGGCGGCTTCGCTGCGCGGCCAGAGGTCGGACATGGCATGGGACATCACGGCCACGAGCAACGCGTGCTTGGAGGGGTAGTGGTGGTAGAGGCCGGGGACCGACAGGCCCGTCCGTGCCGCGATCTGGCGGATGGTCGTGCCGTGGTAGCCCTGCTCGGTGAAGCACTCGAGTGCGGTCGCGAGCATCGGCGGGAGGTCGTCCCGGTCGTAGTCCCGCCACGACGGTGTCGCCTCGTCACGGGCGGGCTTCGGCGATGGGCTGGTCATGACACCTCTGTATCGACTCTGCGGCGATGTCGACGGACGTGAGCCTTGACAGGCCCCGTGCGTCATCTCACACTGGAGCCTACCGAGCGATCGCTCGGTCGCGCCAGTCCCCACCAGGGGTCCCGAGTCCCGATCAAGGAAGGGAGCGCGCAGTGACCAGCTCCGTGACTCCGCAGTGGGTCAGTTCCTATCCGCCCGGCATCTCCGCCCACCTGGCCGTCGACGCGACCTCCCTCGTGGACGCCTGGCGCCGTCGGGTGGAGGCAGCCCCCGAGCGCAGCGCCATCGCGTACTTCGACGGCACGCTGGGCGCGCGGACCCTCGACGGGCTCTCCGACGCCTTCGCGGCCGCGCTCGAGGACCGCGGCGTGACCCACGGCGACCGCATCGGGATCCTCCTGCAGAACGTGCCGCAGTACGCGATCAGCTTCCTGGCGCTGTGGAAGCTCGGGGCGATCGCGGTCCTGCTCAACCCCATGTACCAGGGCCGCGAGCTGCGCCACCTGGTCGACGACTCCGGCGTGCGCGGGATCATCGCCGATGACCAGCTCCACGCGGCCACCGTGGAGACGGTCGAGGGCAGCCTCGTGGAGTGGATCGTGACCACCTCGGGCCGGGAGTACCAGAGCCGCGACGACGCCCGGGTCTTCGGAGCCCACGAGGCCGTGCAGCCGTCCCCGGACGGGGACATGGCCCAGCTGATCCGTGAGTACGAGGGCCGTCGGCCGACCGAGCCGGAGCTCGCCCTCGACGACATCGCCCTGCTCACCTACACCTCGGGGACCACCGGTCCGCCGAAGGGGGCGATGAACACCCACGGCAACATCCTCACCGTCGCGGCCACGACGGCGGCGTGGATGGGCGTGGAGCCGGGGGACTCCCACCTGGCGGTCGCTCCCTTGTTCCACATCACCGGCGCGGTGATCGGCGCGGCCACCCCCTTGCTGCACGACACGACGCTCGTCTTCGTCAACCGCACCGACCCGGCCGTCGTCGTCGACGCCTTCGCGGAGCACCGGGTCGCGTGCACCACCGGGTCGATCACGGTCTTCAACGCCCTCCACCGGGTCGAGGGGGCCGGCCCCGAGGACTTCGCCTCGGCCAGGACCCTGTACTCCGGCGGTGCACCCATCCCGCCGGCCACGGTCGAGCAGTTCCGGGAGCGGTTCGGGAAGTACATCCACAACATCTACGGGATGACGGAGACCACGTCGGCGGTCATCGCCGTTCCGCCCGGCGTCGACGCCCCCGTGGACGCGGCCAGCGGCAGCCTGTCCATCGGCCTGCCCATGCCCAACCTCGAGGCCAGGATCGTCGACCCGGAGGGCACCCCCCTTCCGACCGGGCACCAGGGGGAGCTCGAGCTCGCCGGCCCGCAGATCGTGCCGGGGTACTGGCAGAACCCGGAGGCCACCGCCGGCACCATGCCCGGGGGCCGGCTGCGGACCGGGGACGTCGCCGTGATGGACGAGGCCGGATGGGTCTACATCGTCGACCGGCTCAAGGACCAGATCAACGTCTCCGGCTACAAGGTGTGGCCGCGCGAGGTCGAGGACGTCCTCTACGAGCACCCGGCCGTCTACGAGGCCGCGGTCGTGGGCCAGCCCGACCCCTACCGCGGGGAGACCGTCGTCGCCTACGTCTCCGTCAAGGGCGGTGAGGAGGTGGCCGAGGAGGACCTCATCGACTTCACCAAGCAGCGCCTGGCCGCCTACAAGTACCCCCGCACCATCCATGTGATCGACGAGCTACCCAAGACGCAGACCGGCAAGATCCGCCGCCGGGTCCTGCGCGAGACCCCCCAGGAGGACGACACGTGAGCACTGATCGAGGACTGCAGGACAAGGTCGCGATCGTCACCGGCGCGAGCCGGGGCATCGGTCTGGCCATCGCCCAGGACCTGGTCGCCAACGGGGCCAAGGTGTGCCTCACCGCGCGCCGGCCCGAACCCCTGGAGGAGGCCGCGGCCGGCTTCCCCGAGGGCTCGGCCATCGCGGTGGCGGGCAAGTCGGACGACCCGGACCACCGGCAGGAGGTCCTGGACACCGTGGCCGAGCGCTTCGGCGGGCTCGACATCCTCGTCAACAACGCGGGGATCAACCCGGTCTACGGCCCGCTCGAGGAGCTCGACCTGGACGCGGCCCGCAAGGTTTTCGAGGTCAACGTCCTCGGGACCCTGGCGTGGGTGCAGGGCGTGCTCGCCCACGGCGGACTGGACTTCCGGGCCCGCGGCGGGAGCGTGGTCAACCTCTCCTCCGTCTCGGGGGAGACCCCCTCGCCGGGCATCGGCCTCTACGGGATCAGCAAGTCGGCGGTCTCCCACCTCACCCGCACCCTCGCCGTCGAGCTCGGGCCGCAGGTCCGGGTGAACGCGGTCGCCCCGGCCGTGGTCAAGACCCAGTTCGCGCTCGCCCTCTACGAGGGCAAGGAGGAGGAGGTCGCGCAGGGCTACCCGCTCCAGCGTCTTGGCACCCCGCAGGACGTCGCCGGCGCGGTCACCTACCTCGCCTCTCCCGACGCGTCCTGGGTGACCGGCCAGGTCCTCACCCTCGACGGCGGCCTGCTGGTCGCCGGCGGCACGGCCTGATCCACCGACCCCTCGAAAGGACCGCACCACATGACCGCAGCAACGCCCGAGGCGGCCCACACGATCGAGACGGTGGAGGAGCTGCGCCAGCGCACACGCGACTTCATCCGTGGGACCGTCCTGCCCGCAGAGCCCGCCCCCGGTGAGCGTCTGGACGACGCCACCCGCGACCGCCTCCAGCAGGCCGCCAAGGACGCGGGCGTCTTCGCCCCTCACGTCCCCGTCGAGTACGGCGGGCAGGGCGTCCCGATCCAGTGGTGGTCGCAGATCTTCCAGGAGGCCGGCTACTCACCGATCGGCCCCTCCGTGCTCAACTGCATGGCCCCCGACGAGGGCAACATGCACATGCTCAACCTCGTCGCCACCGACGAGCAGAAGCGGCGCTACCTCACCCCCTTGGCCTCCGGGCAGGCACGCTCCTGCTTCGCCATGACCGAGCCGCACCCCGGTGCGGGCTCGGACCCCGACGCCCTGCTGACCACCGCTCGGCAGGAGGGTGACCAGTGGGTGATCAATGGTCACAAGCGCTTCATCAGCGGGGCCCGGGGCGCGGGCTTCGCCATCGTCATGGCCCGCACCGAGGCGACCGACGGGACCGCCGCCGGTGCCACGATGTTCCTCGTGGACATGCACCACCCGGGCATCCGGGTGGGCGAGCCCATCCACACCATCGATCGGGCGATGGCCGGCGGGCACCCGCACGTGTACTTCGAGGACTGCACCGTCTCGTCCGAGGCGGTGCTCGGCGAAATGGGACAGGGCTTCCGCTACGCGCAGGTGCGGTTGGGACCGGCCCGGCTGACCCACTGCATGCGCTGGCTGGGGCTGGCCCGACGCTCCCTGGACATCGCCCTGGACCGTGCCGAGCGGCGCTCGGTCTTCGGTGCGGAGCTGAAGAGCCTCGGCCTGGCCCAGGAGCTCATCGCCCAGTGCGAGATCGACATCGAGACCTCGGACGCGATCATCGCCAGGACCGGCGCCCTGCTGGCCACCGACCCCAAGGCCGGCTCGGCCATGTCCTCGATCGCCAAGGTGCACTGCTCCGAGGCGATCTTCCGGGTGGTCGACCGCGCCATCCAGATCTGCGGCGGGGACGGTGTTTCCGACGGGCTGCCCCTGGCCCAGTACGCCGCCGAGGTGCGCGGCTTT
The DNA here is from genome assembly GCF_051200835.1 of Janibacter sp. GS2. Classification (GTDB taxonomy): domain Bacteria; phylum Actinomycetota; class Actinomycetes; order Actinomycetales; family Dermatophilaceae; genus Janibacter. The sequence goes on from NZ_CP195161.1 coordinate 1,963,658, forward strand.
CGCATCTACGACGGGTCCAACGAGACCCACAAGTGGGCCATCGCCCGCCGCGCCTCCTCCCGGCGCCGCAAGGCCGTGGAGGCCGGCGCGCCGTACCAGGCCGACGCCGTGGTCCGGGACACGGAGAGCCACTGATGACGATGCAGACCACCCCCGACGGCGTGGAGGTCGTCGCCACCGTCGAGGACGCCAAGGCCTTGCCTAGCCCGCCGCTGCTCGTGCTCGAGACGGTGACCGCGTTCCTCGACGAGCACGGTCTCGGGTCCGGGCAGCTGGCGTGGGAGCGGATCGGGGACGGCCAGTCCAACATCACCTACCGGATCAGCAGGGGAGGGCAGATCTTCGTGCTGCGCCGCGGCCCCCGGCCGCCCCTGCCGCGATCCACCCACGACATGGTGCGTGAGGCCCGGATACAGCTGCTGCTGGGGGCCGAGGGGATCCCCGTCCCCGAGGTCCTGGCGGTGTGCGAGGACGAGTCCCTGCTCGGCGTCCCCTTCTACGTCATGTCCTACCTGGACGGCGTGGTCATCACCGAGACGATCCCGCAGGCGCTGAGCCCGACCGAGCAGCGGGACGCCACGAGCCGCGTGGTCGTGGACACCCTCAGCCAGCTGCACCGCGTGGACGTGACGAAGGGGGACCTCGCCGGGTTGGGCCGGCCGGAGGGCTACCTCGAGAGGCAGGTCGCGCGGTTCGCGCAGCTGTGGGAGGCCAACACGACCCGGGAGCTGCCGCAGGTCGCGGCCCTGGCGACCTGGCTCGAGGAGAACCGCCCCACCACCCAGGCTGCCGCGGTGGTCCACGGCGACTACCGCATCGGCAACCTGATGTTCGCCGACCGCGCGCCGGCCACCGTCGTGGGGATCCTCGACTGGGAGATGGCCACCCTGGGTGACCCCCTTGCGGACCTCGGCTACCTGGCGGCCACCTACTCCGATCCTGGCAGCGAGCCCACGATCATGGAGCTCACCCCGGTCACCCACCAGCCCGGGTACTGGACCCGCCAGCAGATGGTGGACCACTACGCCGAGCAGAGTGGTCTCGACGTCACCGCCCTTCCCTGGTACCAAGCGCTCGCACTGTGGAAGTCCGCGATCTTCTGCGAGGCGATCTACACGCGCTGGCTCAACGGGGAGCGCCCCGGTGACGATTTCAGCCCGACGCTCGAGGCCGGCGTCCCCCTGCTGCTGCAGCAGTCGCAGAAGCACGCACAGGAGTTGTAGCGGCGCCGTGCCATCGGCACGAGCGCACCCCACCACAGAAGAAGGATGTCCACCATGTTGCAGACCTTGTCGCGGCCGCTGAGCCGTTTCGTGGAGCGCTGGCTCCCCGGGCCACTGATCCTCGCGATCATCCTCACCGCCATCGTCTCGGTCATGGCGCTGACCATGACCGACATCGGCGTGGGCGACCTCATCCTCGGCTGGGGCGACGGGCTGACCGGTCTGCTCGCCTTCATGACCCAGGTCTCGCTCGTGCTGCTCCTGGGTTTCACCCTGGCCAACACCCGACCGGTCCACTGGTTGCTCGTGCGCGTGGCCTCGGTGCCGCGCACCCCCCGCCAGGCGTACGGCTTCGTGACAATCATCGCCGGGCTCGGCTCGCTGATCAGCTTCGGTCTGGGGCTGATCGTCGGTGGCGTCATCTCGGTCGAGGTGGCCCGCGTGGCGCGCAGTCGCGGGGTCAAGCTGCACTACCCGCTGCTCGTCGCCTCCGCCTACAGCGGATTCGTGGTCTGGCACATGGGTTACTCCGGCTCGGGACCGCTGAACGCCGCCACCGAGGGCGGGGCGTACTCCGAGCTTCCCGGTGGACTCGTGGACATCACCCGGACCACCTTCTCCACCTGGAACATCATCGCCACGGTGGTCACGCTGGTGGTGATCGCCGGTGCCATGATGCTGCTGGCGCCCAAGGAGCACGAGTACATCGTCCCCGCGCCCGACGCCGTCTTCGACGCGGTGGACGCTCCCGCGGACAGCGCTGCCCCGGAGGCCGGCCGGAGCCGGACGCCGGCGGACCGCCTGGAGCACCTGCGGCTCTTCACCCTCGCTCTGGGCGTGCTCCTCGGCGCCTACCTCGTGCTGTACTTCGGCAAGAACGGCTTCGACCTGACGCTGGACATCGTCAACTGGACCTTCCTCGCCCTGATCATGCTCCTCGTGGGCAATGCCAGTGAGCTGGCCGCCCTGATCGTGCGCGGTGGGCGCACCGTCGGTGAGGTGCTGCTGCAGTACCCCCTGTACGCCGGGATCATCGGCATGATGAGCGTCAGCGGGCTCGTGGATGTCATCAGCGAATTCTTCATCGACATCTCCACCCCCGGGACCCTGGGCCTGTGGACCTTCCTCGCTGCCGGCCTGCTCAACATGTTCGTCCCGTCCGGTGGGGGGCAGTTCACCGTGATGGCGCCGCTCTTTGCCGAGCCGGCGAGGGCGCTCGGGGTCGACCAGTCCGTGGTCATCATGGCCATCTCCTACGGCGACCAGTGGACCAACATGATCCAGCCGTTCTGGGCGATCCCCCTCCTCGCGGTGGCCGGGCTGAAGGTCCGCGACATCCTCGGGTACACCTTCATCACCCTGCTGCTCAGCGGGCTGATCTTCGCCGGCGTGCTGCTCATCGTCGGCGCAGGCTGAGCCACGATGGCTGACGGCCCGCGGTCGAAGGGTGTGACGTGATCCGGCTGCTCACGTCCACGCCCGCCGTGATCGCGGGCCTGTGGACGATCTGGGGCTCGGCGTTCCTGGCGATCAAGGCCGGGCTGTCGCAGTCCTCGCCGGAGGCCTTCGCGCTCCTGCGGGTGCTGTCCGCGATCGCGGTGCTCCTGGTCATCGTCATCTGGCGTCGCGACAGCCACAGCGGCTTCCTCGGCGGACGGGGGATCCACCGCTACTGCATCGCTCTGGGTGCCACCAACGTCGCCGGCTTCCTCGTCTTCCAGAACGCGGGACTGGTGGAGGCCCAGGTCGGGATCGCCTCGGTGCTGGTCTACACGCAGCCGCTCCTCGTGGCCATCGGTGCTGTCGTGCTCCTGCACGAACGTCTCTCGAGCCGGCAGGTGCTGGGTCTGATGACCGGATGGCTCGGGGTCGCGCTCGTCGTCGCGGGCGAGCTGAGTGCCGACCTCACGCCGGCGGGCTCGGCCCTCCTGCTCCTCGGAGCGGCCGTCGCCTGGGCCGCCGGCACGCTCGTCTTCAAGTCGCTGCCCTCCGATGTGTCCGTCTGGAGCGTCCTGCTGTGGCAGAACATCTACGGCCTGCTCCCGGTCAGCCTCATCGCCCTGTGGGGCACCAGCACGGTGACGTGGGGCGTGCCCTTGCTCGTCGGCGTGCTGGGAGCGGGTGTGGGCGGCAGCATCGGGGGCTTCGGGCTGCAGTTCGTGCTGCTGCGGCGCGGCAAGGCGAGCGTGGTGAGCTCGTGGATCTTCGCCGTGCCGATCATCGCCACCACGCTCGGCGTCCTCGTGCTCGGGGAGACACTCCACGCGGGGCTGCTCGCCGGCGGGGCTGCCGTGGCGGTGGGGATCTACCTGGTCAACTCGCAGGGGCGGCGGGCTGCGGCCGGTGAGGCGGAGGCTGCTGCGTCGTGATGGTGAGGGCAGCAGAAGGCCCCAGGGCGTGGGTGGATGCGCCATGCTGCGCAGCATGGACAACACCGACATCAGCTCGTGGACCTTGGTCGAAGAGATCCCGATCCCCGAGGACGTCACCGCCCTTCTCGTCGAAGGGGAGCAGGCCGTCGTCGCGTACAAGACCTCCCGAGACTCCGCGGCCTTCACCACGAAGCGACTCATCGTCCGGGATGCGCAGGGTCTGTCGGGCAAGAAGGTCGAGGTGCACTCCGTGCCCTACAGCCGCATCGACAGGTGGTCCACCGAGAACGCCGGCGGGATGTTCGACTTCAACTCGCAGCTGCAGATGTGGACCCGAGCCGGCCACATCACGATCGAGCTGGGAAGGAAGGTCGACGTCCGTCGCTTGGATCAACTCATCGCGTGGGCGGTCTTGAACGCTGGGTGAGGCCAGCGACGGAGGAGAGTTCGCGCCCAGCGGGGGTCTCCTGGGAGGCATCGGGCTGCTGTCCGTGCGGGAACCGACGGATGCTCCTACTCTGCGGGTGGAAGCGCCCTCCCACCACGGCTGGACCAGGTGAGAATGTCGAGGATCCTCAGGTCGCTGAGTGGCCGGTCGATCGGCCCCCTACCGTGACGGTCGCACCTTGGCTACTGCAAGCCAAAGTCTGAAGCAAGGCGAGACTTGCCAAACCAAGGAAGCTGGCAGAGCTCACGGACAGCACAGGCGAGCTCGTCCTCGACAACGGGCAGGGTCAGGAGCAGGCTGGCGCGGCTCTCCTCACAGAGCGCCCTTCTTCCAGACCGGCCGAGTGATTTTCCAGCGCGACGGAGTCTCGCCAGGCGGAGGCTTCTTGGGCGTCGCGTCCTTCAAGCATCGCTGGATGGCAAACCGTTCGCCAGGATGGACGAGTGAAATGCACTGAGGGCCAGCGGCCGTCAGAAAGAACTCCAGCCACGTGACGGTTAGAGCCGCTGAGGATGCCCGGCCGGGTCACGCGACGAGCGTGCCGACGGCTTTCCTGACTTCATCGACCTGACTGGGTGATCGAGTCTCGCTCCACGGGTGCAGGTGGCTCGGCCTTGTGGGCAGCTTTTACGGGGGCTGGGTTGGCGTCTCCGGTCTGAGGTTGATCCGCGCCGGGCTGGCCCTTGCGCCAGTCTGCTTCCGCACCAAGGCGATCATGTCCTCTTGTCGAGGCTGCCCCAGGGCCAGTCGGTAGAGCGCCACGTCGCGCTCGACTTTCCGGTACTGCTCCTCATCCCTGCTCCTGGCGTAGGGGGCGAGGTGCCGCTGGATCTTGGCTGGCCCGGGGTAGACCCAGTCGGGCGTGAAGTGGCCGTGCTCCTGGCGCAGGTCGGTCGCCAGCTCGAAGAGGTCTGGCCAGGGACTCGCCCCATTGCCGCCGAGCGCAGTGCCTCCATGCTTGGCGGCGATGTTTTTCCGGATCGCGTGACCGCGGAAGCGGTCGACCCTCCCTTCGCGCTGCTCGAAGTCGACCGGGTTGGGTGGGATGTTCCAGTGCATGATCGCGTGGCACCACCAGTGGAAGTCGATGCCCTCCTGACCGACCGAGGTGGAGACGAGGACGAAGGGCCAGAAGGGACTGTTGAAGGATGCCCGCACCTCGGGCATGCGGGCATCGTCCCCACCGTGTGAGTCCCTGGCGCCGTACCGGACGGCGAAGCGCATCGGGAAGCGGATCGTCGGATCCTCGGAGCCATGGGCGCTGGCGTCGAAGGCCGTCAGCGTCGACGTGCGCAGGCTGATCGCGGCGGCCTCGTCGTTGGTGAAGGTGAGCAAGGACGCATCGGACCAGTCGCGCGCGACCTCGTTGCGTCGGTTGAAGAGCCATTCCTCGAGTGCGGCCTCGAGGTTTCCCGTCGCCGTGTAGCCGAGGACACGGCGCCACTGAGGGAGCTCTTGGCCCCTCTCACCTGCGGCGCGCACGATCGCGGTGGCGTGGGGTGTGTTGAAGAGCGTACGCAGACCGCCGGCCAGAGCCGCGGCAGCGACCATGATGCCGTCGGCGGAGACATTGTCCTGCTCCCCGAAGAGCCGCTGGAGGACTCGCCAGCTGATGTTGGCGGGGGAGAAGGCCGCGACTTCCGCGAGGATGCGGACGTCCTCGTCGCGCAGAGTGGGGCTGGCGTCCAGTTCAGAGGCAAAGTGCACGTGCTCGCTCAGGAGCCGCGAGGCTTCCGTCTGCTCGCGTTGATGGTCGATGGCCGTCGCCTTGGCGGTGGGCGCCATGGCCTGCGTGATCGCCGTGGTCGTGCCGCTCTCGCGCGGCCAGGACGACGGGTGAGCGAAGGCTGAGTGCCACGCGCGTTGCTCCTCGTCGCCGTCCGCATCACTGCCGGTCCCGCTGACGCCATCGAACTCTGCGCGGAGGCTCGGGATGACCTCCGTCAGGAAGTCGTCGACACCAGTGACACCGTGACGCCTCGCATGCTCGCGAGGGTCAGCGAGTCGAGCCAGTCCCGGCATGGGCCAGAAGGTCATGAGTGTCGTCATCGACTGCGGTCGGCCGGTCTCCGACAGGCCTCGGTAGACGAGCATCTGACCGCGCTCGGACATGCCGCCCGCTGACACCTCGTGGATCTGGCGGTCGACCTCGTAGCTGAGCAGACTGGCCACGGAGGCGGGGGTCGCGGTCCAGGCGGAGAAGACCAGCCGTTTGGTGACCTCGGTCTGGTCGATCCCTGCGTAGGGGCCGCTTGAGGCGAGATAGGGCAACGAAGGGGGCATCCAGAGCAGGCGCCACAGTCCGCTGTCAGCGAGTTCGTCCGCCAGCTGCCGGATGCGTGCATTGCCGAGGTCGATGGGTCGGCGCGTGTCGATGTCATCGCGGGTGAGGTGCTGCGCGGCCCGCAGTGCATCAGACAGTTCTGGAGCCGAGCACTCCTTGATCCGGTCCCTCAGCCGGTATCCGTTGCAGAAGGTGAGGAAGTGCGGCGCCGACTTCCAGTAGTCGATGCCCACGAGGCCGGCTCGCGGATCCACGACATCGGCCAGTTGCTTCAACCGGACGTATCCGGCGAGGTCCTCGGCGGTGATGTGACCTGCCGACCGCAGCCGCACGTCCAGCATCGAGCGGTCCCCGATGAGTGGTCGCTCGTTACGGCACATGACGCGCAGGAGTGCTCCACTTGCTGCGTCGGCCGCAGCGGTCGCGTCCTGCCCCGTGGTCACGTCCCGTCGGTAGTCCGCAAGGAGGTCAGCGATGCGGTCGGTGGCTGGGGATGATCCCTCGGGCTCGTCGTGCAGGAAGCGGATCGTGCGCAGGAAGTCTGAGGCGTGGTCCTCGGTCTCCTCCGCGTATGTGAACGGCTTGTATGGGGTAGCCGATAGGAGCAGGACCTTCGCCGCAGGGAAGGAGAAGAGGTCGTGGGCCAGGGCGCCGGCGTCATTGTCCCGGGCGAGTAGTGGTCGGAACCTCTGGAACTCGTCAAGGATCACGAGGTCGGGTTCGAGGGTGGCAATACCTGCTTTGGCCAAATCGTGGCGCAGTGCACCGATGATCCTGTGGGATCGGGCGCGATGGACCTGCGTGACGCTGCGGTGCACCATCACCTCGTCGAGCAGCGCCCTGAACTGGTCCAATGGCGGCTCTCCGGAGGCGGATGCCGTACTGGCCACCTGCGCGAACCGCTCGATGACAGAGTCGTCGATGCCGTGCTCGAGGCTGGCCTCCATGTCCGAGACGTAGCCCCGCATCGATTTCACGCTCGAGACCGAGGCGCGGAGCAGGTTCGTCGTCCAGCCCCTCTCTCTGGAAGCCATCCCGAGGACTTGCTCCAGGACGAGGACGAGGAGAGCCCGCTCACGGGCTTGTCCCGTGGCGTGCCCAGGGTCGAAGGAGGTCGACGGCGTAAAGGACACGAGGTTGACCGGCTTGCCGTGGAAGGTCCGCCGCCCCTCCAGTTGGTTCAGCCGGGCGGAGTGCTGACCGAGCAGGGTGAGACGGCTGCTGAAGGCCACCTCCTGCTCGCCCGTCACGTTGAGCCGCCCGATGTTCTGACGAGCCAGGTCCATGTTGGAGCAGACGTAGACAATGTCGATCCGCTGGACACTGTCGTCGTCCTGGAGTCGCTCGATGGTCTTGGCGATGAGCCCTCGGGCGACGATGCTCTTGCCGAGGCCGGTCTCGTCCGCGACGAGGAAGCGGTTGGAGCCCCCCTCACCGTGCAGTGCCCTGAAGACGTGCTCGACGGTGTCGCGCTGGAACCCCTTGAGTCCCTCGAGCACCGGCTCGGCGACGAACCGCTCGTCGCTCATCGCTTGTCCTCCAGCAATCGGCGGGCTTGGGATACCTGGCTCCAGAATTCGCGAAAGCCATCCGGCAGGACGTCGTCGTCCAGCACCTTGGTGATCAGGCGATCGAGGTCCTCGATGCCAGCGCCGCCGGTACTCAGGCCCCGCAGGACCAGCTCGAGCACCCCGGAGGTGGTGATGTCGAGACTGCCGCTTCCGCTGCCAGAGCCTCGGTGTGCCGCCAGGAGAGCAGCCAGTTCGGAGGGGTTGCCGAGGCTCAGCATGAGCATCAGCAGTCGGATGAACTTCTCCGGATCATCGATCTGTCGGGCGATGACGGCGTCCAATCGACTATCGGGGGCGCCGACGAGGCGTCCGAGGACGACTGTGGACTCGGTGATGTCGCCCTCCGAAGCCGTCACGATCACGCATGGCGAAATGTCCGCCGGGGGCAGGTGGTGGACGACGAGGTGCGGGCGCCGTTCGACGTCAGCTGTGCTGGCCCGACGTGTCAGGAGAGCGACGGAGACCGAGGCCTCCGTGGATGGGTAGTCGGCGCAGGTCGAGATCGTGGCGCGGTACGTCTGCCCGTCGACTGACGTGTCCTCGTCGGAGATCTCAACGAGGTGCTCGATGGCTGCGATCGACCGCAGTGAGCCCTGCAGACGTCGCCGTGTCCGCTCGTCCTCGTGGTCGAGCGGCGGCTGCCGGACGTACGGCTCGATGAGTGCACGTAACCCGTTGCGGCTCTCCGCATCGGGAGGCAGGATGCAGTCGATGCCGAGCCGGTCCCGTCGACCCGTGACTTCCACGAGGAACTCGACATTACCCGTCAGGCCGGGCGTCGTCGCGTTGCTCGACCCGAGCAGGACCCTGGCCTTGGTCCACTTGTCGGTTGGCTCGAGCACGTAGACCTTCGCGTGCAGACCGTGCAGCAGCGGTACGTCGGGTTCGTCCTCACCCGTCTCATCGGTGGTGGGGACGTCGACGTCCGCTGCCAGCGTGTACGCGTCGACGCCATCGAGCGCGTCACCCGACAGAGCATCGAGGGTCTCTTGCCGGGAGATCAAGGTTGGCACCTCCTGCTGGCCATGGGTGGCCCTCGCCAAGCCGTCGTCCTCCACGAAGGGGGAGATGACCAGGTGGCGACCGGCGTGCAGCGACAGGGTGTCGTGCCCAGGGAGCCCGACGACGTGGAAGGAGAGCCTCTCGACGTCCGCTGGCCTTTCCCACGTCACGTGCGAGAGATCGTCGGCGAGCGAGCGGAGTCGTGTCGCCCGGTCGGCGTCGATGTGGTGGACGTGCTCGGGAAGCCACCGCAGGAGTGCGACGAGAGGGGCGTTGATCTCGAGCGACTCGTCCGAGATGGACTCCGAGTCCAGCCGGACGGCGATGTCCCACGTGTTGTCGTGGGTGAGGTTGCGGCTGAGGACGAGGAGCCGATACCTCGGCTGCGCGTCGTCGGCGACGAAGCGCATGACCCACACCTTGGGGTGGAAGAGATTTCTCGTCGGGACGACTTGGTGGATCATCGGCTCGAGGAAGGCCACGAGGTCCTCGCTCCGCGGGACTCCGATGGAGCCTGCTTGGCAAAAGATGTCGACCTTGTCGCTCGCGTGCCGCAAAGCCTGCAGAAGGGTGATCGGGTCTGGCCGTCGCCCGGTGATCCCGATGTCGGCGATGGCGAAGGGAGGCAGCATCGCCGCGGTGAGGTCGAGCGTGAAGGTCGTGGCGACGGCATGCTCGATCGTGTACCCGGTGGGTGCGCGCAGGTCGTCGAGGAGGACAGTGCGGGCGTCAGGCGTCAACATTGGCGACCTCCTGGGTCCCACGTCCCTGGTTGATGTCGAGGAGCAGCCGTTTGATGACGGGCCAACGGTAGGTCAGGGCGCCGCTGCCGGAGTCGCCGCTCCATGTCTCGAGGGTCTTCGAGTTGTCCGTGAGGCGCGACTTGGCACCCTTTCGGCTCTCCCGAGCCGTGATGAGGCGGCGGGCCTCGGGGGAGTCCGCCACTGCCTCCGGTCCCTCGTGCTGGAGGAGGGTGACCCAGTCGACGACGAAGGCCCATGTGCGATGGCTGATCCGATGGTTGCGGGAGTTCACCTCTGAGATGAACTCGTCGAGGTCCCACGACCCGGGCGGTGCAGTGCTGGTCAGCCGGATGGACCAGTCGGCGATCTTGTCCCGGTATCTGGCGCCGAGGTCGACTCCGTCGAGGCGGTTGAGGTCCGAGTGGTCCTCGTAGCGCTCGGCGACGAGGAGGTTGTAGAGCAGCGAGGCGCCCTCCATGACGAGACTGAACTGTTGGGCGTGCCTCACCGACGCGAAGGGCGTATTGGTCGCCACTTCCCACGGTGCGCCGGCCACATCGATGAGCGCCGGGTCGAGGGCGAGCAGGTGGGCGAGATAGGTGTCCTCGCGGTCGGTGCGCATCCGCTCATACAGCCACTGTGCTTCTTCAGCCGACATGTCGAGGCCGCCGGGTACGTCGTTCGGGAACCCTTCGGGGACGGCGGGTAGGTCTGGGTCCCATGCCGTGGGCTGCCGGTTGGCCATCTCGGTGACCTCGCCCTCGACGGGGCCACGACGGCGGGGGAGGTCGCCTTCGGAACGACGGATGTCGAAGGTCATGAGGCCAGTCCAGAAGAGATCGCGGGGGAGCCCCTTGAGCGCTCGGCCGGACTGCTTTCCGATCAGGCCCTCGGCATCGCCGTGATCGCGCCGCATCGTCTCGATCATCTCGAGCTGGACCTCGCGCACCTGCTGCGCCAGGTCACGGCCCCTCCGTCGGGCGCGCTGCTCCGCCACGAGGTGGCACCAGGGAACGAGGACGAAGTACCTCGCGCGCGCCTGCAGCACGGAGGTCCCGGGAAACATCCAGTTGCTCATGACGTCGCGGATCTGGCCGATCCCGAGCTCGTCGCGGGACTCGCTCACCATGAAGAGCGAGACCATCTCTCGCGCGATGCGCTGCTGCTCGACGGTGGTGTCGAGCCATCCGATCGTCGACGGCATGTCAGTCCGTAGCCGGATCGAGGTCGTTGATGACCTCGACGTCGAGGCCCTTCTCAGTCGCGAGACGATCGAGGAACTTGGTGGTGGTCAGGAACCACTCACGTCCAGCCCGTGTTGAGCGGTTGCGGTGGTGATCGGCGTCCTCGAGGAAGGTGTGGAAGTATCGCTCTGTCGCTGGCGCGTCCTCGGCTCTGGTTGCGTAGACCCGCAGCAGGAGCGGGTCCTCCGGAAGGGCCGTCGTACGCTTTTGCTGCGCTGAACGTTGGTAGACGTCGACCTGCGACCGACCGACCTTGAGCAGCGTGTGTCCGCGCTCGGGGTCGTACGGGTAGCGCAGGTAGTGGGGGAGCGCGTAGACGTAGATGCCGGGTTGCCCCGTGTCCTCGGCTTGCTCGGTGCGATCCCGTGCCTCGTCCTCCTCTCGTGCGCGTATGACTTCGTCGGCCGCCAAGGTGTCCAGCTGCGTCTCCAGCTGTTCGAGCCATGCGCGTGCTCCGGGTGACCAGCTCTTGGACTTGAGCAGAGTTCGGGTACGTCCGGCGGCCTGCCGCGCGATGTGAGCGCTATTCCTCGGAAGCACCCCATCGATGAGCGCGTCGAGGAGCTGGCCGTACGAGTACGCGAAACCCACACTCGGCACTCCAAGACGTTCGGCAATGTCGGAGGCGGTCAGTCCTTCCTCGCGCAACCGGAAGACATCACCCAGCCGTGTCTCATCCTGCGACAGGAAACGGCGGATCTCTTCGCGGACCGAGACCTCGTCCTCGAATGCTTCGGTACTGGTCATGACACGCCGTCCTCTGAGTAGTCGGCCCCGATCTCTTGCCGCCGCACCAACGCCAGCACCGGGTCCATGCGGTCCCGGACTGCCTGGGTCAGGGACTTTCGGCCAAAGAGCCACAGGGTGGTCCTCATGATCTCCTCATCACTGATCGCGCCATGCTCTCTCTCCGAGAAGTGCATCGCTGCGGCGAGCTCAGCCGGAGGGACCTCGTCGAGGGTGCGGGGACCCAGCATGCGCAGGGTCACGGCCGGCTGGTCGGGCAGTCGGAAGGTCTTCGGCTTGATTCCAGGCTGCTGAAGTGGGTTGTCCGAAACGATGCGGCCGGAGCGCTCGGCACGTGTCACCGCTGAGTTCAACTCCTTGGCGATGAGTTTGCCGACCCGCTTGCCGCCCGACGCGGTCACATAGCACCGCGCGAGCCGCTCGCCGGTCAGTGGGCCCTCGGCCGTGACGATCTGCTCGAGGCCGTCGATGATCTCGTTAGTCGTCGCCTCGCCTACGGGGACGGTGGACCCGGCGAAGACGTCATAGGCAGGCAGCTGCCCCTCAAATGTGTCTGCGGCCGCTGCTTCGGGGCTCTCGGATGCGGTGCTCGCGTCGGTCACCTCGGTGCGTGTGCTGACCATGGTCTCGACGACGGGCGCGGGCGGGGGAGGCGGTGGGAGCGCAGAGGGTGCGCGCGTTGCCGCGTTTTGGGTTGACCACTCCTGCTCAGTGCCGTGTTGACCCGCTCCCTCGAAGGCGAAGGAATCGAGTGCGGCCTCCTCCTCTTCGGACTCCGGGATGAGTGAGGTCCAGTGAGGCTCCTCGACGTCGGTGTCCGCAGCAGGGGAGACGTCCTCGATGGGACTGTCGTGCACCTTGGTAGGCGCCTCGGTGAGCTCAGCGGGGGCTTCGACGGCGCCGGCGCTGTCGGAGACCTCATCGAGAGGCTCTTCGTCCAGGTAGTCAGCCGGCCGGATATCGAGGTCCTCCAACTTCTGCCACAGGGGCGCAAGGGCCGCCGCTTTGTCGACGTAGAAGGCCGACTCCCGCACGCGGAAGAAGGTCCACCCGCACCGTTCGAGGTCTCGCTGACGAGCGAGGTCCGCGGCGTAGGCATCAGGTCCGTGCCAACGGTCGCCGTCGCACTCGACTGCGAGCTTGCCGTTGGCGCCGACCACGACGAGGTCCAGGCGATATCCCTGTGCCTCGAGCTGGGGCAGCACCGCGAAGCCACGATCGACGATTCGGTTGTAGACGCGCTGCTCGAAGAGTGAGTCGAATCCCTCGACTCTCTCGTCATCCGGCACGACCGGGGATTCTCCGACGTCCAGGTCGCGGCCCCGTTGAGTCACTCCATAGGCGTAATCGAGGAGCTGGAAGCGCATGTCCTGCTCGTTGTTGAGGTCCCTGACGCCGATGGTGTGGAAGAGCCACACCTGGTCCTTAGCTCGGCTGACGGCGACGTTGTACCGCTGCATATACATGTCCCGCGTCAGAGCCGCCACGCGGCGTCCCGGCTCAGCAGAAGACACCATGCTGAGGAAGATGATGTCGCGCTCCGAACCCTGAAACTCTGCCGGGGAGCCCACACGCAGCTGACGTTGCTCCCATTCGTCCGCGCCCACCTCTTCGAGCAGCATCGACTCGATGTACTTGCCCTGCGCCGTCCCCAAGAGGGAGATGACGCCAAAGGTCCGCCCGTCGTAGCCCGGGTTCTCCAAGCACTCCTTGAGGGAGTCAACGAGCGCTCGGGCCTCGACTCGGTTGATCTTGCTACTACTGGCGCCCTCTTCGAATGCTTCGGCGGTGTGCGTGATTTTGATGGGTTCGAGCCGGTCGGCGCCGAACTGACGGACGGGGACGAGACGGATGCCGTTCGGTTCGTAGGCGATGCGGTTGGAGAAGCCGATGATCTCGGGGACGCATCGCCGGTGCTCGGTCAGCGTGAGCTGGCCGCCGTAACGCATGAGTGCCTCGTCGAAGAGCGAACGCGCGGGATCGAGCCAAGACGCCTTGTACCGGTCGTCGTGGAGGTACTGCTCAGCCAGGTCCCGGAGGGCCTGCTGGTCGACGCCGACAGCGGTCGGGGAGACCTGCTTGTCGTCACCGATCACGACGATTTTGGGTGCGAGGTACTGCAGGAAGGACGCTTCCAAGCCCGCCTGCGATGCCTCGTCGATGAGGACGACGTCGAACATGTTTTCGCTGATACGCAGCTGTTCGACGATGCGGTAGATCGGCATGATCCACACGGGTACTGAGGGGCGACACCGGTCCAGCGACTCGCGGATCTCGGCTCGCTGCTTCGTGGCGTACTTACCTGTCCCCTTACCCAGGCGTCGCACCAGCTGGGAATACTGGGTCAGGTCAGCGCGAGAACCTAGCGTGAGGCGGTCAGGGTTGACCGCTTGGTTCCAAGCGCGCATCGCGGCCACGGATTCGGCAGCGCCCTGCAGGCGGTCCTCGATCTGCGAGATCTCGTCCTGCAGGTCGTTGGCGTCCAGCGCTTCCTGCTCGAGGATCCAGTGACCAGTGGCCGCCCACGCGATGGCCTCCTCGAGCCGAGCTACGCGCTCGTCCCACACCGGCAGTTGCGGGTCGGCCGTCACCGCGTCGGCCAGGCCCGGAGCAGCCTGCTCGACGCGACGGGTCAACTCCCGCCGACGGTCAAGGTCTCGTGCGACCTCCGCCAGCTGCACGCCTCGCGAGTGCGCTTCCGCGTAAGACAGGTGGTCGCTGGTGTCGATCGCCTTCTGCATGGGCACGATCCAGTCGGCCTGATCGCCCCACTTGGTGACCGTCGCCAGCTGCTCGTAGAGGGCGCGAAGGGGGGCGCTTGCCTCGCCGTGCTCCTCCTCGGCTGTTAGGGCGTCCACGACGGATCCGTATTCGATCACCCGGTCGAGGTCGGTCCAGTCGATGGCCGGCATCTTGTGGTCCCGGACGTATCCGTCGATTTCGTTGAGCTGCTGACGCATCCCGAGGACGCGCCCCAGGGTCTGTACCTGCGCGCGGTGCCAGGCGGCTCGCTCGCTGAGGGTGTCTTCCGGGGGGATGACTGTGCCCGCGGGCCAACCGCGGTCCATCCGCTCGAGCGCCCAGAGGGATTCTTGATAAGCGGTGAACCTGTCGATGAGCTCCGTGGTCGTGGCAGCACGTCCATTGACCTTGACGGCATTAAAGAACGGCATGCACTGCTTCACGATCGACGGTGTGAACATGCCCGTCTTGACCGAGCCGTCCACGTTGGTCTTGATCGCTGAGCCGGAGGCAATGTGCTGTCGCAGTGCCTGGGCCAGCTGCATGTTGGTGTTGGGATCTCCGACCGTGTCCACCCGGGTGTCGTAGCCAAGGAAATTCGTCCGGACGTCGACGTACTCCAGCTGGGCGACGATGTCGCGGTAGCGAGCGTCCCAGACGTCCGTGACTCCCATCCGGACGTCGGAGATCGCGTCTTTGAGCCATGCCGCACGGAGCTGCGAGACGTCGCGGACGAGGCCCACAACCTTGTGGAGCCGACTGCGGAAGGTGAGCCGGTCCTCCCGATGAAGGTCAGCCAGCGGTGTACGAGCGGCGTGGTCCGACACCTTGCGGAATGACTGCTGTCGGCTCTCTGCGTCAGCCAAGGTGGCCGCCTGGGTGGCGTAGTCCTCGGGGGAGGGGAGCGCTGCGACATCGTGTGTGCGCTTGCGAGCCTCGGCCCCGTGGACCTCCAGCCGCTCGTCACGCAGCAGGCCGAGCCACTCGAGTGCCTCCTTGTCGGACAGCACCTCGACCGGGTGCGATGACGTCCCGATCAGCGCGCTGATCCAGCTGTGCGCCGCACGTTCGGCCTCGTAGTCCTGAGCGATCCCAGCCAGGGTCCCGGAGTACCCAGCGTGAGTGAGCACCGTGGTCTCACGCTCGCGCGCGTCGAGCAGTGTCTCGTTGAGGCGTTGTCGTTCGCCGCGGAGCTCCTGGACGTGCAGGAGGGTCTCCTCGATCATTCGATCCGTTTGCGTCACGTCATGCTCGGTGGCGTTGCGGGAGATCGTGTCGACAGCCGTCCGCAGCTCGGCCATGTCGCTACGGCTGGCGCCGATGACTGACACGGCCAGCGGCCTGATCAACTCTGGCAACTTCCCACGAACCTCGTGCAGAGCGCGGTCGGTGTGCGCGGTGACGAGAACCCGCTTGCCCTGTGCCAGGAGGTGGGACAGCAGCGCCGCCGCCGTGTGGGTCTTGCCCGTGCCGGGAGGCCCTTGCACGAGGGTCTGCGCGTTGCGGTCGACACGCTCCAGGATCTGCCGTTGTACGGGGTTGAGCGGCAGCGGGGAGAAGATGTCGCCGCCGACGTCCAGCAACGCGCCGGGGCTCGGGTCGGCCTGGCTGGGAGGCGCCTGGCTCGGGTCGAGCAGGGGACGGAGACCTGCAGGGACTCGGCCCGCCTCGGCGATGTCTGCTCCGATCTGCTCGAAGGCCTGCGCCAGCCCGATCTTGGGTCGGGGCCGCAGGATCAGGGCAGGAGACCACGAGAGTGTCGCGGTGTCGGTCGGGGCGTGGCTGCCCCCTTCGTCCAGATAGCGACCCTCGGGGTCGAGCTCGTGGATCGTCATGGACCCGAGCTCGTCCAGGGCTGCTCGGTCCAGTGGGGGCGACATGAACTGCGCCGCGCGCTCCTCTGTCGTGATCGGCAGCTCCCTGGTGGGGAAGGCCTCGGGCTCGAGCATGTCGAGCTCGGCCTTGAGACCGATGGCCTCGGGGTCGGCGGAGACCACCAGCTGACCGGTCCGGGCGTCGACGTGCACGTCGAGCTTGAGGGTGAACATGTGACGGCGGACCGGTGGGTGGTCCAGCTTGTTCCACGCGAGGAGTCCCAGTCCGAGGACGAGCTCACTCTCCTCGGCATTTTGCGAGGACTCCACATGGGCGCCGAAGATCTCGCGATAGGTGTCCCGCACGGGGATGGCTGCCTTCTCTTCGGCGGCCCAGACGTCCCACTCCGACATCCAGCGGTCGAAGCCGTCCTGAACGTCAGGACGCTCTTCGAGGGTGACCTGCTCGTCCACCATGGCTTCGGCGTCTTCATCCCAGCGTCTTCCCGTGACGATGTGCGAGCGCAGCTTTGGCCGCTCGTCGCACCGCAGGCCACCTCCGGACACCCACTGCCCGATGGTTGTTGGCATCGGGGGAGGGTCGACCTTGTTCAACCGGTCGATCACGAGCAGGGGTGCGTCGCTCGGTGCCTCAGAGTCGCTCCACCGGACGGCGTCGTGCTCGGGCAGGTCGCTGAACCAGCGCACCAAGCCCCCACGCTTGTACTGCTCGACGTCCCGCACCGGCCTCTCCTTGAGGCGCTGAGCCTTGGCGAGGAAGGTGAAGAGGCGTGTGGCCTTGTCGACGAGGGGGTCGTGCTCTTCCATGGGGATGTGAGTCCTCCGGTTTCAGACGTTCGGGGTGAGCGTGGAGCGCTCGAAGTCGGTGAGCAGGGAGTCGAAGGCCGGCTCGGACACGATGGGCACTCCGTAGGTGCGCGCCTTGTTGGCCTTTCCACTTAACGAGTTGGGGTCACTGGCGACGAGGAGTTTCGCCTTCTTGGTCACGGTGCCTGTGGTGAGTCCCGCGGCCTGTGCTCGGGCCTCCCGCACGGGTGGGTCGATCGCCATGTCGCCGGTGAACGCCACTCGGTCACCCACCTCGAGAGTGATACCAGCAGTTGATTCACGACGTGGTGCCGAGTGTCCCGCCTTCGTCTCGCGCCAGGCGACGGCAAGAGCATGCTCGAGGTCGTCGGGGCCGAGACCGAGGATCTGTGCCGTGCGGACCAGCTCAGCCTGCTCGGCATCTGTCACCACATGGTCATGGGTGGCCACCTTGGCCATGTCCAGGACGTACTGGTGGTGGATCCGCAGCACATGCTGACGTGTCAGTCCCGACTCGCGAGCCAAGCTGACCAGCGCAGCCTGCTCTTCCGCGTCGATCACATCATCCAGCAGCGCGGTCTCGAGGACGGCGAGGTAGCTGTCGGTGCGTACATCGGCAGCACGCGGCATCTGGGAGACCACGGATCCCATCCACGCGTCCTCAGCGGCGGGCTGTGCCGCACGGGTCAGCATCCCCACGGCTGGGTACGGTCCGTCGAAGCGTGGCCACGGGTGGTTGCGGCTGGTCTGCAAGATCTCGGCCCACGGCGGCTGGCGATTCGACAGTTGCAGGTAGTGCCCGAGCAGCTGGGCGGTGGCGGTGGCGTCCGCCAACGCGGAGTGGGCGTTGTCCAACTGGATCCCGGACGCGTGGCAGCAGTCGATCAGTCGGCGGCTGGGGGCATCAAGATACGCCGTGGACCACTGCATGGTGCAGAGAGCGGACGGTCGCTCGCCCTCGCCGAGCCCGGCGCGCCTCAGCTCGTGCGCCAGGAACCGCAGGTCGAAGGGGGCGTTGTGCGCGACGATGGTCCGTCCAGCGACCGCTCGCAGGACGTAGGGAGCCAGGTCCTCGAAGCGAGGGGCGTTGAGCACGTCGCTCGCGGTGATCCCGTGAATGCGTGTCGGCCCGACATCGCGGCCAGGATTGACCAGCGTGGACCAACTGTCCTGGATCTGGCCTTCGTCAGAGACGTAGACGACCCCGACCTCCAGGACTCGATCGTTTCGCTCCGGCGACAACCCTGTCGTCTCGACGTCAATGACTGTGTACCCCGACATGCTGTGCTCCCCTCCGCAAGACTCCCCGCCCCGCCGCTCTGAGATGATTCCTGACACCACCGACACCGTTCGCCAGCGGCTGGCCCGTGTACTCAGGCGGGGTCGCCGTGGGCGGGGCCCCTTGCCCACCTTCCCTTCCACCGGAGAGGAAAATGACTCTCGGATACGGCACTACCGGTGATTAGGTCGCTGGCTTCGTAGAAGCCGACCTGATCCCACTTGTCGCTCGGGGGCGGTTCGGAGGTAGCTGGCCATCGGGCGCTCGAAGGCTGAGCCCTTGCCGACCTTGTCCTCGCCGAAGCCGTTCCAGATCTTGTCCAGCTTCTCGAGGAGCAGCTCGTAGGTCGAATCAGACACGTCGCGGTTCTTTCGATAGCGGGGATGGCTGGCGCCATTATGCGCTCGAGAGGCAGACGTTTGGAGGGGTGGTTCCTCACGAATTGATTGCGGCGGTGCCGGATCGCCGCAGAGTCGGTGTTCAGCTGGGTCTGCTGAACGAGTAGGGGACTTCCAGATCGGCTAGGACCAGGGGTTCTGGCTGGAAGGATGTGCACGTGGCTGGCAGGTATCCCAAAGAGTTCAAGGAAGACGTGATCCGGGTGGCCCGCGATCACGGGCTTGGTGAGACTCTCCGGCTCGTCAGCAGTCCCCAGCGAGTGCGCGCGGCATGGGTCGGCCGTCGAGCGCTGGACGCAGCCATGACCGAAGCACGTGTCGCACCTCGGGGTGCAGGTCCTCCCAAGGAGTGACCTGCGCAATGTAACCCCGCATCCAGTCTGCTTTGGGCGCGCTGTCCCTCTTGGGAGTTCGGAAGGTTGAGCCCAATCGGTGAGCCAATTCCTGACCTGTGTCGGCAGGCTCGTTGAAGTGGGTGGCGCAAGCTGCAGCAAGGTCCGTGCTCGCCTTAGCGAGCAGCACGTACTCGAGGTCGAAGGGCAGCAGGGCGGCCCGTACCTCGGCGGCTTCCGCCATGGCGTTGAACCTCGCGACGGCTGATTGATGAGCTTCGACATCACGGCTCGTGTGCGAGTTCTTCGTGGCGTCCATCTCGAGACTCAGGCCTTCGGGGACCGTCACTTTCGCCTCGCGCAGACCTTTACGGAGTTTCGTGCCAGCATCCCCATCGGCTAAAGCGAACCAGGCGATGCCTTCGCTCTTCGTTGCGTCGACGAACCCTCGGAGCAGGCGGATCCACGGGCTGAAACGTTCGCAGCCGCCGACCTGCACGACCGCGAGTTCGCTGGCTACGCGACTCATTCCTTCGAGCCTCGCGATTCTGCGACGGAGCTGCTCAAAGGCGGCGAGGTCGCCGGGCCCTTCGACCAGCAGGACCGAGCGTGCGAAGATGGCCTCAGAACCCTGACCAGACATGAATGCGGAGTCGATTGCTGCTCGGGATGGGTCGAGTGCGGTGGGGGAGTAGATGCGATGATCACGCAACAGGGCGACCTGGGATGCCTTCACCTCATCGAGGATGGCTGCGCTGTGGGTGGACGCGACGAACTTAAGTTCATCTGAATCCAAGAGGGTCTGCGCCAGCTCCCTTTGAGCCGCGGGGTGCAAAAAGGTCTCGGGCTCCTCTAGGAGCAGGACCACGCGACGGTCGAGGGATTTTGACGCTGACCTCATCAGACCGACAAAGAGTAATGACTGCAGACCGGAACCAACCTCGTGCGCCGGCACGAGGTTGCTGTCGTGGTTTCCAGTGCTGAGGCGAAGTTCTGCATGGTCAGCCAAGAGGTCGACCAAGGCTTCCGTCCGCAAAGGTACGGTCACGGATGCCTTATCGAAGAGGCCAGCGGCGTGAGAAGTGAGTTGCTCTTCCAATTGGCCGAGGGTCTTGGTCGCCTGGGTCCGTAGCGCTTCCGCTGAGTTCTGCGCCGCCCTGACTGGCGCGGGATGCCGGCCAGCCCCTGATGGGGTCATTGCTTCCTTGAGCAGGATCCGTGACTGCTCGATCAAGGCGGCCCTGAAGGGCGCGGACGCGACGTCTCGTGTGTTCGGTACGTAGACGAAGTGAGCGCGTTGCCTCAATGCACGCAGTAGTTCCAGTGCTAGTCCGTCCGACGTGTCCTGCTCGTTCCTCTTGGGCGCTCCGAGATGTGCAGACACTCGGTCTCGCTTCACCTTAAGGCGGATCTGAGCCTCGCCGGACACGGCGCTGAATCGTCGTCGCCGCCTACCGTCGGGGATGGCGATGTGGAGCGTTATGCGCCGCGCCCGTCCTTGAGTTTCCGCGGCTGGGAGCAGGAGGTCCTTCTCCGCCTGCGTCAAGTAGCGGCGTCCCGTCAGCAGATCGGAGTCGGCCTTGTTCACCGCCCACTCCAATATGCGCAGCAATGACGACTTCCCGGAGTTGTTCGGACCGACCAAGAACAGATGGTCTTGGTCTAGGCGCAGCGTGGAGTTGGTGAACCCGCGCAGGCTCTCAATCCGGATGGAGGTCAGCGAACAGTCAAATGTCGACAATAGGAACTCCGGTTCGTGTGGTGAGGTGCTGCGGCCGAGGAGCCGGCTGGCGATCGGCCATCCTCACGTCCTCTGAACTACTTCGTAGACATACCGCTCGAGGTCGCGCATCTGGTTCTCGATCGCCACGGTCAGCACCGGATCTTCGATCTTCAGCCCGAGTTCGACGTTGTGGACCTCGGCGCTCTTCGAGAAGTTGGCGCTCGTCACCACCAATGTCCGGTGATCGATGGCAAAGAACTTGGCGTGACTGCGGACCTGTTTTCCACGCATTGGGCGGGACCGAAGCACGGTGGCTCCCGCTAGTTCGTCTGCCACCTCTTGAGTGGAAGGTTTCCACGGAGCAGGGTCTTTGTCGGCGGCGTCGCGGTCCACGTACACCCGGACGGCTAGATCAGGTCGAGCGGCTGCCAGGCGGAGTGCTTCCCATTGAGCGGAGGACCGCTGGAAGTTGAAGGTCGCACATACGACTGAGTCACGGGCGTGCGCGACGAGCTGGCCGAGAGATGAGGTGAGTGAACCTGTCTTCGCCAGGCCCGACGGGGTCGTCCAGATCGCGTCGATGGAGTGCGTGTGGGCATCCGTAGCGTCTTGGATGGCTCGGAGAACCTGCACTAGGCCCCGTCGGTCCACATTCAGACCTGCGTCGGCCAAGAGGTGCTTGATCTTCATTTTTCTGCTGGGCGCGATCATCTGGAGTGCCTGGGCGAGAGTTACCCCCGACTCGAGTCGCTCGGCGAGTTTGCTCGCCTCATCGCCGGTCAGTTCCCGAGCAAGAGTCCGACGCGCTGCGTCAATGGACATCTGGCCGCCCGAAAAAACCAAGGTCTGATCCCGGTAGGGACAGCAGGAACCGCCGGTCAAGAAAACGGTTGCCGCGCTCGCACGAGGTCTCGGAGACGAATGAGCAGCAATGGCACGCTGCCCCATGCAAGAAGTCCTCGGGGTCCTGCGGAGTCCGGGAAGCGCAGATGGGGTCCGAGGAACACCTCGAGGATACCCGGAGAGCATCGCGTATGAGGGCCGATAGCCGGGCTTCCTCACTGAGGCGGACGAGGCCACCCAGCGTTCCGTCGCTGTCCGAGGCAGTCGTGCAGACGATCATCCCGGCGGCGGGATCCCGGTCGTCAGATCTCTTCCACGCGTAGACCCGCTCGCTGATACTTGCCCCGCCGTACCCACTGGACATGGCCATCTGGCGGATGAGGACATGCGCCAGTGTGTGCACCAGCCAGTAACGCGGCGGCTTGAGTCGGTCTTCGTGGTTGGCGACATCGGACGTCTCCGAGTAGCGGTTTCGGAAGTTGCGCTCATGTGCCGCTACATGGTGTGCCCAGAGATCGCTTGCTTCCACCCTGGCTTCCCAGTCGGCCACCGCGTCCTCATCGAGTTGGATGAAGATCCCCTCACCGCGGTCCTCCGTGGCGACCGTCCACTTCGGCCGACCGTTTCGGCTGAGCTGAACGAGTCGTGAGGTGGAGTCGTTGATGCGATCGAGCTCGTCAATACGGGTGAATCCGAGCACGGCGTTGACCTTGCGCAGCCTGTCAACGGCGAGGACTCGCGAGATGCCCTGCGCCATGTTCGACGCGACTCCGCGGGGCGAGAGCGTCAAGCCGCTCTCTTTGTGCTCGTATCGCTCTCCCGGAGGATCGTCCTGCAGGTAGGACCACTCGGGAGCGAGCAGTTCGATCGGGTCCCACCGGTCCTTGCGGGCGAGACGGTCCTCTTCGCTCTCATCGGGCTCGCGGGCGAGACGGATCAGCTCAGCCACCTCGTCGTCCGACATGGTGCTGATGTCGTGGGTCTCCCGCAGGATGCGCCGCATCATCTTCACGTTGTCCCCGAACTCCTCGAGGTCCTCCGCATGCCGGGCGGCGATCGTGCGAGCGAGCTCCTGGACGGTGTCCTCCCTCGTCGTCTCGGGCATGACGATGATGGATGTCACGGCCGGGAACCACAGGTTGGATGCGCCGACGAGCATGACGCGCGCCTCCTTCGTGCAGCCCTTGGGCTCGAACCCGTCCAGGTGTGGGTGGCGTCCTCGGCACTGGGGCAGCCGCTCGCGTCCCTGCTCACCCAAGGCCATGGTCATCGGCTTGCTGGCACCGCATGATCGGCATTCGACGACGGCATTCGCGCCACGACCCGAGGTCAGTTCGCGCAGGGCGAGGATAGGCATCTCCGCCTTGGGACATTCCTCTCTGCCTTCGTGGACCCACCAGTTATAGGGAAATTCGTCGAGGTGTCCGTCTTCGCAGGCCAGGAGGTAGCGCGCCGTGACCACTGGCTGGTTCTTCAGCTTTCGTCCTGTGGCAGCGAGTGTGCTGGCGCGCTGGCCGCGACGGGGGCGACCCGAGCAGCCTGCATGCGTGAACTGTGCGAGGTCAGGGCGTCGGGCGCGTTCGTTGGCGTAGTTCCACACGGAGATCGGGGCGAGCCGGTCGCACCCCGTGCAGCGCATCCACTGAGGGAAGACGATGCTCTGGACGCCGAGGTTGTCGCCTTCACTGGACGAGGCGATGGCCTTGGGGGCCCACGGGTAGTCACGCAGCTCGCCGACCTGGTTGCCAAGCATCGTGCGCACTGTCTGGAGCAACCGCGGCGCGTGGATTGATCTGCTGCCGTCACGGCGTCCGTAGATCCGTTCCCACTCGTCGTACCCGCAGGGCATGACGGTGAAGTGCGGGAGGTCGATGATCGATCCCGGTCCATAGGTGTAGAGCAGCGCTGAGGGGCGCTGGCTGCCCACACGTGCAAAGTTCTTCTTCGTGCCCTCGTCTTGCTGTGCGGCTACGTCGCCCAGGGCATCCGGTGCCCGGTCTTCGTCATGGATGAAATCAGTCATGGTGTGTCCCCCTTGATCTGCGCTGCCCATCGGGGAGCGCCCGGCGGTGCGACGTAGTTGAGACGCTCCTTGATCGGGCTGACGAGCAGGTTGATCTCCGGTTGCACCTCGCGCATGGAGTTGGCGACGACGAAGGGCGCGTCGCCCCCGATCGTGTCTCGTGACCGGGTGCTTTCAGCGCTTCGCAGCAGTGGTGCGTGCGTGGAGGTGTCACTCACCTTTTCGTAGCTGAGCATCAGGGACTGGTCGAGCAGGGCGGTGCGCCGTTGCTCCCAGGTGTCGAGCCGGTTGATGAGCCGGCTGCGTGCCCATGTTGCCGAGGCCTCGTCGGAGGCGGCCTTGACCCGCTCTGTCATCGTCTCGACAAGATCGTCCAGTGCGGCGCGACGATCAGTGACTCGCCCGGCTCCCTTCTCGGGGGACAGGGATCCGGCGTCGGCGCTGCTGGCCGCGTCCAGCACACGCGCGGCACTGACGAGCACACCGTCGAGCCCACGCTCCATCGCCGTGACGGAGAAGGGGGTGACGGACAGGGCTTCGACCTGAGCGTAGAAGGTGTCGTGGTAGTGCTGGAACTGCTCGAAGTGGGCGAGATCGCGCGGTCGGGACCAGTTGCCGAGCGTGACAACGAGCCCGGGCTTGCTGGCATCGCGACCGACGCGCGAGGACGCCTGGATGTACTCGGCAGTGTTCTTCGGCTGGCCGACGACGAGCATGAGACCCAACCGCTGGACGTCGACGCCAACCTGCAGCATGGACGTTGCCAGGACGACGTCGTACGGGTGGATGCTGCGATTGACGGGCTTCTCTCCGGACCGACGTGCTTCGTTCCGTGCGGCCCGGGCCGCGCTGGTGTCATAGTTCGCGTCGAAGGCCAGCCCCATCTGGTCGAGGGTGCCGGTGATGTCGGCGCCGGAGACACGTGCTGTGAGCTCGGCGAGATGCAGGCTGAAGGCCGCGCCGAACCTCCTCGGGAGGTTGACGCCTTCGCGGCCCTTGGCGAGAGCCGTCTGGACGTCGTCCTGGATGTAGCGCGACAAGCCCGCCAGTTCGCGGGTCGCGCTGAAGTACCCAACGAGCGTCATGTACGGGTCAGCCGTCTCGGGCTCCGCGTCGAAGAGCAACTGTCCCGTGGCCAGGAGCGTCTCGACGAGCCGGATCTCGGCGACGGTGAAGCGGACCCCCGTGGTCGAGACCCCGACGTACCGGCGACCGGGCGCCTCGCCGGTTGGGGCGATCTCGGTCGAGAAGTAGGTCTCCGACGCGTCGATGACTTGCGGTGGGAAGAAAGTCACTGCTCGACCGTAGAGACTGCGCACCTGCTCGGGCGCATTGCGCACCGTGGCGGACGAGGCGACGACGAGCGGTTTGATGGTCGAGCCGTACGCGTCACGCCAGGTCGCGAGAGTATCGATGACGACTTCGAAGAGACCAACGGTTGTCCCGAGCGCCCCGGTGATGAGGTGCAGCTCGTCCTGGATGATGAGGTCCGGTGGCCGCAGTCGCCCGTGGGGGAGCCTGCGGCCGCCTCCGCTGGCCTGCTGGTGCTTGCTGTTGAGCTTGATCGTGCACGACTGTGAGTCCGGGTGGACGAACCCGTGGAGTTCGCACCGCTGACTGACGTAGCCGAAGAGCGCGGCCGCCTCACCTTCACGAGCCAGCCGGGCAAACTTGTCGACGGTGGCGATGACGAAGGCGGGGGCGAGTCGGTAGATCTCCTCGTCGACGGTGAGCACCGGAAGCCCCTCGTCCACGGACCCGCCTTCGGCGAAGGGGCACCCACCGAACTTGTCACCGCACCGGACGTAGACACGGCCTGCGGTCTCGTCGACCCTTACGTTGGCTGGCGCGATGGTGTGGCCGCACCACGGGCAGCGCTTGAACTGCAGGACGGGGAGTCGTTTGGTGCGTCCGGACTGAGCCTCGGAGACGGTCGCGGCAGCTTCGCTGACCCGTTTCGGCGTGACGTCGGTGCCGACCCACAGGCCGATGCGGAAGGGAGTGTTTCCCCACGTGCCCGTGTCGGCGCGTCGGGCCAGCTCGGCCGCGCACACCAGCGTCGTGGCGCGCTGGAACTGTTGCGCCGTGAGCAGGCGCAGGGTGTAGCGCATGAGGACCGCGACGCCCTCGTCGCCGTCGAGGGGGCCATCGCTGGACTGCACGACGCCATGGCGTCGACGGATCGCGAACGTGAAGGCCGCGAGCCCAAGGTAGGCCTCGGTCTTGCCACCACCGGTGGGGAAGAAGAGCAGCTCGACACTGGGGATGGCCCCTGACCGACGCAGGGTGGCGGGCTCGGTCAGCGACCGGAGCTGCATGAGGACGAAGGCGAGCTGGAAGGCGCGCCAGGAGTGTGCCCCCGCCTTCTTGGCTGCCACTGTTTCCTCCGCTGCTGCGAGATCGGCTCCTGTGTCGCCGGTTCTGTTCTGGGATACCTGGCTGCGGTCGCGTTGGTCTGCCATGACGGAGTTCATGAAGGCGAAGCACCGCTGGGCCTCGCGGTCGTGAGTGAGGAAGTCGATGCCGTCAGCGAGTTGCGCGCGCACCGCCCATGCCTCCTCGACAGCCTCCTCCGCTGTGGGGCGCAGGTGCTCTGGCAATGTCCCAGCGAGCTCTTCCTGTGTCCGTAGCCACTCGGCGTACCCGTCTTCGATGGGCTTCAGTCCCGAGCGCAGTTCCTCGGGCGAAGCGGCCGCCAGGGCACGCATGTCGAGCAGGGCGCCGTGGATCCCCTGAGCGGTGACCTGCGGGGTCTCGGCCTGAGGCAGCCAGGTGGTGGCGACAGAGGTCACGGCTCGCGTGTGCCCGGGGTCTTCGGGTGTCTTCCAGGTAGCGGAGCAGGTACGACCGATCGCAAACTCCAGTCTGTTGCGGTACTGGAGCAGGAGGCGCTGCACCTCAGGGTCCGGGTCGGGGCGGGTGTCCGTGAGGACGTCCCGAACGGGCAGGAAGACCGCCTGGCCATCGGCCTCCACCGTGATCTGCGTCTGATACAGCCAAGCGTGTACCGGGATCGTCGGTGGAGTTTCGAGATCGTTGCACAGGGCCACCTCAACGATGCGTCGGTCCAGATCGGGGTCGTCGGTAATGTCGACCCGGAGGGTGACCGAATCCTCGATCGGGAGGTTGTGGGTCTCGCCAGACGCGAGTTCTTTCAGGCGGAGGGGGACTTGGTGCTCGTGGTGAGTGCGTCGGTAGCGGCGGCGCTCGGGCAGGGGGTCCCCGACCTTGACGCCTGCAGTGGGTTCGACTTTGACCTTCTCAGGGGAGTACGTGCCCCATGAGGCGGTGACGGTGACGGTGGGGCAGGCAGAGGCAACTTGGAAGCGAAGACCCATCGAGGCAGGGATGGTCAGCCCCCGTCGAATGGGGGTGTCTTCCGTGCCGGTGTCCTCGTCAGCGTCAATTGAGGAGTCGTCGACGTTGGTGACCGGCAGACCCCGGACCTCGCCCGCGTCGTGCTCGTCTCCGAGCTCCACGGTCTGGTCCTCGACGGAACCGTCGCTGTCTGCTGTCGAGGGTGCAGCGCCGCGAACCTGGGTGAGCTTCACAGGGGCAATACGACCGACGAGGTATCGGCCGTCCGGCTTGATGGACAGGAGTTCGTCGGGACCGTCGGCTGGCCCCACGAGCTCACGGTGCAGGATCTGCGTCAGTGACTCGCGGGCCGTCCACGAATTGCCGTCCGGCGTCAGCGGCGGCATCAGGGCTCCTTGATCTTGAGGCGCCTCGTGGGACGTCGTCGTCATCGGGTGCCCTCCTCCGCCGCACGGCGGTGGTTCTCTGCCAGCAGTCGATCGAGGATCTCCACGCGCGCCGCGGGGGAGACGGTCCACCGCGTCATCTGCCGATAGGTGTGGAAGCCGTGATCCAGCGGCACGTCGTCCCATCCGTAGGCCGCCATGACGGCGTCGTCGAGGTCGACGTGGATCTCGCGCATGCGGTCGACATCCGGGTCGATGCCAGTCTCCAACTTCGCGTCGTTGACGAGGTTGTACAGGACCGTCAGGCCGAGCTTGCGTCGCAGCATGATCTCGCGTCGTTCCTCGTCGAGCACTCGACCATGGCGGTCCAGCTCGTCAGTGGTAGATGGACGCGGGAACGTCTCGAAGACATCCGAGGGCGTGTAGCGGGGATCGTTGCGCATTCCGGAGCCCCTGTTAATTGCCCAAAGCTGGTGCACCGATGACGAGAGTACGGCCTGATCGTCGAAGCGATCCGTGGCAAACACCACGAGTGAATCGCTGGGGACACCATTGTTCGGTACGCGCATCGGCATGACGGTCTTGCTCACGCGTGTGAGGACCAGATACTTATCGAGGTCGGCGACCGCCTTTCGCATCTTGGGTGCCCACGCGGCGTACTGCCACCAGACGTCGCGACGGCGGACGATATTGCCCTTTGCCCGCTCAGGCTTCACCTCGAGCTCGAGTCTCGTGAAGGGAACCTTATATTCGCTAGCTACCTCTAGGGAGCGCTGGCCGAAATCGATCACCCAGCGTGAAGGTGACCCGTCCGGACGGGAGTTGAGGTCCTCTCCATTGAGGTATGGGAACAGGACATCCGCGTTGCGTGGGTCGTGCTCGATCCACTCGGCGGCCTCGTCGGGTTCGACGATGAATCCCTTTCCCAAGACGATGCACCCTTGGAAGGCCAAACCTGCGTTCGCCGTCAACCGGAGTGGTTGGCCGGTCACCCGCCCTTCGGCCTCGAGGAGCGTCGAGATCGCGCCCACGGGCTCGTCGTCGCAGACCCGTTCGATATCTGCGCCAACGCGGGCGCTCGTGCCCCAGACAGCGGCGTACTCGAGGTTCGCGCTCTTGGCTGGCCACGACCTGGATTGGATCGCTCGCGTGATCGTGAAACCACCGTCAACCATCCGGTCCAGGCCAACTTCGCGCGTATCGCCCTGCGCCACGGTGTTCGTGGCGATGAGACCGATGGTGCCTCGGTCGTGAAGGAGATCCTTTGCCCGCAAGAAGAAGTAAGCGACCAGGTCTGCGCTCCCGCGTTGTCCGCCGGCAAGGACGTGGACGAACCAGTCGCGAAGGTTGCTGCCCATGGCGCCGGTGAGCTTCTGTCCGCCCAAGAACGGAGGGTTGCCGATGATGGCATCGAAGCCGCCGCGCTCCATGACATCGGGGACCTCCAGGGGCCAGTGCAAGGGCTCCCACCGTTCCTGGTCCGTAGGCACCGTCGGTGTGAGTCCCGCGTCGACCCGCCGCGCCAAGAGGGTGTCAGCGGTCCCGTCATCGGACCGGACGATTGCGCGGAGATCGGCGTATGCCTCGTCGAGAGCCTTCCCCGGCTTGCCGCCGAGCCGGAGTCCCGTCGCGATGACGGCATCCGCGACGCGCTTGAGAGGTGCCACCTCTGCGCGGAAGGTGCTCAGCTGGCGCCGCTTCGCGCGTCCGTCACGCTGTGCGTCCCCCTCGGCGATGACCCCCCTCAATGCGGCGCGCATCCGCAGCGCGCGGCTGACGTGCTCGTCGATATCGAGGCTGAGGTCGAGCTCATTGCCGTCGGTGAGGGTCCAACGTCCCTCGTCCTGCCGGGCATGGGGCGTGATGTGCAACTCCTCCAGCTGGCGCAAGGACGTCAGGCCGAGGAGTGAGTTGCCCACGATGACCTTGTCGTCGACGAAGGAAAAGGGTTGGTCCCGGTCGAGGGAGACCAGCCAGAGGGAGAGCTTGCACATCTCCACCGCCATGGCGTTGATGTCGGCCCCGTACAGACAGTGGGCGACGACGAGACGGATCGCCTGGACACGTACTTCGTCAGCCGTCCCGTGGACTGCTTGGTCGTACTGACGCCAGGACTCGACGAGGCGAGCCCCGAGGTACCGGGCGGCTGCCACGAGGAACGCACCGGAACCGCAGGCGATGTCAGCCACGCGGAGTTCGAGCAGGTCCTCTGGCGGCAGGAGCCGCCACGCCGAGTGGTCATTCGTCTGATGCGGGCCCGGTCGGAAGCACAAGGGCTCGAGCGCGTGCTTGACCACGTCCTCAGCCAGGTCCCGCGGTGTGTAGTGGGCACCGGCGTTACGTCGCGATGCCGTCTCAATGACGAGGAGGTCACCCTGACGGGCGAGGACAAGACGTCCACGTAGGTCACGCCGGATGACACCAATCCATGGCTGAAGTGCGTCCCGCTCGCTCTCGTCACCCGGAGCAACAGTCCGGAGCGCGCGCTCCGCGTCCTCCATGGCGTCCGATGACGCGAGCGCCTTGGTCAGGGCACTCTTCGACTTGAGGACGCTCGCCGGCTGGTTCTCCTTTACCCACGCGATGATCGCGGCAGCGATTTTACCGTCCGGGTTGCTGGCATCGCCGACCCTTTCCGCGATGTCTTCGAGCACGGCGAGGGGTACTTCGGGCTCCACCCCCGCCTTTCCGATGAGTCCGACTGTGAGGGTCGTGGCGCGGACGCACGTGTAGCCGAGGAGGCCCTCGTAGTTGTAGCCGATCTGCTCGACATCAATGTCGCGGAAGGAGATGCGACGCGCGTCCTGCCCACTCAGGCGAATCACCTGCACGGCGTCGAGCACCGCTCGCATGACCCGATCGCTGACCGTGATGGCCAGACCGCCTCGCGGGTTGGTCGCCATCAGGAAGGGGAAACGATCGGGGTCGAAAAGCGACCCACCGTACGCAGGTAGCCGCATGTCCTCGAATGTCGTGCCTTGGTGCAGCGCGGTGGACGTGGCCAGCAGTCGGTGCCACGCCTGATGCGTCCCGTCGATGGCCTCTTCGCCCTCATTTCTGGCTCGCTCCTCCAGATGGTCCAGTTGAGTCGCGAACCCGTATCCCTTGGAGAACAGGGGCCCCTCGGGCAGCAGGCCTCGCTGCTCGGCGAAGAGGAGGAAGACGATCCGCATCATGACGGTGACGACCGCCTCGTAGATCTCGTCGCCGTCCTCAGGCAGCGGGTCGGGCTCGCGCACGGACCGCGCCGTGGTGCTGGCACGAGAGAACTCAGAGACGATGAGCTCCACGGCACGCCGGACCTGCACGCCCAAGGAGTCCGTGATCTCTTCCGCGGCAGCGATGGATTCGATGAAGAGGGCGGGCAAGCGGTCCTTCGGGTCTCCGCCAACGATCCGAAGTGGGTCGATGAGATGGAGGAACGCGTTGCGGACCGTGGGCTCTTCGGTCCATGTCAGCGCATCGACGACTCCAGAGGCTGCCAGTTTTTCGGGTGGCGCGCTGACCAGTGCCCACCATCTGCCATCGGTCAGGACCCCGATCGGGACCTTGGCTGCTCGGAGCATCAGCTCCATGCGGTCGATGGGTGTGGTGGACCATCCGTCGTCGAGGGGATCGCACAGCGAGGCCACCGGGTCGATGATCCAGAGCAGCGCGGCGTCGCCGCCGAGTGTGGCTGTGGGGGAGACCGACACGCTGTGGTCGGGTGAGGTGACTGTCGCCGACATCGGGGTGGTCTCGCTATCCATATCCCACCCAACGACGTCGACCAAGATGCGGCGGACCCACGCTTCCCGGGCGTCCCGGAAGGCCGGGAGAGCGCTCTCTGGCGCGGTCGACCACAGATCCCATGCTGAGTCGAATGCAGGCTTGCTGTCACTGATGGCTCCACGAGCAGCATCAGCGAGGCTCGGCATGCCCTGCGGCCATACCCTCGTCAACGCGGGCACCGCGAGGAAGGGCCCTTCGGTGTCGACCAGGGTCAGCCATTCACGGTGCTGGTCGGCAGCCTTGGGCGGTCGTCGACCATTCAGGTGGAGTCCAGCCATCATGACCGTCCCTCTCGCTCGCGGGCATCCTCAGGTGTCAACGCGAAGACCACCCCGGCCGCGCTCACGAATTGCCTCACGTCGGCGTACCTTTCTCGGATCGCTGCAACCTCTCGCTGCTCTTCCTCGTTGAGCTCGTCGGCTCTAGTGCGCATGGCGTTCAGGTCGCGCAGTCGCTGACGGTGCTGGTCATCCGGCAACAACATCGCCTGCTGTTCGTCGATCTGCCGGGCCAGTTCGTCGGCCGAATCGTGAAGGACGCTGCGGAACGCCGTGTAGATGGATCGAGCTCGTTCCTCGTCGGCGCGGGCCCTCGCTGCCAGGTCACTAGTGACTGCGGCCTGCTTCTGCTGAGCACGATGCTTGACGGCTTCTTCGAGGCGCGACCGCATCCGTGACGTTCCCCCGGTAGTCTTGTCGTTCCAGTCGGTCGCGAGGCTGGCTCGGACCGACTCGTTCGCCAGGGTCAGTTCAGGACTGTCGAGCACGGTGTCGAGCAAGTCCTCGACCTTCGACTCGGCCATCGTGTGGCCCTTCAGGCGGATCCCGGTGAGGAAAACCTCCTCGTGCAGTCGCAGACCGCCACGCCCGACGAGCACGAGCCGGGAGACCGTCGCCACGCATGACATCGGTAGGTCCTCGACGACGACCGCGGTCACGCGGTGCAGGTTGTCCGCCCCACCCACGAGCGCGCTGCGGAGGATGCGTGACGACTTCTGCATGAGGGCATGGCCGAGGTGGATGTGGACGAGGTCGTCACGGCGTCGACCGCCGACACCGTCCTCTCCGTCCGGACTGACCATCGCGGTCTCGTCGAAGGTGATCGGCCGCAGGGCTCCCGGGTTACGACGTGTGTCGAGTCCTTCGAGTGCCTGCTGCCAGCTCGGCCCCAGAGCCGGCACAGCGAAGATGTCCGCGTCGGAGAGGTCGTCGTCAACGACCACAAGGGGAGGCTGTGCCGCCAATTCCAGCGCCGCATCGACCACACGACGTGAGGCGAAAGGAGTCAGGTGCATGCGTCGCTTGTTTGCCTCGAAGTTCTGCGACAGGGCGGTCAGCTCGCGGTTGAGGTCGAGGCCTCCGGCGAGGCTGCGGTTCATCTCCTCGCTCCCGTCGGCGTGCTGGGTCGGACGGCGCGTGCGCTTGGGGAAGAACCGCTCTTGGATCTCCGAGTCGATGACTTGGTTGACGCGGCCCAGGTCGGAGGAGATGGTGTCGACCTTGCCTGCGATTCGCTTGAGGAAGTCGAGGTCCGCGCCATAGGTGCTGGCGGTGGCGTCTGGAGCGAAGGTGAAGATCTCCGGGGTGTGAATCTGCCCGTAGCGATCGATGCGGCCGATCCGCTGCTCGAGACGCGAGGGGTTGAAGGGAACATCCAGATTGACCAGACGGTGGCAGAAGTCTTGGAGGTCGATCCCTTCGCCAGCTGCGTCTGTCGCAACGAGCACGCGTAGGGGTTCCTTTGAGGGGTCAGTCGTGAAGCGCTCGCGGATGAGTTCGCGTTCGTCCCGGTCCGTCGCGCCTTCGATCGAGGCGAGGCGGTCGGCGTAGCCGCGCTGCTCGAGGATCCGGACGACCCACTGCAGCGTGGCTGAGTACTCGGTGAAGATGACGACGCGCTCGTTGGACCAGTGCTTGCCGTCGGGCCGACAGATCGCATCAAGCCAGTCTGCGAGGGCAGTGAGCTTGGCGTCCGCCTGGTATTCATAGCCCTCGCTCCAGGCAACGAGCTCGTCGATGTCGGCGTCTGCGGCAGCGACCAATGGGTCGCTGCCCTTGCTCTGGCGCAGGGCAGTGAGCTCTGGCTGCTCGACGAGCCCCTCTTCCTCATCGCTCTGCTGCATCCCGAGCACCTCGTCGTAGTACGACTCGTCGATGTCTTCGGGCCAGCCAGCGCTGGAGTTCGTCGCCAGATAGTGGCGGAGCGTCAGCGCGAAGGCCCACGGGCTCGACAGGAATCGCTTCTTGAGCAGGAGGGAGACGATGTCTCCGGCCCTGCGCTGCCCGTTGAGCCGAGCGCTTTCCTCCAGCAATCGGGTGAGGAGGTCGAAGGCCTCTTCTTCGCCCTTCGACGGAGTGAATGCGATCTGCTTGACCTGACGGGTCTTGAACCCCATCTCCGGCAGGTCGCTCTTGAGTCGCCGGACGGTGACGTCTTTGAGTGCCTGCTGGTCGACCCGGGCGCCACGCGCGAACCGCCGCCCGTCGATCATCTCGAGCAGGGCGGTGAAGGACTCCGTATGGCCGTTGTGCGGGGTGGCGCTCAGGAAGAGCCGGTGCTCGCACACGCCTGCGAGTTCCCGTACGGCGAGGGTGCGCTTGCTGTCTACCGGGTAGCCACGACCGCCGCCCACGGCGCTGGGGCTCGCTGGTGCCACGTGGTGAGCCTCGTCGACGATGAGAGCATCGAAGGCATAGCGCTTGGCGCTCTTCGTGTCCTTGACGTCTGCGAAGACGTCGCGCAGCATCCGCTGGGCACGAGGGGTCGGCAACCACGCCATGCTCACGATGACCCGAGGGAGGAGCCGGAAGGGGTTGGCCGCGAGACCATGGGTCCGCCGCATCTCGGCGAGCGTGGCGGAGTTGACGATCGTGAAGTCGAGACCGAACTTGTCACGCATCTCGTCCTGCCATTTCACTGCAAGGCTCGGTGGGCACACGATGATGACCGATCGTGCCCGGTGGCGCAGTAGCAGTTCCTGGATGACGAGGCCGGCTTCGATCGTCTTGCCGAGTCCCACGTCGTCGGCGAGCAACAGGTTGGTCCGGGGAGCCGCGAGTGCGCGTCGCAGAGGCTCCAGCTGGTAGGGCTCGACGTTGGCGCCAGATCGATAGGGGGCCTGGTAGGCGTGCTCGTCTGCGGACGTGACAGCGCCCCACCGCACGGCATCAACGAAGGCACCCAAGGTGTTGGGGTCGTCAAAGGTCTCTGGGCTCAGGGCCTCGGGCAGACCCTGATCGGGAATGACGGTGTCTCCGACCTCCAGCTCCCAGATGACTGTCGCTTCTTCTCCGAGGCGATCCTCGTCCAGCGATTGGAGCGACACGAGGTGCTGCAACTCCGGGGCCGACTCGTCAGCTGGGCTGCGCATCAGGCCCTGTGTGGTTACTTCGGTCACCGCCCACGTGGAGCCTCGCACGGACACGATTTGACCGACCTCCGGCAACTCGGGTCGCGACTGTCGGGGGTCACTGGCAGTGCCGGTGGCAGTCGCAGCAGTCACGAGTGCACTCACTTTCGTGGAGATGGGGGACGACGACCTCGTCGGTCTGGCGTTCTGGTGTGGACTCTGGCACACAGTTGCGAAAATCGCAACACCCCTCTAGTGTGGTTCTCATGGACACTCCAGTGGATCGCGTGCGCCTTCTTATTGAGCGCAGCGACATGAGCCAGGGGGAGTTCGCGCAGGCAGTCGGCCTCGACGCGTCCAAGATGTCCAAGTCGCTCACGGGGGCTCGCAAACTCAGCTCATTGGACGTGGCTCGGATCGCTGAGATCGGCGCCGTGTCGGTGGACTGGCTCCTCACGGGGGAGGAGGACGCCGTCGCGATGGCGGCACGCGCCGAAGACGGCAGCAACATGGGCGCCGCAGCCGCGATGGCGGAACGCATTACCGAACTGCGAGGAAGCGCAACTGCGACCGGCCGGATGCGCTCGGTGGTGAGCGTCGAGGTTCCTCGCTCCGGGCAATGGTCTGCCGATGGTGAGTCTCTGGCTGCCGCGGCCCTCGCGTGTGTCGCGGCCACTGATGTGTTCCTGGCGCAGGATCTGGCTAAGGAGATCGACGACCATTTTGGCGTCGATGTCGGCGTCGTCGATCTCGGAGACGAGGTCGACGGACTCTGTGCCAGAACCAGCGTGGCTGTGGCCATCCTCGCGGCTCCAACGCCGATCTTCGCCCGACAGCGCTTCACGCTTGCTCACGAGCTCGGGCATGTGCTGGCCGGAGATGACCAGGGGCTGCACATAGACGAGGACGTATATGCCGGCTCTCGTCAGGAAAGTGAGCAGCGGGCGAATGCCTTCGCCGCAGCCTTTCTGATGCCTGAGGGGTATCTACGTGACCGGGTGACAGGGGCGCTGGACGATGCCGCCTTCGCCAACCTGGCTCTGGACCTCAAGGTCTCTCCGAGCGCGCTCGCGATACGTCTCAAGAGGTTGCGGCTCATCGATGGGATGACGCAAGCGACTCATCAGTCCATGACCATGCGTGAGGCGCAGAGATTGACTGGTCGGGGCGACGAGGCTTCTGCCGCGAGCCATTTGGCGATGCAGGGTCGTCCGCCAGCAACGCTGGGCCGGGACCTCTACGGCGCATATCTTGAAGGCGCCATGACGCTGCGGCCGTACGCGTCGCTCTTGGGAGTAGACCCCGAATCTCTCCGGTCCTCGCTGGAGAGCCGGGGCGTCTGAGCAATGGCAGCAGCGGTTTTCCCCGACAACACAGTCATGTGCAATTTCGCGTGCATCGGCCGAGTGGATCTGCTCGCTGCCCACCTGCGTGGGCGCGGGCGATGGGTCGAGGCGGTCGCGGCCGAGGCCGAGGCGTCGGCAGGGCACCTGCCCGATCTGAGACGACTGGTGAATGCGGGCTGGTTGGGTGAGCCCATCGAGATCATCGAGGAGCCGCACGTTCGGGCGGTGGAACGCCTGCGCATCGATGTCTTCGGAGGAACTCGGGCGCGGCCGCTCCAGCATCTGGGGGAAGCGCAGTCATGCTTTTTGTTGACCAACGACCCAACATGGAGCGATGCCGCTTGGGTCACCGATGACAGGGACGCCTATGAGTACGCCAAGGCGCGGGGGATCATCACGAAGCGGACCGTTGATCTCTTCCGCGAGATGGTGGCCTGGTCGGACCTGACGGCTGACGCAGCGTTCAGCCTTCTCGAGGAGATCGATGGCATCCGGGGGCTGCGGCTTCCTGCAGGTCCGAAGGATCTCCAGTAGCGCACCTTGTCGGTGCGCTCGCTCAGTCTGCAGTCCAATCCTCAAAGCGCCCCGACCTGTCAGAGTTGGCCGTTGGGCGTGGGCCGTGTCAGAAGGGGACGAGTGGACAGGCGATTTGAATGCATCGGGAAGTACAGTCGCTGTAGCCGAGATCCACAACCCGTGAGGGGTGCTGCACATGAGTCAGCTCGTCGTTTTCTACGACGATGAGCCGGTGGACCTGAAGAAGCGCGTGGAGCTGCAACAAGCGCCGTTGCCGGAGGCAGGTCAATCGCGATCTGTAGATGGCGTCGTTCGCGAAGCCCTGGTCTACGTTCAAGTGTCCGGTGAGACGGGCCCCTTCCTGGTTCCCTTCGGTGAGTACGATGAGTGGTCGCTGCGCGATCGGTACAACGAGGCGATCCGGATCATGAACACGCTCGGCGCATCGTCGATCTCGTGTCAGACCTTTCGGGAAGTGGCGAGGCGCCGCCGAATGGGCCTGAAGTTCAAGAACCAAGGTCCTGCGTTTGAGCAAGAGCGGGTGGAGAACAGCGGCTTCGACTTCCACCACAGTGGAGCAGGCAGCGTGGCGCGAGACCCGCGGCCGCTGCGGTGGTCAGATGAGCCCGGGTTTGCTGCTGCTGTCTCGAGCGTGTTGGACAACCAAGCGTCGAAGGTCGAGATCAACATTCGTAGTCATCAGAGGTACTCCGTGGACGGGTCCCTGGGCCTGCAGCTCAAGAAGTTGGGTTTTGACCTTGGAGGTGGAGAGCACAAGACGGGAGCCACGACGCTCCACATCAGTGCCGAGTTCCCGAGCAGGCAGCCACAGCGAGGGTGGCGCTGAACGGCGGAGGGCCTCACGTGATGACTCGACATTCTCACAAGGCGTTTGATCGTTCTGGATGTTGCGGCCACTCGAGGCCGGGAGTATGGACGGACGAGGTTGCTCCAGCCTGAGCACCGAACGTTGTCGGTGGTCACCCATAGCGTGTCTCTGACAGGGCGAGATGAGGGATGAATGGCATGAGCGAAACGTTGAGCATGGGCGCTGGGGGACTTGGTGATCTCGCGCAGCGGGTCCTACACGAGTGGCAGGTCGGGTTTGCTGAAGAGGCGGAGGAGCTCGAGACCTATCCCGACTGCGGTGACCCTCTGGCGTTCGAGGACCCCAAAGAGGGCAAGATGCTCGGGCAGTGGACGTGGTGGCAGCCCGCTCCTGTCGGGTCCCGGCGGTGCCGGAACCGGGTCGCTACTCGGGGGTCGCTGGGGTTAGGGCAGTGACGGTTCACCGGGATGGCCCTTCTGTCGAGACGAAGATCTGTAAGTCGATCTCGGCGGGTTGAGCTTCGCTCGATCGCAGTGCGCGGCGAGTGCTGGGAGGAACTGGCATGAGCAAAGGGCCACGAGTGCGTGGGAGCCGGGGGAGATGAGGCGTCCGAGATGCAAGCGGTCAGCGATCCGCGGAACTTGTCCGGGGCCACCACCACGACGGGACGCCGAGGTGGCCCCCCTTCGTACCCGGAGGACATCAGCCCTCCTGGTCCGGGCCCGCGTCCTGCACACCGTTGAGGCGGTCCACGCCGCGCAGCAGCGCGGAGTGGTCGAGGCCACCGTCACCGGTGGCGACCGCGGAGGACATGAGCGCCGCGAGCAGCGAGGTCATCGGCGCGGCGACGCCGGACTCGCGCACGGTGTCGGCGACGATCCCGAGGTCCTTGTGGTGCAGGTCGGTGCGGAAGCCGGGTTCGAAGCGGCGCTCGATGAAGTTCTCCCGCTTCTGGCCGAGCACGGCCGAGCCGGCCAACCCACCGGCGAGGACGTCCAGGGCCGGTCCGAGCTCGAGCCCCTGGGCCTCGAGCAGCACCACGGCCTCGGCGAGGACCTGGATGGTGCCGGCGACGACGAGCTGGTTGGCGGCCTTGACCGTCTGCCCCGCACCGGACGCGCCGACGTGCACCACGGTGCCCCCGAGGACATCGAGCACCCTACGGGCAGCGGCGACGTCGCCGGCATCGCCCCCGACCATGATCGACAGCGTCGCCGCCTCCGCCCCGGCCTGACCGCCCGAGACGGGCGCGTCGAGCATGCGGAGCCCGCGCTCACCCGCCAGGCCCGCGAGCCGTCGGGTGACGTCCGGCCGGATGGTGGAGAAGTCGATGACGAGCGCGCCTGGCGTGGCGTTCGCCAGCACCGCGCCGTCCCCGATGAGGACGTCCTCGACGTCGGGGCTGTCGGGCAGCATGAGACAGATGACGTCCGCGCCGTCCACCGCCTCCGCGGCGGAGGCGCAGACCGTGCCGCCGGCTGCCCCCAGCGCCTCGGCCTTCGAGAGGGTGCGGGTGTGCCCGCGCACGTGGTGCCCGGCCTCCTGCAGGTGCACCGCCATGGGGCTGCCCATGACCCCCAGGCCGATGAAGGCGATCGTGCTCATGGTCGACTCACTCTCCTGCGATCGGGTGGGGTGTCCAGCGACTGACCCCCGGGCGGCACTCACCCCGTGGCGCTGACCACGGTGACCCCGTGCTGACGGAAGGGATGCAGTCGCTCCTCGGTCGTCTCGTCCGTCACGAGGGTCCACCCCGGTGGCAGATGGGCCCAGGTCGGCACCGCGCCGGGGTCGAGCTTGTCGGCGTGGGCGAGGACGACGGTGCGGCGCGCGTCTCGCGCCGCCAGCTCCTTGGTCGCGGCCTCCTCGATGGTCGGCTCTCCCACCCCCCGCGAGGGATGCACGGCGTCGCAGCCGAGGAAGGCGATGTCCACCGAGAACCGCTCGAGGACGAGCTGGGTGATCGCGCCCGTCAGGCCGTGACTCGAGGGCGAGACCGCGCCGCCGACGACGACCACCTCGACCGGGCTGTCGGCGAGCATCACGGCGATCTCCAGACCGCGGGTGAGGACCGTGACGTCCCGCCGGTCGCGCAGGTGCTCGACGAGCTGGGCGCAGGTGGAGCCGGCATCGACGAAGATCGTCGCGCCGTCCTCCACGTACGAGGCGGCCGCCGCGCCGATGCTCGTCTTGGCGGCCACCTCGATGTTCATCCGCTCCCCGAGTGCCGTCTCGTGGAAGGGCCCGGATGGCAGCGCCCCGCCGTAGGTCCGCGAGATCTCCCCGTCGGCCTCGAGCGAGGCGAGGTCGCGGCGGACCGTCGACTCGGAGACCTTGACGGCCAGGGCGAGGTCCTCCACACGGTTCTCACCCGAGCGCAGCAGCCGGACGATCTCGCGCAACCGCTGGTCCCGGCCCCGGTACCTGCCGGTGCGGGTCTCGCTCATCCTGACCGCCTCACTCTGGTGCCTCGCCCGTCAGCGGGGGAGGTACTCCGCCCGGATGCCATCGACGAAGGGAGCGTAGTCCACCGCCGCGAGGTAGGCCGACCGCATGGTGCCGTGGTCCGCCGTCCCCGTGCCGGCGATGTCGAAGGCGGTGCCGTGGTCGACCGACGTGCGCAGGATCGGCAGGCCCACGGTGACCGAGATCGTGCCGTCGAAGTCATAGGTCTTGGCGGCGATGTGTCCCTGGTCGTGGTACTGCGAGAGCACCCCGTCGTAGCGCCCGATCAGGCCGTGGTGGAACACCGAGTCGGCCGGGATCGGACCGGCGATGCCCAGACCCGTGTCGTTGACGCTCGCGACCGCGGGACGCAGGATCTCGATCTCCTCGTCGCCGAAGGCGCCGTTCTCGCCGCCGTGCGGGTTGATCGCGGCGGTGGCCAGACGCGGCTGCTCCACGCCGAAGACCTGCAGCGCGCGGTGTGCGCGCTCAATCGAGTCGATCTGGGTCTCGACGGTGATCGCGTCGAGCGCCTTGCGCAGGGAGGTGTGCCGGGTGGCGAAGAAGATGCGCAGGTGGTGCCCGCCGTGGGCGTCGTTGCGCACGACGAACATCGTGTCCTGCTGCGTCACGCCGGTGAGCTCGCCGAGCATCTCGGTGTGGCCGAGGTGCTTGCTGCCGGCCGCCCAGATGGCCTCCTTGTTGATCGGCCCGGTGACGATGCCGGCGACCTGCTGCTCCATCGCGGCCCGGGTCGCCACCTCGATGGCGGTGATCGCCGCGCGGCCGGCGCGTCCGTCGACCGTGCCCCACTCGGGCATGTCGTCGCCGAGCACGCCGGTGTCGAAGACGTCGATGACGCCCTTCCCGGCGGAGGGCACGTCCCAGCTCTCGACGGTGCGTACCTCGACGTCGAGGCCGAGGGCCTCGATGGCCTTCTGGAGGGCGACGCGGTCACCGACGGCGATGCCGTGGTGCTCGGGGGTGCCCGCGAACTCGGCCAGGGTCGTGGCCGTGATCTCGGGACCGATGCTGACCGGGTCGCCCATGGTGAGGGCGAGGACGGGGGTGGTGCTCATGTGGTGTCATCTCCTGTGCGACCCGGGTGGGCCGGTTGCTGTGGTGGAAGGGTGCGTGCGACCTTCGGGGCCGCCCGGGCCGAGCGCTGTCGGTCGCGGGCCATCACCGTGAGGCGGTCGAGGCAGAGGAGGGTCGTCTCCGCGTCGCCGACGAGCCCGCCCTTGGTGACCATGGGCAGCCCGGCGTGTGGGCCGGCGACGATCTCGCCGGCGACGGCGAGCGGCACCACCTCGTCCTCGACGTCGAGGCCCTGCCCGTCGAGCTCGTGGAGGACGGCGGCGGTGATGTCGCCGCCGGTGGTGTAGATGCCGCTGACGCCGGTCTCCCGGAGCACTCGTCGGGTGATCCGCCCCAGCGCCCCCGGGAGGGCATCGCCCTCATCGGGGGAGAGACGCCGCAGGTCGCTGCCGTCGAGCACCGTCGGCACGAGGACGATCTCGTCGGGGGCGGAGGACTCGACCGCCCGGACCACGTCGGCGACCGTGGCGTCGACATCGGGCACGACCGAGTCGGTGAGCGTCGTGGGACGCACGACGCGGCAGGCGCGCTCGGTGATGAGCCGTTGCAGCTGGACGCGCGTCAGCTCCGTGGCGGAGCCGGAGACCGCGAGGAGGGGGCCGGCCCCGGAGCCGTCCGGCAGGCCGAGCGCGCGGGCCATGGCGAGCGCGCCGGGGCCGGGGTCGACGGTGACCCACTGGATGTCGTCCCCCGCGGCGACCGCCGCGATGGCCACCCGGTCCAGGTGCTCCTCGGTGAGGGAGTCGGCGACGATGACGTCGATGTCCGCACCGAGCATCGTGCGGACCGCGGCGACCAGCGCGTCGTGGTGACCGGTGACCAGGTGCAACGGCAGGTGGCCCACCCGCAGGTCGCTGGAGCGCCGCAACACCTCGGCCACGTCCGAGGTGTCGACCGGGGTGCGCGGGTCGTGGGCGAGCTCGGTGTGCTCGAGCCGGCTGCCGCGTAGGAGCTGGTGGCCGTCCACGGTGACGCGGTCCGCCGCCGGGTGCGCGGCCAGGCACAGGCCCACCACTCGCCGGTCCGACAGCTCGCGGGCCGTGGTGAGCATCGCCTCGGTCGCCGTACCGACGTTGCCGCGCAGGGTCGTGTCGATACGGGTGCTGAGCAGCTCCACGGGCCAGCCGGCCCGCACCGCCTGGTCGATGGGCCCGAAGACCTCCTCGGGTGGGGAGTGCCGCGAGTCGGTCGTGACGACGATCGTGTCGAAGCGTGGGTGGAAGTCGGCGATCGTGCTCCAGTCGTCGGTCCGGCCGAGGGTGACCGCGCGCATCCCGGCCCGGGCGAATCCGGCGGCGCAGGCGTTCGCGCCGGTCAGGTCGTCGGCGACCACGAGGGCCTTGGCCACGTCGTCAGCCCAGGATGAGGTTGAGGATGACGAGCAGCGGGATGGAGCCGGCCCAGACCGCCGTCGTGATGCCGGACCAGCCCTTGAGCGCCGCCGTCCCCTCGATCCCCGTGAAGCGGGTGACCACCCAGAAGTACGAGTCGTTGAAGTAGCTGAAGACCATCGAGCCGCTGGTGCAGGCGAGGACCGCGACGACCGGGTGGATGCCGAGCGAGCCGACCAGCGGAGCCGTGACCGAGGCGGCGGTGATCATCGCGACGGTGCCCGAGCCCTGCGCGACGCGCACGACGGTCGCGATGACGAAGGGCACGAGGAAGGCCGGCAGTGCGGTGGCGGCGATGGCCTCGGCGAGCGCGTCGCCGACGCCGGAGTCGCGCAGGACCTGACCGAAGGCGCCACCGGCGCCGGTGATGAGCAGGATGAGCCCGGCGGAGGCCGCCGCCTCGGCGAGCCACCCCTGGACCTTGCTGCGCGGGGTCCAGCGGGGGAGCAGGAGGTAGACGGCGAGGATCGCGCCGATGACCAGGGCGACGACCGGATTGCCGAGGAAGGCGAAGGGGGTCGTCCAGCTGCTCGCCTCGTACTCACCGGACAGCGCGCCCTGCTGGTTGCGGTCGATCGCTGCCGTGACGGTGTTGAGCACGATGAGCAGCAGGGGAAGGACGAGCGGCAGGGAGCCGACGAAGGCGCCGACGCGGTGGGGCTTGGCGCCCGCGGGGGGCTCGCCGAGATGGGTCGTCGGGGAAACGGTCTGGCGGTCCGCGAGCTCGTCGGGGACGTGGCCGTCCCGCCCCCCTTCGTCGTGGGGCGTGTCGGTGCCGAGGTCGCCCGAGCTGCCGCCGGCGCCGACGGGGGCGAGGCGACCGTAGACCGCCTCGCGCACCTCGGGGATGACCCGGTCCTCGAGGGTGGGGCCGACCCAGCGGGCGTAGACGACGACGACCGGCAGCAGGATGATCGTGAAGACCAGGCCGGTGAGGATGACCATGCCGAGGTCGGCGCCGAGGATGCCGGTCGCGGCGAGCGGGCCGGGGGTCGGCGGGACCAGGTGGTGGGTCAGCGTCATGCCGCAGCCGAGCGCGAGGGCGAGGGCCACGTAGCCGCCGCGCTTGACCCGGGCGATCGAGCGGGCGAGCGGGTTCATGATGACGTAGCCGGAGTCGCAGAAGACCGGGATCGAGACGAGTGACCCGACCGTGCCCATGGCCCACTCCTCACGGCCCTTGCCGAAGGCACCGAGGAAGGCTCGGGCGAGGGCATCCGCGGCACCGGAGACCTCGAGGATCTTGCCGATGGCGACGCCGAGCCCGATGACGATGCCGATGCTGCCGAGGGTCGCTCCGAAGCCCTCGGTGATGGAATCGACGATGCCCGTCAGCGGCTGGCCGGCGACGACACCCGTGACGAGACAGGCGATGAGGAGGGCGATGAAGGCGTCCAGCCGGGTGCGCAGCACCAGCACGACGATGGCAGCGATGCCCAGGAACAGCGCCAGCAGCAACTGAATGTCCACGATGTCTCCCTGTGTGCGGTGCGGGCAGCACTGCCCGAATCCCCCGAGTGTGGCAGACGAAGTTGCGCAGAACAAGCAGAATGATGCGCGAAGTGCGCACCGACCTCAGAAGCCGTGCTCAGCACGCGTCGGGTCGATGACCTCCTCGACGTCGAAGAAGTCGTGCAGCACGTGCTGGTCGTCCTTCATCGCGGCGCTCATGCTCAGGCCGTCGACGTTGATGCGGGCCTGGCGCACGTAGTCGTCGGTGCGCTGCCCCCAGGCCGGGGCGGAGGTGTCGATGCCGAAGTAGAAGTCGAAGCCGTGCTCCTCGAGCAGGTCGTACTTCGGTCCGGAGTAGTCCTGCGTGCCACCGATGTCCGCGCCGAAGGGGAAGATCAGCAGGTCGGTCTCGCCGAGGATCGGGGCGACCTCC
Source organism: Janibacter sp. GS2 (assembly GCF_051200835.1). Taxonomy (GTDB): domain Bacteria; phylum Actinomycetota; class Actinomycetes; order Actinomycetales; family Dermatophilaceae; genus Janibacter. Next base: position 2,007,608 of record NZ_CP195161.1, read on the forward strand.
TCGTCCCACTTCTGGGTGTCCGCGGTCAGGCGGGTCATCGTCGCCTTGGTGAAGTTGGTGTGGCCCCAGGAGTGCGAGGCGAAGACCCAGCCGTCCTCCTTGAGCTCGTCGGCGACCCCCTTCGCCTGCTCCTGCTGCTCCTGGAGGTCGATGTCCTCCTCGTCGCCGTACTCGATCTCGCTCGTGCGGTAGCCGAGCACGCCGTTGTACCCGGTCAGCGCGAGCACGCCCTTGCTCCCGCGGTAGGAGAAGTCCGGGTGCTCCTCGACGAAGTCGTCCACCACCGCCGGCATGTCGTAGGAGCCCTCGACCGTCTTGCCGTCAGGGTCCTCGTAGGTGTTGGTCACCCCTCCGTCGTCGTCGAGGGTCATGCTCTGCGCGAAGCCGTCGCCGTCCATGTACTCGTAGTAGCTGACGTCGTCCTGCGAGATGACCAGGGGCTTCTTGCCCTTCGGCAGGGTGATCGGCACGTACTCCATCTGCCCCTGCGCGTTCTCGCGGGCGACGTCGCGGGGATTGACCAGCACGTACCCCTTCTCGTGGACCGAGTCGAGGACGGCTTTGAACTCGTCGATGGTGACCATGTAGTCCGCGTACCCCTGCGCGCTGTCCTGCGAGGTGAAGGCGCGGTCCGCATCGACGATGAGGGAGTGGAAGAACAGGTGGGAGATCTGCGAGTTGTCCGGCCACGTCACCGCGTTCGTCTGCTGCTTCGTGATCTTCCTCGTCAGCGCGTCGACGTCCGTACCCGTGAGCCCCTTGAGCTCCTTCAGCGCGCCGGCGTAGTCGTACTGCGCGGCAGCGGTCGTGGCCGAGTTCAGGCGCGTGCGGTGGCGCTTCCTGCTCGAGGGGCCATCGGTGTCCGTGCTCGAGTCCTCGGACGGGGATGAGCCACCCGAGGGCGTCGACTCCTGGCCTCCGGGTTCGGCAGGGGAGGCGCACCCGCCCAGGGCCACGGCGACCGCAGCGCTCGAGGTCAGGGCAACTCGTCGGACCGGCGACATGCGCACTCGTCCCCTTCATCACGTAGACATCCCCACGCCCAGCGGAGCGCGCCCCTGAGCATCCGTCACCGACCACGGTAACCAAGGTGTGCCACGACGTGTGGAGGACACACGGTGCGACACCGTCCCTGTAGGTTCGAGGTATCCGGGGGGCCCCGGGCACGCGGGGCCCGACCGAGCACGCAGCGAAGGGGACCACCGATGACCCAGCACCCCACCTCCCACGAGGCGTCCGAGGACTCCGAGCGCGGCGGACCACCGGCAGACGTGGACCCCCGCCCGCACAGCCGCGTCGTCACCGAGGGTCTCGGTCAGGCGGCAGCCCGCGGGATGCTGCGGGGGGCCGGGCTCGGGGACGAGGACCTGCTCAAGCCCCAGGTCGGGGTCGGCTCGAGCTGGAACGAGGTCACCCCCTGCAACCTCAGCCTCGACCGGCTCGCGGTGGCGGCGAAGGAGGGGGTGCACTCCCGGGGCGGGTACCCGCTGCAGTTCGGGACCATCTCGGTCAGCGACGGCATCGCGATGGGCCACCGTGGCATGCACTACTCGCTCGTCTCCCGCGAGGTCATCACCGACAGCGTGGAGACCGTGATGCGGGGTGAGGGCCTGGACGGCGCGGTGCTGCTCGCCGGCTGCGACAAGTCCCTGCCGGGGATGCTCATGGCCGCCGCCCGGCTCGACGTGTCCAGCGTCTTCGTCTACGCCGGGACGAGCCTGCCGGGCCTGGCCCGGCTCTCCGACGGCTCCGAGCGCGAGGTGACGATCGTCGACGCCTTCGAGGCCGTGGGGGCCTCCCTCTACAGCCAGCTCCCGCGCGAGGACGTCGACACCATCGAACGCGCCTTCTGCCCCGGCGAAGGAGCCTGCGCCGGGATGTTCACCGCCAACACCATGGCCAGCCTCGCCGAGGCGCTGGGCATGGCCTTGCCCGGCAGCGCGGCACCCCCGTCGACCGATCGTCGGCGGATGGTCATCGCCCGCGACTCCGGCGCGGCCGCCGTCGACCTGCTGCACCACGGCATCACGGCCCGGCAGATCCTCACCCGCGACGCCTTCCTCAACGCCATCGCCGTCCTCATGGCCATCGGCGGCTCCACCAACGCCGTCCTGCACCTGCTCGCCATCGCGCACGAGGCCCACGTCGAGCTCGACCTGAACGACTTCGCGGACATGAATGCCCGCGTGCCGCTGATCGCCGACGTCACGCCCTTCGGCCGGCACGTGATGGTCGACGTCGATCGGGTGGGAGGCATCCCCGTCGTCATGCGGGAGCTGCTCGCCGCGGGCCTGATCAACCCCGACGCCCTGACCGTCACCGGGCGCACCGTGGGGGAGAACCTCGCCCACCTCGATCCCGCGCGGCCCGACGGCGTGGTCCTGCACCCGGTGAGCCACCCCGTGCGGCCCGAAGGGGGGATCGGCATCCTCCACGGCTCCCTCGCCCCCGAGGGGGCGGTCACCAAGACCGCCGGGATCGACATCACCACCTTCACGGGGACCGCGAAGGTCTTCGACGGCGAGCAGGCGGCGCTCGCGGCGCTGCGCCGGGCCGAGATCTCCGCCGGTGATGCCGTCGTCATCCGCTACGAGGGTCCCGCCGGGGGTCCCGGCATGCGCGAGATGCTCGCCGTGACCGCGGCCATCAAGGGGGCGGGGCTCGGCCAGGAGGTGCTCCTGCTCACCGATGGCCGGTTCTCCGGCGGGACGAGCGGGCTGTGCATCGGTCACGTGGCCCCCGAGGCGGCCGCCGGGGGACCGGTCGGCCTGCTGCGGGACGGGGACATCATCCGCCTCGACCTCGACGCCGGCACCCTGGACGTCGACCTGCCCGCGGACGAGCTCGAGCGGCGCCGCCGGGACTGGGTCGCCCCACCCCCGTCGGCCGACCAGGGGGTGCTCACCAAGTACTCCCGCCAGGTGCGCTCGGCCGCACTCGGGGCCGTGTGCACCTGAGCACCGGCGCTCAGCGCAGGGACGCGGCGAGCGCCGTGGCCGCCGGGCCGATGGCGTGGCCCAGGCGGGTGCCGTCGTCGCCGACGTCGTCCTGGCGGCCACCCCCGACGAGCACGCTGACCTCGGGGTGGGATGCGCTCACGGACCGGATGAGCGTCGTGGCGGCCGGGGTGTCCTGGGCCCGCGGGACCGCCAGCACGGCGCAGCGGGCGGAGTGGGTGTCCAGTGCCGCCTGCCACGCCTCGGTCGGCAGGTCCGCCCCGAGGTAGACGACGTCGAGGCCCGCACGGCGCAGCGCCACGGCGAAGGCGAAGATCCCCAGCTCGTGGTGGACCCCGGCCGGCAGGCCGACGATGACGGCGGGCCCGCCGGGCCGGCTGGCGGCGGCGTCGAAGGAGGCGGCCAGCCGGCGCAGCACGGCGTGCGCGACGAGGTGCTCCCCGGCCACCGAGAGGCGACCCTCGGTCCAGGCGCGCCCGACCTCGGCCAGGGCGGGCATGAGCCAGCCGTCGACGACCGACTCGAAGGACCCGGTGGCGAAGCGCTCGTCGAGCACCTGCGCGACCGCGGAGGCGTCCAGGCGCGCGGCGGCGTCGACGAGCGGTCCGGCACCACCGTCACCGTCCACCGTGGCCGGGGTCTGGTCAGGCGGCGGGGGAAGGGGGGTCGCGGCCCCCTTCGCACGATCCCGGCGGGAGACCTCCTCGGCCGCCTGGCTGGGCGCCCACCCGTCGTCGACGAGCGCGGCGACGGCACGGATGCGGGCCAGGCAGTCCTCGTCGTAGAGCCGGTAGCCGGCCTCGGTGCGCTCGGGCACGATGACGTGGTACCGCCGCTCCCAGGCACGCAGGGTGGCGGCGGGCACGCCGGTCAGCTCGGCTGCGCGCTTGATCGTGTACATGTCAGGTGGCCCTCGGGTCGCTCAGAGCCGGGGCAGCTCTCGGTTGAGGGCCTCTTCCGCCTCGTCGCCGAGCGTGGTCAGGTCGCGACGCAGGAAGGGGGTGGCCAGCTTGGCGATCCCCTTGAAGGTGAAGTCGGCCTCGTAGACGAGCTCGGTGCCGACGCCCTCCGGCCCCGGGCGGATGGACATCGTGTCCTGGGCGATGACGGTCTTGTTCTCCCCGCGCATCACCACGAGGCGGTCCGGCTGGAGGTCGAGGGTCACGTAGGTCAGCTCGGTCTCCTTGCCGCGGAAGACCGAGCGGTTGTGGTATCGGCTGCCGACCCCGCCGTCGCCCTCGACGAGGGTGGTCTCCACCGTGCCGGGGTCCCAGTCCGTGCTCGTGGTGAAGTCCTTGAGGTACGCGTAGACGGCGGCCGGCGAGGTGTCGACGGTGATGGTCCGAGTGATCTTCATGGGCCCGTTTCCTTAGACAAACATTTGACAGACGATGGACGACCACCCTACCTTGGGGACAAAGGTTAGACAATCCATTGACGCTTCGGCGACGAACTGGGTTATGACACCTTTCCGCACCGTCCCCGCACGACCGGGGGAGCACGCACACCCGCAGGAGCATTCACCGTGACCGACCTCCACGACCGGCCCACCGACCCCGGTGGCGGCCGCCCGACGGCCGCCGTCATCGGCGCCGGGGTCTCCGGCCTGACGGCGGCGTACGTGCTCGCCCGTACCCACGACGTCACCCTCTACGAGTCGGACGCCCGGCTCGGCGGTCACGCGCACACCCACATCGTGCCGACCACCGGCGGTGGCGACGTGCGGGTGGACAGCGGCTTCATCGTGCACAACGAGCGCACCTACCCCCACCTGCTGCGCCTCTTCCGCGAGCTCGACGTGCCGACCCAGCCCACCGAGATGAGCATGAGCATCACCTGCGACGGGTGCGGTCTCTCCTGGGCGGGAGGAGCCGGTGCCGGTGCCGTCCTCGCCCAACCACGCCGCCTCGCCGACCCGCGCTTCGTGCGGATGCTCACCGAGATCCCGCGCTTCCACCGCGCCGCGAAGGCCGTGCTCGCCGGGTCCGGTACCGGTGACGCGTCCCTGCCCGCCGACCCGACCTGGGGCGAGTTCCTCGAGCACAGCGGGTTCTCCCGCTACTTCGTCAACCACTTCGCGCTGCCGCTCGTCTCCTGCGTGTGGTCCTCCGGGGACGAGGACTCCCTGGACTACCCGGCCCGCCACCTCTTCGCCTTCCTCGAGCACCACGGCATGCTCAGCGTCTCCGGGTCCCCGACCTGGCGCACGGTGACCGGTGGCTCCGCCACCTATGTCGACGCGCTCGTGGCCCGGCTGGGCGACGTGCGCACGAGCGCGCAGGTGACCTCCGTCAGCCGTCGCGACGACGGGGTCGACGTGCGCACCGCGGCCGGCGTCACCCCCTTCGACCGGGCGGTCATCGCCACCCACGCCGACCAGGCCCTCGACCTGCTCGCCGACGCCAGCGAGCAGGAGGCGGCGGACCTCGCCGCGATCCGCTACACCCACAACGCCACCGTGCTGCACCGCGACACCAGCCACCTGCCGAGCGCCAAGCGCGCCCGGGCCTCGTGGAACTACCGCAGCGCGACCTGCGGGGGAGCGGGCGAGCCGCGCGTGAGCTACTGGATGAACCGGCTGCACGGACTCGACGAGGACGGCGACCAGTTCCTCGTGACGCTCAACTCGGCCGCCCCCTTCGCGCCGGAGGACGTCATCGCCCGGATGGAGTACGCCCACCCGGTCTTCACCCGCGAGGCCGTCGCCGCCGCGACCCGCCTCTCCGGCGCGGGCGGTGACCGGCTCGCCTTCGCCGGGGCCCACCTCGGCTGGGGATTCCACGAGGACGGCTGCCGCTCCGGGGTCGACGCGGCGCAGCGCCTGGGGGTGACATGGTGAGGCCCATGACCGCATCCGAGGACGCCGCACCCGAGCGGGTGCCGACCCGAGCGCCACTCGAGCTCCCGACCCTGCCCTCACTCATCGTCGGCACGGTCAGCCACACCCGGCGCACGCCCCTGCGGCACGAGTTCACCAACCGCCAGTACCAGTGGCTCGTCGACGTCGACGACCTGCCACGGCACGGGTGGCCGCTGCGGCTGATCTCGCGGATCGACGCGCGCGACCACCTCGACCACGGGCGGCTGGGGGGTGGCATCCGCGGTGACGTGGAGCGCTTCCTGGCCCACCGCGGGGTGACCCTCGAGCGCTCGGACCGCGTGGTCATGCTCGCCAACGCCCGGGTGCTCGGGCACGTCTTCGACCCGCTGACCGTCTTCTGGTGCCTCACCGAGGACGGCAGCCTGCGGGCCTGCCTCTTCGAGGTGCACAACACCTACGGCGAGCGCCACGCCTACCTGCTCGACGTCGACCCCGCCGGTCGGGCCCGCACCGAGAAGGCCTTCTACGTCTCGCCCTTCAACGACACCAGTGGCGAGTACGCCGTCAGCCTGCGCCTCGACCCGCAGCGGGTCACCGTCACCGTCGGCCTGGAGCGCGAAGGGGAGCGCATCCTCACCGCGACCACGACCGGCGTGCCGCGCGCGGCGACCGACGCCACCCTCGCGCGCACCGCCGCGCGCCACCTGCTCATGACCTGGCGCGTCAGCGCCATGATCCGCGTCCACGGCATCTGGCTGTGGGCACGCCGACTCCCGATCCAGCCCCGCCGCCCCCACTCGCAGGAGAACGTCCGATGACCACTGCAGCACCCCAGCTCGACCAACCCGTCTGCCTGCGCCGGCCGGCACTGCGACCACTGTGCGTGCGCGCCCACATCGCCCGGCCGATCGTCACCAAGGTGCTCGGACGGGCGCCCGTGCGGGTGACCATGCCCGACGGCACCACCCTCGGTGGGGCCCACGACGCGGACGCGCCGACGCTGCAGATCCTCCACCCCACCGCGCTCTTCGAGCGGATGGCGCACCACCCCAAGATCGGCTTCGGCGAGGGGTACATGGCGGGGGACTGGAGCGCCGCGCCGGGCACCGATCTCGCGGACGCCCTGCTGCCCTTCGCGCAGCGGATGACCAGCCTCGTGCCGCCGGGGCTGGCCAAGATGCGCCGGGTCGTCGACCGCCGCATCCCCCGGGCCACGCGCAACACGCTCTTCGGCTCGCGCAAGAACATCGAGGCCCACTACGACCTGAGCAACGACCTCTTCACCGCCTTCCTCGACGAGAGCCTGAGCTACAGCTCGGCCCTGTTCGACCGCAGCCGGCCGCTGGCGGAGCAGAGCCTCGAGGAGGCCCAGCACGCCAAGATCGAGTCGGTGCTCGACATGGCTGACGTCACGCACGGCAGCCGGGTGCTGGAGATCGGCACCGGTTGGGGCTCCCTGGCCATCGCCGCCGCCCGGCGGGGGGCCACCGTCACCTCGATCACCCTCTCCCACGAGCAGGCCGAGCTGGCCCGCGAGCGCATCGCCGCCGCCGACGTCGAGGAGCCCGGCCTCGCGCAGCGGATCGAGGTCCGGCTGCAGGACTACCGTGAGGTCTCGGGGCAGTTCGACGCGATCGTCTCCGTCGAGATGATCGAGGCCGTCGGGGAGGAGTACTGGCCCACCTACTTCCGGGCCCTCGACGACCTGCTCGCCCCCGGCGGGGTCGCGGCGATCCAGTCGATCCTCATGTCCCACGAGCGCTACCAGGCCACCCGCAACTCCTTCGGCTGGATCCAGAAGCACATCTTCCCCGGTGGTCTCATCCCCTCCACGCAGGCCATCGAGGAGACCACCTCGCAGCACACCTCGCTGCGGGTCACGGCGACCCACCGCTTCGGTCGCGACTACGCCGAGACCCTGCGCCGGTGGCGCCGCACCTTCCTCCAGGAGTGGCCACAGATCGCCGCGAGCGGCTTCGACGAGACCTTCCGCCGGAAGTGGGAGTTCTACCTCGCGTACTGCGAGGCCGGGTTCTCCGCCGACTACATCGACGTCGCCCAGATCCGCTTCGAGCGACCCGCGCACGCATGAGCACCGTGGTGGGACAGCGCATCTGGCTGGTCGGTGCCTCCAGTGGCATCGGGGCCGCGCTGGCCGAGGAGCTGCACCACCGCGGAGCCATCGTCGCGATCAGCGCACGTCGGGCCGATCGACTCGAGGAGGTCTCGCGGGGGCGCCTCGCGAGCGTCACCCTCGACGTCACCGACCGTGACGCGGCGCGAGGGGCCGCGGAGCAGGTCCGCACGCTGCTCGGCCGGATCGACACGGTCATCTGGTGCGCCGGCTACTGGAAGTCCTTCGAGGCCACCGACTGGCAGGCCGACGAGTTCGCCCAGCACGTCCGGGTCAACCTGCTCGGTCTGAACAACGTCATCGACGCGACCGTGCCGCAGATGGTCGCCGAGCGCAGCGGCCACCTCGTGGGCGTGGCGTCCGTCGCCGGCTACCGCGGCCTGTCCGGCGGTGAGGCCTACGGCGCGACGAAGGCCGCCCAGATCAACCTCCTCGAGTCGATGCGGGCCTCGCTGTCCACCGCCGATGTGCAGGTGACGACGGTGTGCCCGGGTTTCGTGCGCACCGAGATGACCGAGGCCAACTCCTTCCCGATGCCCTTCATCATCGATGTCGAGGAGGCCGCCACGAGCATCGCCGACGGCCTCGAGGAGGAGACGATCGAGATCGTCTTCCCGTGGCGGATGGCCCTGACCATGAAGCTCGCGCGGGTCCTGCCGGTCCGGGTCTGGGCGGCGCTCACCCGCCGCATCGCCCGGTCGTCCACCGGCGCGCACGATGGTCGCGGTGCGGTGAGGTAGCGGTGGCCAACCCGGTCCGTGAGCTGCGCTCCTTCGTCGCGGCAGCGCTCGTCGCCCCGGTCCCACGTGACCACACCGAGCCGGACGCGCTCTTCCGCCGGCGTCGGTGGGTGGCCCTGGTCACCCTCGTCGTCGGCTCGCTCGTGCTCGGTGCCACCCTGCGGATCCCCCCGGGCGACCAGCTCTTCTACGTCGGGGGCCTCGCCCTCGCGGCGGTCTGGGCCGCCGGTGGTCTGGCCTCGGGTCAGCTGCACCTGGGGTGGGCGCACACCCGCGACGCCGACTTCGCCCGGCCGATCGTCCAACCCGTGGCGCTGGCCGTGCTCGCGATCGCGATCTTCCTCGCCGGCGCGGCCGTCGTCGGGCAGGTGCCGTGGCTGGCCGGCCCGATCGACGACGTGCTCGACCACGTCCGCTACGGCTCCCTGGCCATCGTCTGGGCGATCACCGTGGTCAACGGGATCGCCGAGGAGCTCTACTTCCGCGGCGCCCTCTTCGCGGCCGTCGGGCGCACCCACCCGATCGCCGTGACCACCGTCATCTACGCCCTGGCGACCCTGGCCACGGGCAACCTCATGCTCGCCTTCGCGGCGCTCCTGCTGGGTCTGATCACCGGAGCCCAACGCCGGGTGACCGGCGGCGTGCTCGCCCCGATCATCACCCACGTCCTGTGGTCCAGTGCCATGCTCCTCCTCCTCCCCGCCATCCTCGATCTCGTCAGGTGATCCCCATGACCCAGCCCTCCTCGACCCCCCGTTCCCGCGGCACCGTGCTCGTCACCGGTGCGACCGGCTACATCGGTGGCCTGCTCGTCCCCCAGCTGCTCGACGCGGGCTGGGGGGTGCGTGCCCTCACCCGCTCCGCGGAGAAGTTGCGCGGCGCGGAGTGGGCCGACCGGGTCGAGGTCGTCGAGGGGGATGCCACCTCCGTCGAGGACCTGCGCCGGGCGCTCGAGGGCGCCGACGTCGCCTACTACCTCGTGCACTCCATGGACGGTGGTGGCGACCTCGCTCGGCGTGACCGGGAGCTCGCCGAGGGTTTCGCCTCTGCGGCCGAGGACCAGGGTGTCGGGCGGATCGTCTACCTGGGTGGGCTGCACCCCGAGGGCGCGGACCTCTCGGTCCACCTCGCCTCGCGGGTCGAGGTCGGCAAGGTGCTGCTCGAGTCGCCCGTCCCCGCAGCAGTGCTGCAGGCCGCCGTCATCCTCGGTGACGGGTCGGTCTCCTTCGACATGCTGCGCTACCTCACCGAGCGTCTGCCCGCCATGGTCGCCCCGCACTGGTTGCGCAACCGGATCCAGCCGATCGCCGTCGACGACGCGCTGCACTACCTCGTCGGTGCCGCGGACCTCCCCGCCGAGGTCAACCGGACCTTCGACATCGGCGGACCCGATGTGCTGACCTACGAGGACATGATCCAGCGCTTCGCCACGGCGACCGGGCTGCGCCGGAGGCTCATCCTCGGGGTGCCGCTGCTCACCCCGTGGCTGGCCAGCCACTGGGTCGGCATCGTCACGCCCGTGACGGCCGACGTCGCCAAGCCCCTGGTGGGGAGCCTGATCCACGAGGTCGTGCGACGGGAGTGGGACCTCGACGAGTACGTGGGCCAGCCGCCGGAGGGGCTGCTCGGGTTCGATGACGCGGTGCGGAGGGCGATGCGCGGGGTCCGTCACGACCGCGTCCTGCGCGATGTCCTCGCGGTGACCGCGGCGACCGTCGCGAGCGCGGGCATCGGCGCCGCGGCGACCCAGCCGGAGACCCGGTGGTACCGCTCGCTGCAGCAGCCACCGTGGGAGCCGCCGACGATCGCCTTCCCGCTCGTGTGGACCCCGCTCTACGCCGACATCGCGGTGACCTCCGTGGCCACCCTGACCCGGCTCGAGGGCGAGGAGAAGGTCGACGAGGCGAACGCCTACCGGCGTGCCCTGTGGGCCAACCTCGTGCTCAACACGGCATGGAGCGTCATCTTCTGGCGCCTGCGCCGCCCGGGCCTCGCCGCCGCGGAGGCCGGGATCCTCGCGGTCAGCTCGGCCGACCTCGCCCGCCGTGCGGCGCGGGCAGGGGGGCGCACCCGGTGGACGCTGGTGCCCTACCCGGTGTGGACGGCCTTCGCCGCGGCGCTCTCCACCTCGATCGCGCGGCGCAACCGCACGCGCTGACGGAGCGCCGCCCCGTGCGGACGCGGGGTCAGATCGACTGCTGCGAGGCCCGGGTGACCTTCGCGAAGACCGTGGACCCCCCTTCGGTGATCAGCAGCACGTCGTAGGGGTCGAAGGCCTCGCCCTGCTCCATGCCCGGGGTGCCCACGGGCATAGCCGGCACGCTCAACCCCCGCGCGCCCCGGGGTGGGTCGGCCAGGTACTCCACGATGAAGCGGGCGGGGACGTGACCGACGAAGACGTGACCGTCGCGGTTGCTCGCGAGGTGGCACGACTGCAGGTCCAGGGGGATGTCGTGGCGCTCCCAGACCTCGTGCAGCCGCTCCGGGTGCTCGGTCGTGACGGAGAAGCCGTTGTCCTCCGCGTGCTCGATCCAGCCGCTGCAGCAGCCGCAGGAGGGGTCCTTGGAGACGGTCATCGCCAGTTGCGCGGCAGCAACCCCGGAGGCGGCCACCTTCGGCGGGAGGGAGCTCTGCGTCGCGGTGGAGGTCGAGCCCCCGTCGCTGCAGGCGGCCAGCAGGGTCGTCGACCCGAGGCCGGCCAGGAGGAGGAGTGAGCGTCGGTCGAGGACGGGGGAGGTGTGGGAGGAGGTGTTGATGGGCACAGAGATCACAACCGTGGAGTCGGTGGGGCAGGTGGCGAAGTCGGGGCCCGGCCGGGATGGTCCCGGCCGGGCCCCGACCGGTCAGAGGGAGGTGCGCATCTCGCGCATCGTCGTGATCTCCGCCTTCTGGTCGCGGATGACATCGGTGGACAGCTGCAGGGCCTGCGAGTCCTGGCCCTCCGTGCGGTGCTGCTGGGCCATGGCCACCGCACCTTCGTGGTGCTCGATCATCTGGTCGAGGAAGAGCTCTTCTGCGTCGTCTCCGTCGGCAGCCTTCAGCTCCTCGAGGGCCTGCGGGCTGAGCATGCCGTCGTGTCCGCCTCCGTCCTCGGACATGGACTCACCGTGACCTTCGTCGCCGGAGTCGTCCTGGTCCCAGTCCGTGAGCCAGGACTCCATCTGCGTGATCTCGGGGCCCTGGGCCTTCTTGATCTGCCTGGCCAGGGTCGTCACCTGCGGGTCGATCCCGGGCTTGTCGAGCACGATGTCGGACATCTCGATCGCCTGCTCGTGGTGCATGAGCATGCCGCGGGCGTACTCGACGTCGGCGTCGTTGAACTGCGCCGAGGACTGACTGCTGCTGGAGGACTCGGGAGTCGAGGTGTCGCTGCCGGTGGAGCAGCCGCTGACGATCAGCGATGCTGCGCCGGCGGTCGCCAGAGCCGAGATGAGGGGTGTGGTGCGCATGTGGGGTCGTGTCCTTCTCTTCGCGTGTCGGTGGGGGAGCGCTGCTCGGCCACGGGCGGGCCGAACGGGCGCGTCCTCACGTTCGGCTGATGCACAACCGAACCAACGACACGCGTGGCAGGAGACCCGACCCGGGCGGCGGGCGGTCGGCAAGGAGGGTGAGCCACGGGGGGCGCCATCGCCACGGGGAGTCAGCTCTGCCGGGAAGGAGGAGGAACAGCAACGGCAGGAAGAACAGGCACATCGCCCCCAGGGCGCCGTGCCCCTGACAGGTGCTGTCGGGACATGGCCCACCGAGCGCGTCAGCCGGCTGCGAGTCCGGGGGCGTCTGACCGGCCACGGCGTGGTGGGCGGTCGAGTCGACGGGAGGGTGATGGCCCCCGGAGGCCCCGTGCATCGCGAGCACCCCCGCGGCCACCGCCAGTGCCAGGAGCACCAACCCCCACGACGTCCACGCGCCACGACCCCGGAGGGCTGTGCGCACGCGAGGAAGGGCTGTCATGCCCCCATCCTACGAGTACCCCCAGGGGGCATGGGGGTGGGTCATCGGACAGCCGGGTCGTGGGCCCTGTCCGTCCCCTACGACCCTGCCGGCCAGTCGTCGGGCACCGGCTCGCCCCGCTCCACGACGGGCTCGTCGGCCGGCGCCACGTCGGCCCACGAGTCCTGGGGCCGGTAGCCCAGGTCGAGCATCGTGCTGGTGAGGTCCCAGCGTCGGTTGGGATTGTCGGAGATGGCGTAGTAGATCCCGAAGTCGATCTCCGCCTCGATCGCACACCGCACGATGCGCTCGGTGTCGCCCTCGCTCAGCCACATCGCGTGGAGGAGGTCGATGTCGGTCGTCGTGGGGTCGTCGGCCAGCCAGCCGATGCGCAGGGCGATGAAGGAGAGCCCGTACTCATCGTGGTAATAGCGCCCAAGAGTCTCGCCGAAGGCCTTCGACACCCCGTAGAGGGAGTCGGGGCGGGGGAGGTGACTCGGGTAGACCGGCCACTCCTCGTGGCGGTCGTACATGCCCATGACGTGGTTGGACGAGGCATAGACGACTCGGCGCACACCGGCGTCGCGGGCCGCCTCGAGGACATTGCGCGTGCCGATGATGTTGGCACCGAGCACGCTCTCCCAGCCCGCCTCGGGCGAGGCGCTGCCGGCCAGGTGCACGACGGTGTCGACGCCGTCCATGAGCGCCCGCACGTCGTCGTAGTCGGTGACATCCGCGCCGAGCACCGCGGGTGAGGCGTCCGGCCGCGCGGTGCGGCCGTGCCGGCGCACCTCGTACCCGTCCCGGAGTCGCTGCGAGAGCACCGAGCCGACGTTTCCGGTGGCCCCGGTGATGAGGATGCGTCGCGTCGTCACCTCACCAGTGTCCTCCTCCTCGTCGGGCCGTCGCGAGGCGGAGCCGGACGACGTCGCTACGATCGTGTTCCACACCGGAAGGGGAAGATGTGAGCGTCCTGCGCTACGTCGCCATCGGCGACAGCCTGTCCGAGGGCATCGGCGACGAGCCCTGGCCCGGAGGTACGCCCCGCGGCTGGACCGACCGGTTGGCCGAGCTGCTCGCGGCCCACCACGGTGAGGTGGACTACGCCAACTTCGCGGTGCGCGGCTACGGGGCGGAGCAGGTGCGCCACACCCAGGTGGGGCCCGCGCTGGCCCTCGAGCCCGACGTCGTCACCCTCACCGCGGGGATGAACGACCTGTTGTGCCCACGGTTCGATGAGGAGGCGTTGCGGCGGAGCCTGGTCGGGATCGTCGAGCCCTTCACGGCGAAGGGGGCGCGGCTGCTCGTCGTGCCGATCCCCGATGTCACCGGGGTCAGTCCTGCCGGACGCCTCATCGCGCGCCGCCGCCTGGTGCTCAACGGCATCTACCGGCATCTCGCGGAGCACCACGGGATGTTGCCACCGAAGGAGACGACCGGAACGGTCTTCGAGGACGCGCGGGCGTGGGCCGACGACCGGCTGCACCTGTCGGCCCTGGGCCACGAACGGCTGGCGGTCGCGGCGGCACAGTCCCTGGGGGTGCCGACCGACGCGGACTGGATGACTCCACCGGACGGGGCGCCGCCCCGCCGGAGCGTGCGGACCGAGGTGGCCTGGTGGCGCGCCCACGTCGCCCCCTGGGTGGGGCGGCGGGTCACTGGTCGCTCGACCGGGGACGGGCGGGTCGCCAAGCAGCCCGAGCCGGTGCGACTCACGGCGTCCTGAGCTGCTCAGCCCGCCGTGCGTGCCTCGGCGGCAGCCGTGATCTGCGGGAAGCGCTCGCCCATGGCCGCGGCGAGCGCTTGGGAGGCCTTGAGCGGGCGGGTCATGACCATGAACTCGCTGATCCTGCCCTGCTCGTCGAGGGTGAGGAAGTCACAGCCGGTGATCTCCAGACCGTTGACCTTCGCGGTGAAGACGTAGGCCTCGTGGTGCCCGTCGCGCAGCTGCCGGACGTAGCTGAAGTCCTCGAGGACCTCGACGACCGTGTGGAGGATGGCGCTGGTGATCGCCTTGCCGGCGTAGGGCGCGAAGGCCACCGGGCTGATGAAGACGACGTCGTCGGCGAGCATCTCGTCGACGGCGCCCATGTCCTTGCGTTCGATGGCCTCACGGAACATGCGCACTCCTGGTCAACGAGGTGAGTCGGTGACCGCAGCCTAGAGGACACGGTGCGGGCCACTGGAGTGCTGGGGCCCGCACCGTGTGCGGTCTGCTACTTCTTGGTGGTGGAGGTGCGCCGCAGGCGGGTGTTGACGAACTCTCCCATTCCCCAACGGCCGAGCTCACGTCCGAACCCGGAGCGCTTGACCCCACCGAAGGGCAACCCGGGGAGGGTCGTCCCGTGCTCGTTGATGTAGGCCATGCCGACCTCGAGCTGGTCGGCGATCTGCTGGGCGCGGGAGATGTCCGTGCCCCACACCGAACCGGACAGGCCGAAGCTCACGTCGTTGGCGAGGGTGACCGCGTCCTCGGTCGAGTCGACGCCGTACACGACGGCGACGGGCCCGAAGATCTCCTCGGCATAGGCGTCCATGTCCTTGGTGACTCCGGTCAGTACCGCGGGGCGCATGAAGGCGCCGTTCCCGTCGATCGCCCCACCCCCGGTGTGCAGGGTTGCGCCCTGCTCGACCGCGCGCTGGACCTGGGACACGACGGTGTCGCGGGCCGTGATCGAGGACAGCGGCCCCATCGTCGTCTCCGGGTTCGTGGGATCCCCGACCTGCGCGGCCTCGAAGACCTCGACGATCGTCGCGACGAAGTCGTCGACGTGATCGTTCGGGACGATCATGCGCTTGGGCGAGTTGCACGCCTGCCCGGTGTTCGACAGTCGGGCCGTCGCGGCGATCCGGGCCGTCGTCTCGAGATCGCCGTCATCGAGCACGATCAGCGCATCCGAGCCGCCCAGCTCGAGAACGGCCTTCTTCAGGTTCCGTCCGGCGGTCTCGGCGACGGAGGACCCGGCGCGCTCGCTCCCGGTCAGGGAGATGCCCTGCACGCGGGGGTCGGCGATCATGTCCGCGATCTGGTCGTTGGTGGCGAAGACGTTGATGTAGACGTCGTCCGGAACCCCGGCGGCATGGACGATCTCGGCCATGACCTCGGCCGAGGCCGCGCAGATCGGGGCGTGCTTCAAGATGATGGTGTTCCCGGCCATGAGGTTCGGGCCCACGAACCGGGCCACCTGGTAGTAGGGGAAGTTCCACGGCATCACCCCGACGAGCGGGCCGACGGGTGCGGTCTCGACGAGCGACTCATCGGAGCCCTGTGGGTCGAGAACCTCCGGGGCGAGCAGGTCCGGGCCGTTGTCCGCGTACCAACGGTAGATCGCACCGGCGAGGTCGACCTCGCCCTGCGACTCGGCCAGGGGCTTGCCCATCTCGGTGGAGATCAAGCTCGCAAGCTCCTCCCGGCGCGCGTCGTAGGCATCCGCGATGCGGGTCATCAGCTGCGCGCGCTCGGTGACGGGGGTGGTCCGCCAGGAGGCGAACGCCTCGGTCGACTTGGCGAGGGTCTCAGGGACGTCGGCGTCGGTCAGCTCGTCGAACTCGCGCTCGATCTCACCGGTGGTCGGGTTTGCTGTCATGTACGTGGACATGTCTGGTGCCTTTCGTCGGATGGCATGGGTTGTGGTCCTCATGCCACGGCCCTGCGGCGCAGCCGTCACGAAGGTGGGCTGTCACGCCGGGTCACGCCTTTCGGCGAGCGGGCTGGTGCATCCCCGCTGTGGTCGCTGCGCTCGCAGCGTCAGTGGAAGCGGGGTGTCGAGTGCATCATGTCCTCAACACTGCCGGGGTCGACTCGACGACTCCGTCGAGTACGACTCGACTCTATCGTGCACGATCAGATACGCCAAAAGGGAACACGGTAGGCTGCCCACATGAGCTCGACTCCCGCCCTTGATCTCGAGTTGGACCATCAGCTCTGCTTCGCCCTGTACGACGCGAGTCGCTCGGTCATCAGGGCCTATGGGCCGTTGCTGAGCGAGCTCAATCTCACCTACCCGCAATACATCACGATGCTGGTGCTGTGGGAGGCCCCGGACGCCGTGCCGGTCGGCGCGATCGGGAGTCGCCTGCACCTCGATACGAGCACACTGACCCCGCTCCTCAAGCGACTCGAGAGCCTCGAGCTCGTGAGGCGAGAGCGCGATCCCGCCGACGAGCGGCGGGTCCTGGTCTCGCTGACCACCGCGGGCGTGGAGCTGCGCGAGCGCGCCACGGCGATCCCGTGTCAGATCGCGCCGCGACTCGGCCTGGACCGTGCCGAGGAGGAGCGACTTCGCAACACCCTGCGCCAGATCACCCGCGCTCTCGACGCCGGCCCTCCGTCTCCATGACCCCTGCGCGTCCGAGCGAGGGTGCTCAGCGTTGACCTCGCCGTCGTGCCCCGCTGCGACTTGCCGCAGGGTTGCCGCCTCTGGCGCTGTCGCGGGAGGGGAGGGGGCGTGTGACGATCGATGCCATGAGACTCCGGGGGGATGTTCTGGTGCTGCTGTCGGCCCTGATCGGCGCCGTGGTGCTCTTGCTGTATTAGGGGCCGACCGCCCGGAGGGCGTCGGAGAGCACGCTCATGGCCGCTGTGGGGTTGTCCCAGAAGACCATGTGGCCGGCGGCCTCGACCGTGTGCACGGTCGCGGAGGGATTGCGTGAGGTCACCTCCGTCATCGCCGCAGCGGGCACGACCGGGCTGTTCGCGCCGCGAACGAAGGCGACCGGCTCGGGGACGTTGGGCCACCACTCGAAGAAGTCCTCGGACTCGAAGCCCTCGTGCGTCGCACCCACGGCTTCGGGCGCGCACGAGCCCAGCCACCGTGCTCGGATCCCCAGCTCCCGCTCGGGCCACGTCGGCCAGGACTGCGCGACCTCCTCGGCCGTCGTCCCTCGCAGCGCCTGCTCGACCTGCCCCATGAAGGCGGCCCGGGTCGTCGGGTACGGGTCGCGCCCGGGCCCGGAGAGCGGGGGGTCGATGCACACGACGCCTCCCGGACCGACCCGGCCCCGTGCGGCGACGAGGGTGACGATCCGCGCGCCCATGGAGTGCCCGACGAGGACAGCGCGCTCGCCGTCCACCAACGCGGTGATGGTCCGCTCCAGGTCCTCGGCGTAGGCAACCATCGAGTAGTCATCACCGGACTGGGAGAGCCCGCGGCCCCGAACATCGGGCACGAGCACGCGTCGCTTGCGGGCCAAGGCCCCAGCGACGAAGTCCATCCCGATGGCCGGCATCGAGATGCCCGGCACGAGGACGATCGGTGCCATGGAGGCGTCCGCCGACGGGCCCGGGTAGTCGAGCACGTGGAGCCCGGGCCGGCCACCGATCCATCGGCTCACGGCCCCGGTTTCCGTCAGGTCGGCCACAGCGGTCAGGGATACGGTCCGGTCGGTCATGCTCGTCCTCCTTGGCCCGACGGGGTGTCGGACAGATGGGTGAGCGCGTCATCGAGCGTGATGACGTCTCCGTACTTGGCGTGGATGTCGAAGAGATTCGCCTCGTGCGGGCCCCGGGCGCGGTCACCGACCGCTTCGCGCGGCACCAGGACGGAGAAGCCGTCCTGGACGGCATCGACGGCTGACGCCCGGATGCAGCCGCTCGTCGTGGCTCCGGCGAGGATGACGGTGTCGCACCCGGCGGCCCTCACGAGGGCAGCCAGGGGGGTGCCGTGGAAGGCGGACGCCCCCTTCTTCTCGAGGACGATGTCGCGGGCGTGGTCGACGGGCAGCCGCGGATCCATCGTGACCGCCGCACTGCCCTCCAGCATGCCGCGCATGCCAGTCGCCTTGGTCAGCCACGTCGTGGCACCAGGGACGATCTCGGCAGCGCTGTAGACGATCCGGGTCAGGATGACCGGGTGACCTGCCTCATGAGCCGTCTCGATCAACCGGGACGCTGCCGAGACCACGTCGGTGAGGTCGCAGCCGGCGTCGAACGTCGGCTCCGTGAAGCCGCGGGTCAGGTCGATGATGATGACGGCCGGTCGGCCACGGGTGACCGAACCTCCCCAGCCCGCCCGTTGGTAGGTCGCCTCGGTCCCTGCGTCGTAGAGGGGGGAGTCGTCGTCGTTCGTTGCGGTCACGGACTGTCCTTTCGTCATCTGCGGCGCCCGAAGGCGCGCGTGAGGATCCAGCCCTCGAGGCAGCCGGCGATGAACGTGCCGACCAGCGTGAGGGTGCGGCGGGTGGGCTCGTCGAGAAGCATGCCCATGCCCGCGGACGTCGACGCGGGTGCGAGCTTCTGGGCTGCACCCACCTCGCGCTCGGACTCGGAGGCAGCGACCGTCGACGGGTCGGCAGGGGCAGCCTGGTCCTGGTCGAGCAGGGCGGCCATGTTCGCGGCGAACTGGTTGAGCACCTTGGTCGAGACCGTGGCGATGGCGCCCTTGCCGAACTGCACGAACTTGCCGCGGATGTTCAGCTCTGTCGTCAAGGACAGCACCGCTCCGTCGGGGTGCTCGTGGACCCCCAACCGGACATCGGCTTCGGCCTCTCCGTTGCCCTTGACGTCGGTGCCCCGGCCCACGATGTGCATCGTGCGTGCTGACTCATCCACCTCGAGGAAGCGCAGGACACCCTCGAACGATGCCCCGATCGGCCCGACACGGACCGAGACCCGACCCCGATACCCGTCCTCGCCCTCGCGTCCCACGAGCTCGGCACCGGGCATGCACGAGGCCACGCGCTCCACGTCATTGATCAGGGCGAACACCTGCGACGGTTGCGCTGCGACAACGGCCTGGTTCTCGATCTTCATCAGCTCGCTCCTTCCGCGACGTCGGCGTCGTGGCCGCGCCGAGTGCGGGCCACCTGCTCGACTGCGTCGACGATGGTTTCGTATCCCGTGCACCGGCAGAGGTTCGCGGACACCAGCTCGCGCACATCCTCACGAGTGCCGTCCTCCAGGTGCGCGATCCCGCCCTCCGCGAGCATGAGCATCCCCGGGGTGCAGAAGCCGCACTGCAGGGAGTGGCAGGCGGTGAACGCCTGCTGAAGGTCATTGAGACCTCCCTCGTCCGCGAGGGACTCGACGGTGCGGATCTCGCAACCCTGGGCCATGACCCCGAACATCAAGCAGGAGCGCACCGGCTCCCCGTCGAGGAGCACGGTGCACGCACCGCAGATCCCGTGCTCGCAGGCCACGTGGGTGCCAGTGGCACCGACACGGTGGCGGAGCACGTCCACGAGGGTCTCCCGTGCCTCGACGAGTAGCTCGTGCTCCTCACCGTTGACGTTCAGTTCGATGAGGTGGCGGTCATTCATCGGGTGCCTCCGTTGATTGCCGCGTGCACCGCACGCGGGGTGATGGGGGTGCGGGTGAGGAACCCGCCGCTCGAGGCCAGGGCGTCATTGACCGCGGTGAGCACGGCGCCGGGTGCGCCGATGGTGCCCCCTTCGCCGGCCCCCTTCGCGCCGGTCTCGTTGTAGATGCACGGGGTCTCGAGGTGCGCCATCCGCACATCGGGGGTCTCCATCGCCGTGGGCACGTGATAGTCCATGAAGCTCGCGCAGGAGGGCTCACCGTTGACGTCGTAGGTGATCTCCTCGTACAGCGCCCCAGCGATCCCCTGCGCGATGCCCCCGCGGGCCTGGCCCTCGACGATCTGGGGGTTGATCGCCACACCGCAGTCCTCCACGCAGAAGTACCGCAAGATCGTCACGGCTCCGGTCTGTGGGTCCAGCTCGACGACGGCAGCCTGCGTGGCGTTGGAAAAGGTCCCATCGTTGGTCACGTCGAAGGATGCCGTGGCGTGCAGCCCGGGGCCCACCCCCTTCGGCAGACGGTGGGCCTGAAGGTAGGCGACGTTGGCGAGCTCGTCGTAGCCGAGTCGCTCTCCCGGGGAGTCCAACCGGTGGACGCCACCATCGCGCAGCTCCAGGTTCTCCAGGTTGGTCTCCATCAGGTGAGCCGCGATCTCCAACAGGTCGTCGCCGAGCGCCCGCGAGGAGAGCTGGACCGCGCTGCCCCCGATGACGGCGGACCGCGAGGCGAAGGTGCCGAAACCGTAGGTGATCCGGTCCGTGTCCCCCTGGTGGAGCTTCACCCGTGACGGGTCGAGCTTCAGCGCGTCGGCGACGATCTGGGCCATCGTGGTCTCGTGTCCCTGACCGTGGCTCATGGTCCCGCTCGTCACGGTGACCGTGCCATCGAGATCCATCCGGATGTCGGAGATGTCGAAGCCGGGGACGACGAGCATCTTGCGTGCCGCGAAGGCGGACGACCCGTAGCCGGTGCGCTCGCTGAAGCACGAGAAGCCGATCCCGACGTGGCGTCCCTGCGTGCGGGCCTCGGCCTGCAGCTCGAACCATCCCTCGTCCCTGACCATCTCCTCACACAGTTCGAGCGACTCGAGGTAGGAGCCGGGGTCGTAGGTGATGTTGTTGATCGATGTGTAGGGGAACTCGGTGATGAGGTTCCGCCGGCGCAGATCGAGCCGGTCCATGCCGAGCTGGACCGCGGCCCGGTCCATGAGCTGCTCGAGGAGCATGACGTACTGCGGCCGGGAGACGCCGCGGTAGGGCGCCGTAGGGGCCTTGTTCGTCGCCACCGCCCGACCCCGCACCCGGTAGGCACCCAGGCGGTAGACGCCGGGCATCTCGCCCGAGGCCATGAGTGGCTCGATACCGGCCGTGAAGGGATAGCAGGAGTAGGCGCCCATGTCGCAGACGACATCCACCTCCAGCGCCAGGAAGTCCCCCTCGGCCGAGAACGCGGCCCGGGCGCGGTACTTCTGCTCGCGGGCCAAGAAGGAGGCGGTCAGGGCGTCCTTGCGGTCCTCGATCCACTTGACGGCCCGTCCGACCTTCACGGCAGCGGCCGCCACCGCGATCTCCTCGCGCCCGACGACGCACTTGAGCCCGAAGCCGCCTCCCATGTCGGGGACGATGACGCGGACCGACCGCTCCGGCAACCCCAGACACCCGGCGGCGGCGGTGCGCACGAGGTGCGGGACCTGGGTGGGGGTGTGCAACACCACCTGCTGCTCCCGTTCGTCCCACTCGGCGAGCGCCGCGCGGGTCTCCATGGGGAGGGCGTTCTGGCGCCCGGACTCGACGGTCAGGTGAACGACCTCGTCGGCCTGGTCGAAGGCGTCGTCCACGCCCGGTGTGTCGAAGAGGCTGACGTCGACGAAGACGTTCTCCGGGACTCCCTCGTGGATGCGTCGGGAGCCCTCGGCCAGCGAGACATCGGCATCGACGATGGCGGTGTGCGTGTCGTAGTCGACCTTCGCCGCCTCGACTCCGTCCTCGGCGGCGTAGGGGGTCCTGGCGACGACGATGGCGAGGGGCTCGCCGATGAATCGCACGGTGTCGTGGGCAAGGACCGGCATCTCACTGGGGCGGAACTGCTCGAATGGCCGGTCGAGCAGTGCGGCGATCGGCGACATGATGAGGTCGTCTGCCGCATAGGCGGCCACGACCCCCGGGACCTGTCGCACGTCCTCGAGGTCCACCCGGAGAATGCGGCCGAAGGCCACGCGACTGCGCACGAACTGGGCGTACAGCTGCCCTGGCCGCGAGATGTCATCGACGAACCTCCCGGCTCCGGTGAGCAGGCGGGGGTCCTCACGCCGACGCACCGAGGCGCCGATGAAGGCTCCGTCGCTCTTCATGGTCGGCGGTCGGTCGGTCGAGTTGTGGATCGCGCTCATCGTCCCCGGGCCTCCTGCACGGCCCTGGTCACCATGGTGGTGACGAGGTCCCGCTGGTAGTCGTCTTCGGTCTCGAGCGTGTCGAGGTCCGCGCTGGTGGCGGCGCGCAGATCCTCCTCGGTGAGGTCCTCCCGAGAGAGCGCCTGCTCGACCGCTGGTAGTCGTGCGGGGGCTGGAGCGGCACCGCTGACGACGGCTCGCGCACCCCGACCCTCGGGCGACGGGAGGACGACTCCCGCCGAGGCCAGGGCGAAATCACCGTGGCGGAGGCCGTACTCGGCGAAACCGGTGGCACCGCTCGCCCCGGGCAGGACGACGCGGGTGAGGACCTCCTGCGGCTCCAGGGCGCTGGTGTAGAGACCGAAGAAGAAGTCCTCGGCGGCGATCTCCCGCTCACCCCCCGGACCCTGAGCCACGATGCTCCCGCCGAGAAGAACAGCGAGCAGGGGCCACTCGGCCGAGCCGTCGGCGTGGGCGATGCTCCCACCCACGGTGCCGCGAGCGCGGATGGGCAGGTGACCCACGTGGCGCATCGTCGTCGCGATGATCCGGTGTCCCCGGCTGCGCCGGATCGTCTCGCTCTCGAGGACGCGCTGGTGGGTGGCCAGAGCGCCCAGCGTCAGATCGCGGCCGTCCAGGGACACCTCGTCCAGCCCGGGAACGCCCGTGATGTCGATCAGGTGCTCGGGGCGGGCCAGGCGAAAGCTCATCATCGGCACGAGGGACTGCCCCCCGGCCACGATCTTCGCCTCGTCGCCGAGCGCGACCAGCAAGCTGATCGCGTCCTCGACGCTCGCGGCCCGGTGGTACTCGAAGGGTGCTGGCTTCACGTGGATCGGCCTTTCGTTTCCTCGTCGGTCCACCGGCGCCACCTGAGAAGCGGTGCTGATGGACCGTGCACGTCCATGAACCAGAATCGGCCGACGGGAGTCAGCGACGGAACTGGTAGTGGAAGGACTCCATGTCGGCGTTGTTGAGCGGACTGCCACTCCACAGCCACTCGTAGGAGACGTCGGACTCCCCATCGAAGCTGGCGAGCTTGAGGTCGCGCTCCTCCTGCTCCGGACCGTCGGGCAGGTGGTAGAAGTCCTTGTTGCGCAAGGACGCGTCCTGGACCATCCCCGCGTGCTTGGAGCGACGGGCCACGTACCGGGCGAGGGCACCCGGAATGTCCTGCCGGGTGGTCGCACCGAGTTCCTCGGCGAGGACCGCGGCGTCCTCCATCGCCTGCGAGGCTCCCTGGGCCTGGTAGGGGAGCATGGCATGGCACGCGTCGCCGAGGAGGGCGACCTGCCCGTCGACCCACACGGGATCGCGGCGACGGTGGTACATGGCCCAGACGCTGCAGTCGTCACCGGCCTTGGACAGCATGGACGTGACGCGGTCGTCCCAGTCCTTGTACTCCTCGAGCATCTCCTCGACCGTCGCCGCGCGAGCCCAGCTGTCGGCGATCCCTTCGTCAGCCGGGACGATCGCGACGATGTTGAGCAGGTCGCCACCACGGAGCATGTAGTGCACGAGGTGACGATCCGGGCCGTACCAGATGGTGCTCTGGAAGCGGTCCACGAGCCATCGCGTCGCCGGGTCTGCACGGATCTTGTCGCCGGGCACGAGCACGCGGTAGGCCATCTCTCCGGAGAAGACCAGGGTGTCCTCTCCACCGATGGCGTCGCGCACGGCCGAGCGGATGCCGTCGGCGCCGACGACGACGTCGCCTTCGACACGGCGCCCGTCGGCGGTCGTCACCACGGGGCGACGCACGTCGCTCTGGTCGATGTCGGTGACCTCGGCGTTGGTGATGACCTCGACCACGGGGCCGTGCCCCTGGGGGTCGGTGCACGCCTCGTGGATGACCTGGTGCAGGTCGGCCCGGTGATAGTGCCAGTACGGTGCGTTGTAGGTCTCCTTGCAGTAGTCGCCGAGGGCGGTCAGCGCGATGATGCTGCCGTCCTTCCACCGCCGCCGCACCTGGTCCTGGGGCTCGGTCTTGATCCGCTCGAGCTCGGGGAGGAGGCCGAAACCCATGAGGATGCGGGCGGCGTTGGGTGCGGTCTGGATGCCCGCTCCGACCTCACCCAGGGCAGCGGCACGCTCGAGCACGGTGACCCGCAGTCCCTGTTGGCGCATGGCGAGCGCGGCGGTGAGCCCGCCGAGGCCTCCGCCCACGACGACGACTTCGAGTGACTGACTCATGGACACGATGGAACCTCCTGATGGGGCAGGGCTGATGTGGCTGGCTTCGGGCAGCGGCTGATCGAGGGGACGACCCTGCCGGGGAAGGGGGGGTGCTCAGGACTCCATGAGCTGCCCGTCGACGACGACGGACGTCTCATCGAGGGTCACGGTGCAGTCGCGCATCGCGATGTCGAGGTGGGCGTACGAGTCGCGGTGGAGGACCGGGTGCGGTCCCGTCGACCACAGGAAGTTGCCGGCGAAGGCCCGCGCCTCCATGCCCATGACCTCGTGCTTGGCGTACATCGCCTGGGCGAACCAGTCGGCGGTCTTCATCAGGCCCCAGCCCATGTGGGACAGGTACCGGGCCCACTTGTCCTCGGAGTCGTGGAAGAAGGTGTTGATCATGTGGGCGTCCGCGCCACCGCTGACCTTCTCGATGTGGCCACCGGCCACCTCGAGCGTCACCGGCTCCCGGATGTACTCCTTGAACGGGAGGATGATGTCGCCGGGGGAGAGGACGATCCGTCCATCCGACAACTCCGGCCAGCAGAGCACCATCGTGCTCGGCCAGTGGTCCCACCGGCCCGGGTCGTCGCTGAAGCCCACCTGGAAGTCGCAGCGCACCTTCTTCAGGTCGACGGTCAGGTCCGTTCCGGCCGCGCTCGTGACGCGCATGGTCGTCGCCTCGTGAACGAGCCGCTGACCGGCGAGCACCCGATCCTTGTCGTGCGCCGTCGGCATGTTGCGCACGAGGACGTCCGGTGCGTCACAGACGAAGAGGATGCGCGTCCCCGAGGCAAGGACCTCGTCCTGGATCGGGGCGTGGATGAACCCCTCACGCGTCAGGTCGAGCACCAGGTCCGCACTCTTGAGCAGCTCCTGCGCGACGGAGTCCTGGAGGACGGAGACCAAGCCGGGCCCCGCTCCCGTGTGCGTGCTGGGAACCGGGTCGGGGTTGCCGCCGGGGACGGTGGCAACGATGACGTGCGCCCCACAGGCCTTGGCGGCCGCGAAGGATGCCGCGACGTAGTCCTGTCGACTGCTCGGCTCGGCCAACACGACGACGTGCTCGTTCGGCTGGAGCCGGCACAGGTGCAACTCCTCGGTGAAGGCCTGTACGAGGTCCGCGGACATCAACTGATTCATCGGTGCATCTCCTGAACTCCGCTCGGCTGTGAGCGGTACCTAGATCGTTTCTATACGAACGGCTTTGGGTTCGTCAAGGGGTGTGACCGAAGCTTGACCAGCTCAGCCGGCTGCGGACCTTGCGCTGTGCGCCGGGGGAGGGGGTTGCCCGGCATGCTTCGACCGTTCGCCGAATGCACCCTTGCCAAGAACCTGATAGTTCGTGTACCAACTACCTATGACTACAACCGTTCGAACCCACCACGTCGGCTTGATCGTGCCGAGCTCGAACCTGACCATGGAAACCGAACTGCCCGAGGTCCTCGGCGGACGGCGGGCCCTGCATCCGCAGGATCGGTTCGTGTTCCACTCCAGCCGCATGCGGATGAAGCGCGTGACACCGGAGGAGCTGACGGCGATGAATGACCAGACGGAGCGGGCCAGCGTGGAGCTGGCCGACGCACGACCCGATATCGTCACGTCAGCCTGCTTGGTCGCGATCATGGCCCAGGGGGCGGGTTATCACTGCACTGCGGAGGAGCAGATGCGCACGGCCCTCGCCAGTGAGGGCGTCGACGCACCCGTCGTCAGCAGTGCCGGCGCCCTGCTGCGGGCGCTCCACGCTCTCGACGCGAAGAAGGTGGTCATGGTCACGCCCTACATGAAGCCGCTGACCCAGCTCGTCGCGGACTACGTCGCTGATGACGGCTTCGAGGTGCTCGACACGCTCTCCCTCGAGGTCGCGGACAACATCGCCGTCGCTCACCTCGACCCGATGGACCTCACGGAGCACTGGAAGCGGCTCGACGGACTGGAGGAGGCCGACGTGCTCGTGCTGTCCGCCTGCGTCCAGATGCCGTCGCTGGCGGCCATCCAGGCCGTGGAGGACGCCTACGGCAAGCCGGTCATCTCGGCAGCGACGGCCACCGCATGGTCGATCCTGACCGACCTCGGCCTCACCGCAGAGGCGCCCGACGCGGGCTCCCTGCTGAGCGGCCGGTACTGAACATCAGCCCTGCAGACATCCCGCGGGGACGCCACGCGCGCCCCTGAACAGCACCACCCCTTCCACCCCGTTTCCCGCGCCCAGGACAAAGGAGTCCACGATGGACCGCACCAGCAAGCCAGGCCGAAGCAAGAAGGGATGGTGGCTCACCGTGCCACTCGTCCTGATCCTGCTGAGTTTTCTCCTGCCCTACACGGTCTTCACCACCATGGACGTCTGGTACGGCAGCTTCCTCTTCTGGACGCTCGCCACAGCAGTGGTGATCGGCGTCAACGCCATCATCACGTCCGACTGGAAGGACTGACATGCAGGCCACCTGGATCTGGATCGGTATCTCGATCTACATCGCCATCGCCCTCGTCACCGCCTTCGTCTCTCGAGAGGGCAAGTCGGAGAGCATGTCCGACTACTTCCTCGGCAACCGTCAGATGGGCGGCTTCGTCTCGGCGATGAGCTACAGCGCCACGACCTACAGCGCCTTCATGCTGGTCGGACTGGCCGGGCTCACGTACTCGGGTGGGGTCGGCGCGCTCGGCTTCGAGTTGATCTATCTCTCGGGCGTGACCCTGGTCGCGATCTTCGGCCCGCGGTTCTGGCTGGTGGGCCAGAAGTACGGCTACGTCACCCCGTCCGAGATGCTCGGCCACCGGTACGAGAGTCGAACGGTCGGTGTGATCACCGCACTGACCAGTTGCGTCTTCCTCATCCCCTACGCCGCCGTGCAGCTGGCCGGTGTCGGGTACCTGGTCAGTGGCATGAGCGATGGCGCAGTCAGCTTCACCGCCGGCACGATCCTGGCCACCATCATGGCGATCGTGTTCTCGTTGGTCGCCGGCCTCCGTTCGGTTGCCTGGACCGACTCCCTGCAGGCCATCATGATGGTCATCAGCGCCACCCTGGTCGTCGGCTTCGTGGTCTACCGGCTCGGCGGCGCCGGGGAGTTCTTCAGCTCGCTCAGCCGTGACCACAGCGGGTCCCTGTCGGTGCCAGGCAACGGGTTCTTCTCGTTCAGCGTCTTCCTGGGGCTGACCCTGCCGTGGATCTTCTTCAGCATCTCCAACCCGCAGGTCAGCCAGCGCCTCTACACACCGCGCTCGATGGGCGACCTGCGCAAGATGCTCCTCGGGTTCATGGTCTTCGGCTTCATCTACACCATGGTCTCGGTCATCTGGGGCTTTGCGGCCCTGCAGCGCTTTCCCGACCTGGCGACCGGCGACCTCGCGACCCCCATGCTGCTTGCCTCCGACCTCGTCCCCGCCTTCTTGGGCGTGGTCGTGATGATCGGCATCATCGCGGCGGCAGTGTCCACCATCGACTCGATCATGCTGACCCTCTCCTCGATGGTCACGCGTGATGTCTACAGGACGATCAAGGACGACTCGACCGAGCAGCAGCAGCTCGTGGTCGGCAAGCTCATCCTGCCGGTTGTCGCCGCACTCGCCTTCGGTTTCGCACAGCTCGAGATCAATCTGATCGCAGTGCTCTCCGTCTCCGCGTCGGCGGGGCTTCTGGTCATGGTGCCGCCCATCATCGGGGCGTTCTTCTGGAAGCGCGGAACGGCCCCCGGGGTGTTGGCCGCGACCGTCGTCGCCGGTCTGCTCGTCCTCATGCTCGAGCTCACCTCCACCCGACTGCTGGGTCAGGGCAGCGGGGTCTGGGGACTGCTCGTCTCGATTGCCCTCTTCGTCGGAGTCAGCCTGGCGACGCCGGCCCCGGAAGCCCGAGCTGCTGACTTCCTCGGGCACGTCAAGGAGAAGCTGCGCGAGCACAAGGCCGTGTAGCCGCACGCGCTCGTGGCTGCGTGAGATCACAAAGCACAGCGGACGCGGACCCCCTGAGGGTCCGCGTCCGCTGTGCATTGTGCAGCAGAACGAGTTCGTCGGTCCGCGTGACGAGCGTCTAGATGTCGAAGTACATCTCGAACTCGTGCGGGTGTGGACGCATCTGCAGAGGGATGACCTCGTTCTCGTGCTTCCAGGCGATCCAGGTCTCGATGAGGTCCGAGGTGAAGACATCGCCCTCGAGCAGGAACTCGTGGTCCTCCTCGAGCGCCTTGAGCACCTCGGGCAGTGTCGTCGGGACCTGCTCGATGGCCTCGTGCTCCTCCGGGGGCAGCTCGTAGAGGTCCTTGTCCACCGGCTCCGGGGGCTCGATGCGGTTCTTGATGCCGTCGATGCCGGCCATGAGCTGCGCGGCGAAGCACAGGTACGGGTTGCTCGACGGGTCCGGGATGCGGAACTCGACGCGCTTGGCCTTCGGCGAGTTGCCCGCGATCGGGATGCGGATGCACGCCGACCGGTTGCGTGCCGAGTACACGAGGTTGATCGGGGCCTCGAAGCCCGGCACGAGACGGCGGTAGCTGTTCGCGGTCGGGTTGGTGAAGGCGAGCAGCGCGGGGGCGTGCTTGAGCAGACCCCCGATGTACCAGCGCGCGATGTCGGAGAGGCCGCCATAGCCCTGCTCGTCGTAGAAGAGCGGCTCGCCGTCCTTCCACAGGCTCTGGTGGGTGTGCATGCCCGAGCCGTTGTCACCGAAGATCGGCTTGGGCATGAAGGTCGCGGTGCGGCCGTCATCCCAGGCGGTGCTCTTGACGACGTACTTGAACTTCATGATGTCGTCGCCGGACTGGAGCAGCGTGTTGAACCGGTAGTTGATCTCCTGCTGGCCCGCGGTGCCGACCTCGTGGTGGCTGCGCTCGACCTCGAGACCGACCTCCTTCAACCTCAGGCAGATCTGGTCGCGCAGGTCGGCGAAGTGGTCGACCGGCGGCACCGGGAAGTAACCACCCTTGAAGGCCGTCTTGTAGCCCTGGTTGCCGCCCTCCTCCTTGCGCCCGGAGTTCCACGCGGCCTCGATCGAGTCGAGGAAGTAGTAGCTGCCCTGCGGCTGCGTGTCGAAGCGGACGTCGTCGAAGACGTAGAACTCCGCCTCGGCGCCGAAGAAGGCGGTGTCGGCGATGCCGGTCGAGGAGAGGTACGCCTCGGCCTTCGCGGCGACGTTGCGCGGGTCACGGCTGTACTGCTCGCCGGTGAAGGGGTCGACGATCGAGAAGTTGACGATGAGGGTCTTCTCGACGCGGAAGGGGTCCAGGTACGCGGTCTTGATGTCCGGGACGAGCTTCATGTCGGACTCGTGGATGGCCTGGAAGCCGCGGATCGATGACCCGTCGAACATCTGGCCCTCGACGAAGAACTCCTCGTCGACCGACTCCGCTGGCACGTTGAAGTGCTGCATGATGCCGGGCAGGTCGCAAAAACGGATGTCGACGAACTTGACGTCTTCGGCCTTGATGAACTCAAGAACCTCGTCAGGGGAGCTGAACAAACCATCCTCCTGGGGTGGGGCGACAGCCCACGATGACCTGCCGCATCAACTGTTGGTGACACAGTACGCAGGGCCGGTTTCTCGACCATGACCCGAATGTTTCACCGGTGTTACGTGAGACCGCGATCCCACTTGTCGAGCCCCGATCCTACCGAGGGGCGGCGTCAGCCGGTGGGGGCGTCCGCAACGCGGCCGCATAGGCTGCTCCGGTGAGCAGCAGCGCCGACCATCGAGGACAGACCCCGGACGAAGGGGGGACCACCGCCCCCTTCGGGCGTCGCCTCCTCGCCCTGATCATCGACTGGGCTGCCTGCCTGCTCATCACCAACGGCCTCATCGGCCAGGTCATCGAGCTCAGCGACGCGGCCTTCTCCTTCGTCCCGCTGGGCCTGCTCTTCGCGCTCAACCTCATCGGCACCACGCTCGGCGGGGCCACCTTCGGCCACCGACTCCTCGGGCTGCGCGTGGTGCCGCTGCGCGGGGAGTGGGTCACCCCCCTTCGTGCCGCGGCCCGAGCCGCCCTGCTGTGCCTGGTCATCCCGCCGGTCATCGTGCTCTCCGACGACGGCCGCGGCCTGCACGACCGGGCCGCCGGCACGCGCATCCTCCGCCCGGTCAGCCGGTGAAGAAGGCCTCAGCCACCCGCGCCAGGTCACGCAGGTCGCTCGTGCCGGCGAGCTCGCGCGCCGAGTGCATCGACAGGATCGGGATGCCTACGTCGATCGTGCGGATGCCCAGTCGGGTCGCGGTGATCGGCCCGATCGTCGACCCGCACGGCACGGTGTTCCTCGAGATGAACTCCTGGCTGCCCACGCCCGCGGCATCGCACCAGCCGTGCCACGCGGCGGCGCCCACACCGTCGGTCGCGTAGCGCTGGTTCGCGTTGATCTTCAGGATCGGGCCGGAGCCCAGCAGCGGGCGCACCTGGGGGTCGTGCTTCTCCGGGAAGTTGGGGTGCACCGAGTGACCGACGTCGCTGGAGACGCACCAGGAGGAGGTCAGGGCCCGCATCCGCTCCGCCCGGTCCGCGCCGAGTGCCAGCCCGATGCGTTCGAGCACGTCCTCGAGGAAGGGCCCGGCCGCCCCGGAGCGGGTTGCCGAGCCGACCTCCTCGTGGTCGAAGACGGCGAGCACCGGGATGTGGGGGGCGTCGAATCCGTCGCCGGCGGCAGCGAGGGCCACCGCACCTGCGTGCACGCTCGCGAGGTCGTCGAGGCGTCCCGCCGCGAAGAACGCGTCGTCGCGGCCGAAGACGGCACCACGAGCGGAGTCGGCGGTGACGAGGTCGTAGCCACGGATGCGGAGGGCATCGACGCTCGCGGAGGCGGCCACCTCGGCCAGCAGGTCGGCCGACTCGGGCGTGCCCAGACCCCACACCGGTTGCGTGTGGGCCTGCTTGTCGAGCGCGAGGTGCTCATTGGCCTCACGGTCGAGGTGGATCGCCAGCTGCGGCAGTCGCAGCAGCGGCCCCGTGTCGGCCAGCACCTCGGTGCCGTCGTCGAGCACCAGTCGACCACTCAGGCGCAGCTCGCGGTCGAGCCAGGAGTTCAGCAGGGGCCCGCCGTAGACCTCCACGCCCGCCTGCAGCCAGCCGAGTGAGCCGGTCGTCGGCCGCGGCTTGAGCTTGAAGCCGGGGGAGTCGCTGTGGGCGCCGAAGACGCGCACCGGAGTGGTCGCCGTGGCCGAGGCGGGCACGACCCAGGCGATGACGGCGCCGTCGCGCACCACCAAGTACCGGCCGGGGGCCTGCGGCCACGCACCGGCCTCGTCGAGCACGGCGAAACCGCTGTCCTGCAGCCGGCGCGCCACCTCGGCGGCGGCGTGATGGCTCGAGGGGCTGCGGTCGATGAAGGCGGCGAGGTCGTCGGCGTGGGCGCCCGGCGATGCGTGCACTGCTGCTCTCCTGGGGGACGGGATCAGCGACCGCGCAGGGACTTGCGGTCCATCCGCGCGCGGTTCGGGTCGACACCGGCGGGGACGCCGGAGCGCAGGCCGGGCAGGGACTTCAGGCGCTTGTTGACGACCGACATCTCCTGCTTCGACAGCGAGGGACGCAGCTTGGTCAGCGTCACGCGGATCTTGCGGGGCGGCAGCTCGCCGTCCCCGGAGCCGACGATGAAGGTGTGCACCGGCACTCCGGGCGCGATGCGTGAGACCTTCTTGCTCTCCTTGGCGAAGAGCTTGTCGACGCGGTGCTTCGGACCCTCACCGAGCAGGACGACCCCCGGACGACCCAGGGCCCGGAAGACGACGGCTGCCGCCTGGATGTCGTTGGGCTTGGTCGCGTCGGCGGCGACCGGCTCCTGGTCGTAGTACCAGCCACGACGCAGCGCGGACAGGCCACCGATCGAGGCGCCGCGCTGGCCCTCCATCTGGGCGAAGGCGGCCCGCTCACCCCGTCGGGAGAGGACGATCATCGCCGCGAGCAGCGCGAAGGGAACCGCGATGAGCAGCGAGGCGATGACATGGCCCATGAGCAGACCGATGAGCGTACCGATGCCGAGGACGACGACGAAGGCGAGGAGCATCCACAGGGTGACCTGCGGGTCGATCTCCTTGATCGTCTTGTAGACGGAGGCGATCCGCTTGAAGGGATTTTGCCGCTTGGGCTTCGTGGGCTTGTCGGACGTGCGGGCCATGGGCAGAGAGTCTAGTTGCTCACCGGGGTGACCCGGTCAGCCGTCCGTGCCGGTGGCCGGCTGGTCGAGGATGGCCTGACCGGCAGCCTTGGCCACGAGCGTCGAGGCCTCCTGGCGAGCCGGCTCGTCGATGGCTGCCTCGAGGTGCGAGAGGTGCTCGGGGATCGGGCGACCCCACTTGCGCATCGCGGTGGCGTAGAGGCGTCCCGCGCGGTAGCTCGAGCGCACGAGCGGGCCGGCCATGACGCCCTTGAAGCCGATCTCCTCGGCGAGCTCGCTCCAGTGGACGAACTCCTCCGGCTTGACCCACCGGTCGATCGGGTGGTGCAGCTGGGAGGGTCGCAGGTACTGCGTGATCGTGAGGATGTCGCAGCCGGCGTCGTGGAGGTCGCGGATGGCCTCCTCGATCTCGGCCTCCTCCTCGCCCATCCCGAGGATGAGGTTGGACTTGGTCACGAGCTCGGCCTCGCGGGCCATCGAGAGGACCTTCAGCGACTTCTCGTAGGTGAAGGCCGGACGGATCTTCCGGAAGATCCGCGGCACGGTCTCGAGGTTGTGCGCGAAGACCTCGGGCTGGGCGTCGAAGACCTGGCTGACCAGCTCCGGCTTCGCGCCGAAGTCGGGCGGGAGGATCTCGACACCGGTGTTGGGGTTGAGCGCGTGGATCGCCCGGATCGTCTCGGCGTACAGACCCGCCGCGCCGTCGGGCTGGTCGTCGCGGGCGACGCCGGTGACGGTGGAGTAGCGCAGGCCCATCTCCTGGACGGACTCGGCGACGCGGCGCGGCTCGTCCATGTCGAGGCTCGTCGGCCGGCCGGTCGCGATGTCGCAGAAGTCGCAGCGGCGGGTACACACGTCACCGCCGATGAGGAAGGTCGCCTCGCGGTCCTCCCAGCACTCGAAGATGTTGGGACAGCCGGCCTCCTGGCACACGGTGTGCAGGCCGGCGCCGCTGACGCGGCCACGCATCTCGTTGTACTCGGGGCCCATCTTCGCGGTGGTGCGGATCCACGAGGGCTTCCGCTCGATCGGGGTCTCGGCATTGCGCGCCTCGACGCGCAGCAGACGACGTCCTTCGGGTGCGACGGTCACGCAACTCTCCTGGCAGTGTCTCGGTGGTCCGGGAGGTGTCCGGACTCGCGCTCCAGCCTACGCCGCCTCCCGGGTCAGGACGAAGGGAGGAGGAGCGAAGGGGGTCAGGCGCCCTTGCTCAGGGGAAGGTCCTCGGTCATGAGCTCGCTGAGGTGCCGGCGGGCCATCGGGACGACGTCGGCGACGGTGATCGCCCGGCCGGTCTCGAGCGCGAGGGTCGAGACGTCCGCGTCGGGGATCCCGCACGGGATGATCGTCTGCGTCCACGACAGGTCGCAGTCGACGTTGAGGCTGAAGCCGTGCATCGCGACGTCCCGCGAGACCCGGATGCCGACCTGACCCAGCTTGCGGTCACGAGCCCCGTCGGCGCCGGGGACCCAGATGCCCGAGCGACCGGGCACCCGCTGGACGGTGACGCCGACGTCCGCGGCGACGCGGATCATCATCTCCTCGAGGCGACGCACGTGGGCGATGACGTCGCGCCGACCGGGCAGGTGGGCGATGGGGTAACCGACGAGCTGCCCGGGGCCGTGCCAGGTGATCTTGCCGCCGCGGTCGACGTCGATGACCGGCGTCCCGTCGACGGGTCGCTCGTGCGGGGAGGTGCGCTTGCCCGCGGTGTAGACCGCGGTGTGCTCCAGCAGCAGCGTCGTGTCCTCGAGCTCACCCGCGACGACGGCGGCGTGGACCGTCTTCTGGTGGTCCCAGGCGGTCAGGTAGTCGACGGTGTCGGGGGCGAACCCGAGCTCCTCGAAGCGCATGGCGACACCCTACGCCGGGCCCCGTGGCCTTCCCCCGCTGGTTCGATGTGTCGACGGGCGTCAGGACACCCGTCGACACATCGACTCCGCGGGGGGTGGCGACGGAGTCAGTGGGGCAGACGTCGCGTCTCGACGGGGGACTCGACGACCTGGCCGTCCGCCCCCTTCGTCACGACGTACCCGCCCTTGCCGTCGACTTCGGCGACGGCCTCGACGAGCTGGGTCCCCCGGTAGAGCAGGCCCACCCCGTCGTCGCTGCAGTGCGTCTCGCCGAGCGTGCCCTCCGCGACGAGCGCGTGGACGGTCGGCCGACGCCGCGCCTCGGAGTCGTAGTGGACGCCGTTGTCGTAGGGGAGCAGCCCGAGACCATCGGTCACCGCTCGCAGCTGCGGGCCGAAGGAGTCGGTCGTACCGCCGCGGAACCAGCAGATCGATCCTGCGCTCACCCCCGCGAGGACGACCCCGGCCTCCCACACCCGGCGGACGATCGCGTCCAGGCCGTGCACCCGCCAGACCGCCAGCAGGTTGGCCACCGATCCGCCGCCCACCCACACGACGTCCTGGGCGAGCAGGTGGGCCTCGACGTCCTCGACGCCGGGCATCGGGAAGAGGTTGAGGTGCGTCAGGTCGAAGCCGGCCCCGGCCGCGGCCTCGGAGAGGTGGGCGTTGAACCAGCGCTGGTCCCCGCCGGCCGTGCCGAGGTGGCAGATCCTGGGGCGCGAGGTCGTCCCGGACAGCTCGACGGCGTGGTGGACGAGCCCGCCGAAGGCGAGGTCGCCGCGCTCGGGACGGACGAAGCCACCGGAGGTGGCGAGGATCGTGGGCTGGTCTGCGCTCATGTCCGCAGGCTAGCCAGCCTCGGCCGGTGCGGCCCTGTGGACAACTCCCCGGCGCCCTCGGCGGGATCGGCCATCGTGGGTCCATGGACGAGATCCCGCCCGAGGTCCCCGGATACCGCCTGACCCGTCTGCTCGGGACCGGGTCGACGTCGAGCGTGTGGCGGGCCCGACGCGAGGCCGACGACGAGCTCGTCGCGGTCAAGGTGCTCCCCGGGGAGGCCCCGGACGAGCTCGTGCGCGAGTTCACCCTCCTCCAGCACGCCGCCGGGGAGCACGTCGTCACCCTCCACGAGACCCTTGCCCTCGACGGTGGTGACGGGCCGGCGACCGCGCTGGTGCTCGAGCTTTTCGCCGGGGGCAGCCTCGCCGAGGTGGTCGCCGCGCGCGGGCACCTGAGCCCGGGGGAGACGGTTACTGTCATCGCGCCCGCTGCCCAGGCGCTCACCGGTCTGCACGAGCTCGGGGTGGTCCACGGCGACCTCAGCCCCGGCAACCTCCTCCTCGACTCGACCGGCCGCCCTGCGCTCGCCGACCTCGGCTTCGCCCGGCTCACCGGCGAGCCGCCCGGCGACGTCCACGGCACCGACGGTTTCGTCGCGCCCGAGGTGCTCGACGGGGGCGAGCCCGATCGCGCCTCCGACGTCTACGCGCTGGCGTCGCTGGCGTGGCTGTGCCTCACCGGGTCACCCCCCGGTCATGTCGCCGAGCGTGGTGACCTGGCCTCCGTGGTCCCCGCCGCCGCGGCGCTCGTCGCAGCCGTCGAGGCGGGCCTGTCCAGCGACCCCGCAGCGCGACCGGAGGCCGACGGGATGGCGCTGGCCGTCTTCGACGCCGTGGCGGCCGAGCCGCTGCGGATGACCTCGACGGGCGACATCGCGAGCGGGCTGACCCGGCGCCTCCGCGAGGCGGCCACCGACGGCTCCGCAGCGGTCCCGGCCTGGCAGCGCGAGCTCGAGCAGGCCCGGCCGGAGGGACCTCGGCGACGGTGGTGGCAACGTCGGGAGCGCCGGCAGCGGGCGACGAAGGGGGAGGACCGCCCGACCTCCCGGGCCGGTCGCCACGCGGCACCCCGCCGAGCCGCTCCGCAGGATGCGGCGAGCCCTGTCCGCGACATCGCCCGTCAGGCCGCGGCCGGTCCGGCGGGGCGGTGGGTCGGGGCGGCCGTCACCGCAGCCCTGGCGCTGCTCCTGGCCGTGCTCGTGCCGTGGCAGCAGCTGGCCACCGCCGGAGGGGGCCGTGGGAGCAGCCCCACCGGGACGGCCGCCGAGCCTGCCGGTACCGGGTCGGTGGCCGCGGTGCTCACCGACCGCTCCGCGCCCCGGCGGTCCCCGGTCCGCCTCGCCCGTGAGCTGACCGCCCTTCGTCAGGCGGTGGTGGTCGATCGCGACGCCGACGCCCTGGAGCAGCTCGTCGAGCCGGACTCCCCGGAGGAGCGACGCGAGCGTGCGCTCCTGGAGCGACTGCGCAGCAGCGGCGAGCGCTACCACGGGGTCGAGCTGAGCGTCCGGTCCGCGCGGCTGGAGAGCACCTCGGGCTCGACCGCCGTCCTGCGCACGACGACCGACGAGAGCGCCTACGCCGTCGTGCGCGCGGACGGTCAGCGTGAGCAGCGCCCGGCGCGCCCCGGGCAGCAGGTCGACCTCGTCCTCTCCTGGGACGGCACGACGTGGCGCGTGCGGGAGGTGACCGAGGCGGGGTGAGCCCTAGTCCAGGAGGTGGTCGAGCGCGTCGTCGAGGTACGGGTGGGCGTGCTCGAAGCCGGTGCGGGCCAGCCGGTGGGGGAGCACCCGAGCGGACGCGAGCACGTCCCCGGCGAACTCGCCCAAGGCCAGGTACAGGGCCGCGCGCGGGGCCGGCAGCACGGCCGGTCGGTTCAACCGCCGACCGAGGGTCCGCGCGAGCACCCGCTGGCGGACCGGGTGCGGTGCGGTGAAGTTCACCGGCCCGGTGATCGACGGGTCCTCGATGAGGGTGGTGTAGGCCGCCACGGTGTCCGCGAGGGTGATCCACGGCATCCACTGGTTCCCCGAGCCGAGGGGACCTCCGAGTCCGAGACGACCCAGGCGCAGCATCGGGGTGAGGGCGCCGCCCCGCGTCGACAGGACGATCCCCGTGCGGGCGTGGGCGACCGGGATCCCCGCGTCGGTGGCGGGGATGGTCGCACCCTCCCAGTCCCGGACGACACCGGCGAGGAAGGTGTTG
This sequence comes from Janibacter sp. GS2, assembly GCF_051200835.1. GTDB lineage: Bacteria > Actinomycetota > Actinomycetes > Actinomycetales > Dermatophilaceae > Janibacter. Next base: position 2,045,000 of record NZ_CP195161.1, read on the forward strand.
GCCCCGACCGAGTCCTCGGTGAGCACCTCGTCCCCGCGATCGCCGTAGATCCCGACCGCGGAGGCCGTGACCAGACGGGTCGGGCCGGCTCCCTCGGCGATGACCCGCGAGACGAGGTCGGTGCCGTTGACGCGTGATGCCCGGATCGTGGCCTTGTACTCGTCGGTCCAGCGGTGGTCACCCACGCCGGCACCGGCCAGGTGCACGACGGTGTCGACGTCGGCGAGGACCGAGGGATCCAGGGTTGCGGCGTCGGGGTCCCACGCGCGTTCGTGACCGGCGCCCGGCTCCCGGCGCACGAGGTGGACGACGTCGTGACCCCCTTCGCGCAGGGAGTGCGACAGCGCGCCGCCGATCAGGCCGGATGAACCGGTGATGGCGACGCGCTGTCGTGGTGAGGTCATCTCAGGCCTCGAAGTTGCCTTCTTCGAGGCGGGCCTTGATGGTCCCGAGGAACCTCGCGGCGTCCGCTCCGTCCACGACCCGGTGGTCGTAGGAGAGGGCCAGGTACATCATCGACCGGATCGCCAGGGTCTCCCCACCGTCCTCGGTCAGGCTGACGACCGGGCGGCGCACGATGGCACCGGTCCCGAGCATCCCGACCTGCGGCTGGTTGAGGATCGGGGTGTCGAAGAGCGCACCCCGGCTTCCGGTGTTGGTGATGGTGAAGGTCCCACCGGACAGGTCGTCCGGCGTGATCTTGTTCTTGCGCGTGCGGTCCGCGACATCCGAGATCGCCCGAGCGAGACCGGCGACGTTGAGGTCACCGGCGTTCTTGACGACCGGCGTGAGCAGGCCCTTCTCGGTGTCCACCGCGATGGAGAGGTTCTCCTCACCGTGGTAGACGATCTCGTCTCCCTCGACACTGGCGTTGACGCCCGGGTGCTCCTTGAGCGCCTCGGCCGTGGCCAGGGCGATGAAGGGCAGGAAGGAGAGCTTGGTGCCCTCACGCTGCTGGAACTCCGCCTTGGCGGCGTCGCGGACGCGGCCCACCTTGGTCATGTCGACCTCGACGACCGTCGTCAGCTGGGCCGACACCTGCAGCGACTCGACCATGCGCTCGGCGATGATCTTGCGCAGTCGGGTCATCTTCTCGCGGGTGCCGCGCTTGGACTTCGGGACATTCGACTCCAGGCCGGCGGGCACGGCCGCCGGTGCGGACGAGGCAGCCGGTGCCGCCGCCGGAGCGGCCGCGGGTGCGGACTCCTGCGGCTGGTTCTTCGCCTTGGCGGCGTCGAGGACGTCCTGCTTGCGGACGCGACCGCCGATGCCGGTGCCATCGACCTGCGCGAGGTCGATGTCGTTGTCCTTGGCCAGCTTGCGCACCAGCGGCGTGACGTAGGCGGCCGCGTCGGAGCTGCCGCTGCCGGCCGCCGGGGCGGTCTGCTTGGCGGGCGCGGAGCTCGAGGCGGGAGCCTCCTGCTTCGCGGGGGCCTGCTGCGTGGACTGCGCCTCGCGCTGCTTCTCGGTGCCCTCGGGCTCCTGGTCCGCGGCCTCGTCCGCGGTCACACCCGCGGTCTTCGGCTCGGGCTCGGACTCCGGCTCCGGGGTCGGCTCGACCGCAGTGTCCTCGGCGGGCTCCTCCTGGGCGGACTCCTCCTGGGCGGACTCCTTCGCGGCGGGAGCAGAGCCGCCACCGGAACCACCGACGATCGCGAGGTCGGCGCCGACCTCGACCGTCGAGTCCTCCTCGACGAGGATGGAGGTCAGGATGCCGGCGACGGGCGAGGGGATCTCGGTGTCGACCTTGTCGGTGGAGACCTCGAGCAACGGCTCGTCGACCTCGACCTCGTCACCCTCGGCCTTCAACCAGCGCGAGACGGTGCCTTCGGTGACGGACTCGCCGAGCGCGGGCATGGACACCGTGGTGCCCTCGCCGCCATCGCCACCGGAGGACGGCGCGGACTCGGCCGGGGCCTCCTCGGCGGGCTCCTTCGCAGGCTCCTCGGCGGGCTCCTCCTTCGCGGGCTCCTCCTTCGCGGGGGTCTCCTCCGCGGCCGGCTCCTCGGCGGGCTCCTCCTGCGAGTCGTCACCGGAGTCGGTGGACTCCGGGGCCTCGCCGTCGCCGATCACTGCGAGGTCGGCTCCGACCTCCACGGTGTCGTCCTCCTCGACGAGGATCTCCTGGACCGTGCCGGCCACCGGAGATGGGATCTCGGTGTCGACCTTGTCGGTGGAGACCTCGAGCAGAGGCTCATCCACTTCGACACTGTCACCGACGTTCTTGAGCCATCGCGTCACCGTTCCTTCGGTCACGGACTCACCCAGGGCCGGCATGGTCACCCGCTCAGACATGCGCCTCTGCTCCTTCTATCGAGATGGGACACGTCACAGACTCTCACGAGTCGTCGTGCTGATGCCCACGGGCCCGCCGTGCGTCTGCACGGTCGCGGGAGCCGTGCCAGGCCACGCGACATGAGGCTCCCTTCGGGGGTGGGACGTTGGCATCCAGCCTAGGCGTCGGCGGGCCGGATGGGCAGACGGGGGACGGTCACGCGTGGGCGTGCAGCGGCCGACCGGAGGCCAGCATCGCGGCCTCGCCGAGCGCTTCGCTCTGCGTGGGGTGGGCGTGGACGAAGGGGGTGATGTCCTCCGGGTGCGCCTCCCAGCCGACGACGAGCTGGGCCTCGCTGATCAGCTCGCTCGCACCGAGCCCGACGATGTGCACCCCCAGGACCGGGCCGTCCTTCTCGCGCACGAGCGTCACCGACCCGCTCGTGCCGCGGATGAGGCTGCGACCGTTGCCGCCCAACGGATAGGCGTGCGTCTCGACGTCGACGCCCGAGCTCTTCGCGGCCTCGCTCGAGAGACCGACGGAGGCGATCTCCGGGTCGCAGTAGGTGACCTTCGGGATGGTCAGGTCGTCCACGGGCGTGGGGTCGAGGCCGGCGATGTCCTCGGCCACGAAGATGCCGTGCGCGAAACCGCGGTGGGCCAGCTGGGGGCCGGGGACGAGGTCACCGACGGCGCGCACGCCCTCGACGTTCGTGCGCAGCCGCTCGTCGGTCGGGACGAAACCGCGGTCGGTGGCGACCCCGGCCTCCTCGAGGCCGATGCCCTCGCTGCGTGGACCGCGACCGACGGCCACGAGCACGAGGTCCACCTCCAGGCTGTCCCCGTCCTCGAGGTGGACGATCGCGCGATCCTCGTCGGTGTCGACGGAGGCGACCTTCGCTGAGGTGCGCGTGGTGATGCCCCGCTTCTTGAAGGCGCGGGTCAACTGCTGGGAGCTGGCTGCCTCCTCGCCGGCGACGAGCCGGTCGAGGGCCTCGATGATCGTCACCTCGGAGCCGAAGCTGCGCAGCATCGAGGCGAACTCGACGCCGATGACGCCGCCGCCGAGCACGGCCACCCGGCCGGGGATCTCGGCGAGGTCCATCGCCTGCTCGCTCGTCATGATCCGCGGGCCGACCTCGATGCCGGGGAGGGTGCGGGCGTAGGAGCCGGTGGCCACGACGACCGTGCGGCCGGTGACGGTGCGGGCACCGTCCGCCGTCTCGACGGAGACGGTCTGCGCGTCGACGAGCCGACCGCGGCCGGCGACGACCTCGATGTCGGCCTGCCCGACGAGCCCCGTCAGGCCCCGGTACAGCTGGGCGACGATCTTGTCCTTGCGCGCGTGCATCGCCTCGGTGTCGATGCCCTCGAAGGTGGTGCGCACGCCGTGCGCGGCACCCGCCCTGGCCCCGTCGGCGAGCTCGGCCGCGTGGAGCAGGGCCTTGGTCGGGATGCACCCGCGGTGCAGACAGGTGCCGCCGATCTCCGCCTCCTCGACGAGCGCGACCAACAGGCCGAGCTGCGCGGCGCGCAGGGCACAGGCGTACCCGCCGCTGCCGGCTCCGAGGATGACGAGGTCGAAGGGGGTCGAGGTCGCGGGGTCTGCCACGGGATGCTCCTTGTGTGCGCGGTGTGTCCGGGGTCACGGACGCTGCACAGCGTAGAGCCTTCGTGCCCACGCATGGGTTGTGGCCGCAACCATCGAGCGGTCGCGGCCACAACCCATGGGTCGGCGAGGGGGCGTCAGCCGAGGCCGGCGATGTGCTCCAGCAGGGTGCCGACGGCGACACCGGTGCCGCCCTTGGGAACGTGACCCCACGCGCTGCCCTCGTTGAAGGAGGGGCCCGCGATGTCGAGGTGCGCCCAGGGGATGTTCTCCCCCTTCGCGTCCTTGGCGAACTCCTGGAGGAACAGGCCCGCGGTCAGGGCACCACCCGTGCGGTCGCCCTTGTGTGCGATGTCGGCGACGGCCGAGTCGAGCCCGGAGCGCAGGTCCGCGGGCAGCGGCAGCGGCCAGCTCGGCTCGTCGGCGCGCTCGGACGCCGAGGTGATCGCCGTGCGCAGGTTCTCGTCATTGCCCATGACGCCGAAGATCTTCGGGCCGAGCGCGACGACGCACGCGCCGGTGAGCGTCGCGACGTCGAGGATCTCGTCGGGGCCGGACTCGGCGGCCAGGGCCATGCCGTCGGCGAGGACCATGCGCCCCTCGGCGTCGGTGTCGATGATCTCGACCGTCGTGCCGTTGCGCATGGTCACGACGTCACCGGGACGCTGGGCGTTGCCGCCGGGCATGTTCTCCGCGAGGCAGAGGTAGCCGGTGACGGCCACGGGCAGGCCGAGCTCGGCGGCGGCCACGACCGTCGCGGCGACGGAGGCCGCACCGGCCATGTCGGACTTCATCGTCAGCATCCCGGCGGCGGGCTTGATGCACACGCCGCCGGTGTCGAAGGTGATGCCCTTGCCGACGAGCGCGACGTGCGGGACCTTCCGTGAGCGGGGCGTGTAGGAGAGGGTGACGATCCGCGGCGGCCGGGTGCTGCCCTGGCCGACACCGACGATCCCCCCGAAGCCGCCCTCGGCGAGGGCCTTCTCGTCGAGGACCTTGACCGTGAGCTTGCCGGAGGAGGCCTTGGCCACCTGCTGGACCTGCTCGGTGAAGGACTGCGGGTAGAGCAGGTTCGGCGGGGTGTTGACCAGGTCGCGGGCCCAGCCGACGTGACGGGCGACGGTGGCCGCACGCTCGAGGACGTCGTGGGGGGAGGCCTTGCGGCCGAGGTCGGAGAAGACCGTGATCTCCCGGTCACCGGACTCGTCCGCCGCGGACTTGTGGGCGGTGAAGGTGTAGGCACCGCCCACCGCACCCTCGGCGATCGCGCCGAGGCGGACCTCGTCGGCGTGGGGGAGGGCCAGGGCGACCGAGCCGGTGCCGGCCGCGCGGACGGCGGCGCCGGCGGCACGACGAAGGGCGTCGGTGCTCCCGTCCCCCGCCTCGTCCGAGCCCAGGCCGACGAGCACGACCTTGTCGGCCTTGAGGCCGGGGACAGCAGGCAGGATCGCCGTGGCGGCGACCTTCGCGCTGACGTCGAGGGCCGGCAGGACCGCCTCGAGGTGCTTGGCGGTGGCCTTGGGCAGCGCAGCCGAGGCCTGCACACTCACCGTGTCGCCGGAGCCGACCACCCCCAGGACGAGTGATCGTCCGGACCAGGCGGAGTAGGAACGGGAGCCGAGGATCAACGAGGCCACGGGATGGGCACCTTTCGGTCGGGGTCGTGGTGGGTGTACCACCACGGAGGCTATCCCGGATGCTGACGCGGTAGCGTCTGGCGCATGACCGAGAACAACGCCCTGCGCACGTCCCCGATCCACGGTCGACACGTGGCACTGGAAGCGAAGATGGCCGACTTCGGCGGGTGGGAGATGCCGATCGAGTATCCCGGCGGGGGCGTCGTCGCGGAGCACACGGCGGTGCGTGAGCGGGTGGGCCTGTTCGATGTCAGCCACCTCGGCAAGGCGCAGATCACCGGGGTGGGTGCGGCCGAGCTGATCAACACGACGCTGACCAACGACCTCGGGCGGATCAGCCCCGGCAAGGCCCAGTACACGTTGTGCTGCAACGAGTCCGGCGGCGTCATCGACGACCTGATCGTCTACCTGCGCGACGAGCAGGACGTCTTCATCATGCCCAACGCGGCCAATGCCACGACGGTCGTGCAGATGCTCGCCGACGCCGCTCCCGAGGGTGTCGAGGTGGTCAACCAGCACGAGGACTTCGTCGTCCTCGCGGTGCAGGGGCCACGCAGCGACGAGGTGCTCACCTCGCTCGGGCTGCCCGTCGACCACGACTACATGTCCTACGACACCGCCCAGTGGCGTGGTCACGAGCTGACCGTCTGCCGCACCGGCTACACCGGCGAGCGGGGGTACGAGCTCGTCGCCCCGTCCGCCGCGGGTCTGGAGCTGTGGGACGCGATCGTCGACGCGATGGCTCCCTTCGACGGGCTGCCCTGCGGCCTGGGTGCGCGCGACACCCTGCGCACCGAGATGGGCTACCCGTTGCACGGCAACGACCTCTCGCCGGAGATCACCCCGGTCATGGGCCGCTCCGCCTGGGCCGTCGGGTGGGACAAGGAGACCTTCTGGGGCAAGGACGCGCTCGTGGCCCAACGGGTCGCCAAGTCCGCGCGGCTCCTGCGCGGCCTGCTCGTGACCGGGCGCGGCATCCCGCGCAGCGGGTGCGTCGTCAAGGACGGCGAGGGGAACGAGGTCGGCGAGGTGACGTCCGGCACCTTCAGCCCCACCCTCAAGCAGGGGATCGCCCTGGCGCTCATCGAGCGATCAGTCACGATCGACGACGAGGTCGTCATCGACGTGCGCGGCCGCGAGGTCGCCGCGACGGTCGTCAAGCCCCCGTTCGTCGAGGTGCAGGTGAGGACGTCATGAGCGAGTCCTACCGCTGGCGGTTCGAGGACTCCTCGGGCCGACCCCGGGCCGCCGGCCCGGAGCACTCGGTGCCCTTCCCGACCCAGGGCGACGCCGAGGCGTGGTTCGCGGAGTCCTGGGAGGACCTGGCCGATGCCGGTGTCGAGCAGGTCAGCCTGCTGCACGAGGCCGAGGTCGTCTACGGCCCGATGTCCCTCTCCGCGGGCTGAGTCAGACCTTCGCGCCGCGCTCGACCTGGGGCTTGGGCATCCGGGTGCGGCGCATCTGGAAGGCGCGCATCGCCTGGTACATCCCCAGCCCGCGCAGGTTGGTGTCCTCACCGAAGCGCGCGAGCAGTTGCGGCTTGGTCCGGCGCCACAGCAGGAAGGAGTCGAGGACCGCGAGCAGGATGAGCACGTAGACCCCGAGGAAGACGTACGTCGCCCACGTCCCCGCGAAGAGGCTCAGGACGAGCACGGCGACCATCAGCGGCAGCAGCAGCTCGCCGAGGTTGCGCCGGACGTCGACGCTGTCGCGCACGAAACGCCGCACCGGGCCCTTGTCGCGGGGCGGCAGGTACTTGTCGTCGCCGGTGACCATGGCCATGCGCATCTTGCGCGAGCTCTCCCGACGGGCCTCGCGGTCGGAGTTCTTCGCCTTCTTGCGGTCGGTCTGCACCAGCGGCCGCTTGCGGGCGGCCTCCTGGTCGCGCCGCTTCGGGGTCGGTCGGTTCTTCGCACCCTCGCGCTCGGGGTGCGGACCTCCCGGCCTGGTCGCGGCGGTCTTGGCGTCATCCTTCTTGCGTCCGAACACGAGGAGCACTCTAGGCGCACCCACCGCGGCTGCTGACCGCGGCCGTCCGCGATAGCGTCGCGGGCGTGACCGACACCACTCTGACAGCAGACCAGATCGAGTCCCTGCGCGGCCGCGTGCGCGACCTCATGCCGCAGGTGCGCACCGACCTCGAGGACCTCACCCGGATCCCGAGCGTCAGCCTCGATTCCTTCGACCAGGCCCGGGTGCAGGAGTCCGCCGAGCGCACGGCCGAGCTGTTGCGCGCCGAGGGACTCGCCGTCGAGATCGTCAGCGAAGGGGGGCGCCCGGCCGTCATCGGCCACGTCGACGGACCCGAGGGCGCACCGACCGTCCTGCTCTACGCGCACCACGACGTGCAGCCCCCCGGCGATCGGACGGACTGGGACACCGACCCCTTCGAGCCGACCGAGAAGGACGGGCGCCTCTACGGCCGCGGCGCCGCCGACGACAAGGCCGGCGTGATGGCGCACGTCGCCGCCCTTCGGGCCCACTCGGGAGAGCTTCCCGTCGGCGTCACCGTCTTCGTCGAGGGGGAGGAGGAGATCGCCAGCGAGTCGCTGCCGCGGATCCTGCAGCGCCACGGCGACAAGCTCACCTCCGACGCGATCGTCCTCGCCGACTCCCTCAACTGGGCCATCGGCACGCCCGCGCTGACGACGACCCTGCGCGGCTCCCTTCGCGCCGTCGTCACCGTGCGCACCCTCGACCACGGGGTGCACTCGGGGATGTTCGGCGGGGCCTGCCCCGACGCCATCACCACCCTGTGCCGACTGCTCGCCACCCTCCACGACGACCAGGGTGACGTCGCCATCGAGGGACTCGTCGCCACCGATGCGCCGGAGGTCGACTACGACGAGGCCCGGCTGCGCGAGGAGTCCGGTCTGCTCGAGGGCACCGAGCTCATCGGCACCGGCTCCATCCCGTCCCGCCTGTGGACCAAGCCGGCCGCCGTCGTCATCGGCATCGACGCCCCGAGCGTGGGTGAGGCCGGGAACGTCCTCAATGCCTCCGCGAGCGCCAAGATCAACCTGCGCCTCAATCCCAGCCAGGACCCGCAGGAGGCGTGGACCGCGCTGCAGAAGCACCTGCAGGAGCACGCCCCGTGGGGTGCGGGCGTCGAGGTCGAGCTCGACGAGACCGGGTGGGGCTTCGCCGCCGACGCGACGGGCCCGGTCTACGACCAGGCCCGTGCCGCCTTCGCCGACGCCTGGGGCACCCAGCCGGTCGACGTCGGCATCGGCGGGTCGATCCCCTTCGTCCAGGCCTTCGCGGAGAAGTTCCCCGACGCGGCGATCCTCGTCACCGGCGTCGAGGACCCCGACACCCGCGCCCACGGCGCCAACGAGTCGCTGCACCTGGGCGAGTTCGAGAAGGTCTGCGTCGCCGAGGCGCTGCTGCTCGCGCGCCTGGGCGCGATGCCGCGGGCCTGATCCCCCTCCGGGTCGATGTATCCGGGTGGGTCTCGACTCACCTGGGGACATCGACTCGGAGAGACTGGGCTCATGGTCACGATCACCGCCGTCCACGGGGACATCACCACCCAGAAGGTCGACGCCGTCGTCAATGCCGCCAACCGCGCGATGCGCGGCGGTGGGGGCGTGGACGGAGCGATCCACCGGGCCGGTGGGCCGGCGGTGCTGGAGGACTGCATCGCCAGGTTCCCCGACGGGCTGCCCACGGGCGACGCCGGGTGGACCGTGGCCGGCGACCTCCCCGCCACGTGGGTGATCCACACCGTCGGACCCAACTTCACGGCGGGGGAGCGGGACCGCTCCCTGCTCACCTCCTGCTACCGGCGCTCGTTGGAGGTCGCCGACGAGCTCGGCGCCCGGACCGTCGCCGTCCCCCTCATCAGCGCTGGCGTCTACGGCTGGCCCAAGGACGACGCGATCACGGCCGCGATCGAGACGATCCGCGCCGCGGACACGGCCGTCGACCAGGTGCGGCTCGTGGCCTTCGACGAGGCGACCTTCGAGCAGGTCGCGGGCGCGCTGGAGTAGCCGGGTACCCCCTTCGCCGAAGGGTGTGTCGGACTGCAGTTGGGGGCGGGCCCACCGAGGATCCGGGGCCGGCGCGACTCCGACGGAGCGAACTGCAGTCCGACACGCGTGCATTTACTGCAAGTTTCAACTACTGTGGTTGGCATGACACAGGGCAGCTACGTCGAGAAGGAATTCACCCGCGACACGACCTACATCGGGGACCGGATCACCTCGGACGGGTCCGGGGAGTGGGCGGTCGAGCCCGGGCGCTACCGCCTCGTCGCCGCGCGGGCGTGCCCGTGGGCCAACCGGACGATCATCGTGCGGCGGCTCCTCGGGCTCGAGGACGTCATCTCGATCGGCATCACCGGGCCCACCCACGACGCCGACTCCTGGACCTTCGACCTCGACGAGGGCGGGCTCGACCCGGTGCTGGGCATCCCGCGCATCAAGGACGCCTACCTCAAGCGCTTCCCGGACTACCCGAAGGGCATCACCGTCCCCGCGATCGTCGACGTCCCCTCCGGTGAGGTCGTGACGAACGACTTCCCGCAGATCACCCTCGACTTCTCCACGCAGTGGCGCGAGTTCCACCGCGAGGGCGCCCCGGACCTGTGGCCCGAGCACCTGCGCGAGGAGATGGAGGCGGTCAACAAGCGGGTGTACACCGAGATCAACAACGGGGTCTACCGCTGCGGCTTCTCCGGCGACCAGGCCGCGTACGAGCAGGCCTACGAGCGGCTCTTCACCGCGTTGGACTGGCTCGAGGAGCGCCTGGCGACCCGGCGCTACCTCATGGGCGAGCACATCACCGAGGCCGATGTGCGCCTCTTCACGACCCTCGCGCGCTTCGACGCCGTCTACCACGGCCACTTCAAGGCCAACCGGTCCAAGCTCTCCGAGATGCCGGTGCTGTGGGCCTATGCCCGCGACCTCTTCACGACCGCCGGCTTCGGCGACACCACCGACTTCACGCACATCAAGAGCCACTACTACGAGGTCCACCGCGACATCAATCCCACCGGGATCGTCCCGGCGGGCCCGGACTACGCCAACTGGCTCGAGCCGCACGGTCGCGAGGCCCTCGGCGGATCCCCCTTCGGTGCCGGCACCGCTCCGAGCGCCCCGAGCGAAGAGGAGCGCGTCCCCACCGCGCACAACCCCCTGCTCGACGGGACCGGGATGGTCCGCTCCGCCTGACTCCTGCGGTCCGCCGTCGGCGACAGGAGCCTCACTCGGTGAGGCGTGCGCGCACGAGGTCCGCTCCCGGACCCGTGATCCGGTCCAGGTAGGCCGGTCGGCCGGACATCACCATGGCGAGCGCCTCGGCGCTGCCGGTGACGGTCCTCCCTTCGCCGTACGACCACGCCGTGTCCTCGGCCTGCCAGGTCACGCCGTGGAGCAGGCCGGGGACCGGGACGAAGGACTCGGTGCCGCGGGGGGAGACGATGATCCCCAGCGCCGCGCGCCAGTGCTCCGTGGGGACGGTGACGTCGAGCCCCTGCGGGTCGGCGAGGTCGCGCAGGTGGATGCACGTGTCGGTGAAGGGTCCGGCGACACCGATGTACATCGGCGTCGCCCGCGCATCGGCCAGCTCCCGCAGCTGGGCGCTCACCTCACCCAGCGGGCGGTCGGAGAGACGGCGGGCATGCACGTCGCAGGCCTTCGCCATGGACCGCACCCGGGCAGCCGTGAGCAGGAAGCGCCAGGAGGGCACGAGGATCGGCTGGAGGAGGTGCCCGGTAAGGGTGCGCACGTCCCACGTCTCGCACAGGGTCGCGTCGCCGGCATGCGTCTCGCCGAGCGCGTCGACGGTGTCGGCGAACAGGCGCCGGTTGTCGGTGGTCCAGGTCAGCAGCTGCTCGTCCACGGGACCAGCCTGCCAGCCACGCCTCAGTCCTTGGAGGTCTCGCCCGGCAGCGCGAGCATGCGGTCCAGTGCCGTGCGCGCCTGCTCGGCCACGGTCGGGTCGACGACGATCGGGTTGACCACCCGTCCCTCGACGAGCGACTCCAGCGCCCAGACGAGGTGCGGCAGGTCGATGCGGTTCATCGTCGAGCAGTAGCAGACGTTCTTCTCCAGGAAGCTGATCTGCTGCTCCGGGAACTGCTGCGCCAGCCGCTGCACGAGGTTGAGCTCGGTGCCGACGACCCACTTCGTGCCGGCCGGGGCAGCGGCGACGGCCTGGATGATCTTCTCGGTCGAGCCGACCTCGTCGGCGAGCTCGACGACCTCGTGGCGGCACTCCGGGTGGACGATGACGCGGACGCCGGGGATCTCGCGTCGCGCCGTCTCCACGGCATCGACGCTGAAGCGGCCGTGGACCGAGCAGTGCCCGCGCCACAGGATCATCCGGGCGTCGCGGATCTGCTCGGGCGTCAGCCCACCCCGGGGCTGGTGGGGGTCCCACACGACGCAGTCGTCGAGATCACCGTCGAGGTCGCGCGCCCAGGTGTTGCGCCCCAGGTGCTGATCGGGCAGGAAGAGCACCGTGCCCCCGCCGTCGACACCGCCGGTCTGGCCGAAGGCCCAGGTCAGCGCGCTGCGGGCATTGGAGCTGGTGCAGATCGTCCCGCCGTGGCGGCCGGTGAAGGCCTTGATCGCCGCAGACGAGTTCATGTACGTCACCGGGACCGTCGACTCCGCGATGCCGGTCTCGACGAGGTCGTCCCAGCAGTCCTCGACCTGGTGCAGCGCGGCCATGTCGGCCATCGAGCAGCCTGCGGCCAGGTCGGGCAGGACGACGGTCTGCTCGTCCGTGGTGAGGATGTCCGCGGACTCGGCCATGAAGTGCACGCCGCAGAAGACGATCCACGGGGCGTCCGGGCGGGCCGCGGCCTCCTTGGCGAGCTTGAAGGAGTCACCGGTGGTGTCGGCGAACTCGATGACCTCGTCGCGCTGGTAGTGGTGACCGAGGACGAAGACCCGGTCCCCGAGGGCCTCCTTCGCCGCGCGGGCGCGCTCCACGAGACCGGGGTCGGAGGGCGCCGGCAGGTCGCCGGGACACTCCACGCCCCGCTCCGAGTGCGCGTCCGTGCCCTGTCCGAGGACGAGCAGCGAGAGGGGCTTCGACGAGGACGGCATCGTGGTGCTCACGGCAGGCATGTTTGCACAACGTCGCCGCTGCCCTCGGTAGAGTCCACGCGTGCACGTGCTCATTGCCCCGGACTGCTTCACCGGCACCCTCACCGCGACCCAGGCGGCGGAGGCGATCGCGGCCGGGTGGCGCCGCAACGCCCCGGACGATCTGCTGACCCTCGTCCCGCTCAGCGACGGGGGCCCAGGATTCATCGACGTGCTCACCACGTCGCGGCCCGGCGACTCCTCGGTCGTCACCGTCACCGGACCGCGCGGCGGCAGCGTGCCGGCGGCCCTGCACATCACCACGGACGAAGGGGGCCGACGCACCGCCTGGGTGGAGTCGGCGCAGGCGATCGGCCTGCACCTCCTCGATGCGACCGAGCGTGATCCCGGGGTGACGACCACCTGGGGGCTGGGCGAGCTGCTCGCGGCGGCCCTCGACGAAGGGGTCGACCGGATCGTCGTCGGCCTCGGCGGGTCGGGGACCAACGATGCGGGCGCCGGGATGCTCGCCGCCCTCGGCGCCGGGCCGCGTGACGTCCTCGGCGGTGGGGGAGCCGGTCTCATCGCCACGCGGGAGGGCGACCTCGCCGGGCTCGCCGCGACGAGGGAGCGCTTTGCCGGGGTGGAGATCGTCGCGGCCACCGACGTCTCGTCCCCCCTCCTGGGGCTGCAGGGGGCCAGCGCCGTCTTCTCCGAGCAGAAGGGGGCCGACCCGGAGCAGGCGCAGGTCCTCGAGGGGGCCCTCGGACACTTCGCCGAGCAGGTGCGACGGGCCCTGCCACCGGGCACCGACCTGCTCACCGGGCGCGAGCGCCGACTCGACCGGGAGCCGGGGACCGGCGCCGCCGGGGGAGTCGGGTACGCGCTGATGCTCCTCGGCGCCCGCCGCACCAGCGGCGTCGAGACCGTCCTCGAGGCCGTCGGCCTCGCCGCGCTCGTCGCGGCGGCCGACGTCGTCATCACGGGGGAGGGACGCCTCGACTGGCAGAGCCTGCAGGGCAAGGTCGTCGCGGGTGTCGCCGAGCTCGCCGCCACGCACGCCACCCCCGCCGTCGCGCTCGCCGGGCAGGTCCTCATCGGTCGCCGCGAGGCGATGGCGCTCGGTCTGAGCGGCACCTACGCCGTCGTCGAGAAGCACCAGGGGGTGGAGGCCGCCATGGCCGACCCCGTCGGGACGCTCACCGCCCGGGCGGCCCGGGTCGCCACGACGTGGTCACCCCGACGGTGACCCCGGGGTCGAAGGCGTAGGGTGGAGGCACGGGAACAACCGGCACTGCGCCCACGTTGCCCCGGATGTGACGGACTGCGTCACCCACTACGTACCCGAGCCGTGAGGACATCGCATGAGCGTCCAAGACACCCAGGCCAGCACTCCCGACGCGGCCACCGAGAGCCACGGCGTCATCGTCACCGACGTCGCCGCCGGCAAGGTGAAGTCGCTCCTCGAGCAGGAGGGGCGCGATGACCTGCGCCTGCGCATCGGCGTCCAGCCGGGCGGCTGCTCCGGGTTGCAGTACCAGCTCTACTTCGACGAGCGCTCCCTCGACGGGGACCTCGTGAAGGACTTCAACGGTGTCGGAGTCGTCGTCGACCGGATGAGCGCCCCGTACCTCACGGGCGCGACGATCGACTTCGCCGACACGATCGAGAAGCAGGGCTTCACCATCGACAACCCCAACGCGGGCAGCTCCTGCGCCTGCGGCGACAGCTTCAGCTGAGCCGACCACGCACCGACAGGGCCTCCCCACCGATCCGGTGGGGAGGCCCTTCGTGTCTCCCGCATCTGTAGGGTGACGCGGGTGCCCATCGCCATCGCCGGATCCATCGCCACCGACCACCTGATGACCTTCTCGGGCCGCTTCGCGGACTCGCTCGTCGTCGACCAGCTGGACAAGATCTCCGTGAGCTTCCTCGCCCACACGCTGGAGATCCGCCGTGGGGGTGTCGCGGCCAACATCTCCTTCGGGATGGCCAACCTCGGTCAGCGCCCGGTCCTCGCCGGCGCCGTCGGTGAGGACTTCGACGACTACCGCAGCTGGCTCGAGCGCCACGGAGTGGACTGCGAGTCCGTGCACGTCTCCGAGACCCAGCACACCGCGCGTTTCGTGTGCACCACGGACGACGACATGGCCCAGATCGCGACCTTCTACGCGGGGGCCATGAGCGAGGCCCGCGAGATCGAGCTCGCCCCGATCGCCGCCCGCGTCGGCGGCCTCGACCTCGTCCTCGTCGGCCCCGATGACCCGGACGCCATGCGCCGCCACACCGCCGAGTGCCGTGACCGGGGCATCCCCTTCGTCGCCGACCCGAGCCAGCAGCTCGCCTTCGGTGACGGGGAGCTCATCCGCGACCTCATCGACGGCGCCGCGTACCTCATCACCAACGAGTACGAGTCGCACCTCACCGAGCAGAAGACCGGCTGGAGCCAGGAGGAGATCAACGCCCGCGTCGGCCACCGCGTGACGACCCTGGGCCCGGAGGGCGTGCGGATCACCGGTGAGGACCTCGACGAGCCCATCGTCGTCGGCGCCGCCCGCGAGGTGACCAAGGCCGACCCGACCGGGGTCGGTGACGCCTTCCGCGCCGGATTCCTCACCGGGGTGGCCGAGGACCTGCCGTTGCGGGAGTCGGCCGAGCTCGGCTCGATGCTCGCGACGTACGTCGTCGAGACGGTCGGCACGCAGGAGTACCAGCTCGGCACCGCCCGCTTCCTCGAGCGCTTCAGCGAGGCCTACGGCCGCGAGAGCGCCGACCTCATCGCCGGCCACATCCGCTGCCCGCGCCCCTGAGGCGACCCGAGCGACCGGGATGAGCCCTCCCTTCCCCCCGATCGAACCCGCCGGGGCCTCCCCCCTGTGGGCGGGCTACCTGCGCGCCGGGATCGAGTCCGTCGACGCCGGCCACGACTCGGAGGTCGTCGGTGTCGGCGGGACCCTCGACCCGGCATCCGTGCTCACGGCCTACCGCCTGGGGATCTTCCCCATGGGCCTGGGCGAAGGGGGCAGCCCCCCGATGGGGTGGTGGTGCCCCACGTGGCGCGGGGTCCTCGTGCCCGGCCGGGTGCACGTCTCCCGGTCCCTGCGCCGCTCGATGCGTCGCTTCACCGTGACCGTCGACCACGCCTTCACCGAGGTCGTCGCCGCGTGTGCCGACCCCGGTCGGGAGGGGTACTGGATCACCGACGACGTCGCGAACGCCTACCTCGAGCTGCACGCCCTCGGGTGGGCGCACAGCATCGAGGTGCGTGACGAGGCGGGGACCCTCGTCGGCGGTCTCTACGGACTCGCGATCGGCGGGCTCTTCGCGGGGGAGTCGATGTTCCACCGCGCCACCGACGCGTCCAAGACCGCCCTCGTCCACCTCGACCGGCTCGTGGGCGCCGACCGCGACCCGCGCCGGATCATCGACGTCCAGTGGCGCACACCGCACCTGGGGTCCATGGGCATCGAGGAGGTCCACCGGCGGGAGTACCTGGCCCGGTTGGCCGCCGCACTTCAGGCGCCGGCGCTCGACCCCAGCGCGACGACGTAGGCGACGCCGCCCCCTTCGTCCTGCGTCAGCTCGGTGCGGGACTCCACGGCGTGCCCGCGCATCCGAGCCCACGCCGGCACGTCCGCGTCGGCGCCCGGGTCGTCGGCCAGCAGCCGCACCCGCGTGCCGCCGTCGAGCGTGCGCGCCACCCGGGCGACGTCGATGATCGGTTGCGGGCACAGCGTCCCGCGGGAGTCCACCTCGGTGGGGGCCACCTCGATCACAGTCCCGTCGTGCCCAGTCGTCGCCGACAGGCCTCCACCGCGGCCGGCAGCTCGTCGCACAGCCGGTCGACGTCCGCGTCACGGTCCGGTGACACCGCCGCCAGGGGGAGGGTGAGTCGGACATTGCCCTGGGTCAGCGCTCCCATCGCCGCGAGCACATGGCTCGGCTCCAGGGTGTCGGCGGTGCACGCCGACCCGGAGGCCACGGCGAGACCGCGTCGGGCGAGCTCGTCGAGGATCGTCTCCCCGTCGACGTAGAGCACCGAGAAGGTGCACACGTGCGGCAACCGGTCGTGCGGGTCACCGACGACGTCGACGCCGTCGATCCCGCTCGCCGTGGTGCGGACCCGGTCGATGAGGTCGTGGGCCGCTCGCGCGTCGTCCGCACGGGTGGCCGCGACCTGCCGCCAGGCCTCGGCGGCCGCGAGGGCGGTCGGGACATCGACCGGATCCAGGGCCAGACCCCCTTCGTGCGGGCTCGGCGGGTGGTGCGGTGCGAACCGGGTCCCGGTGCGGACCACGAGCACCCCGAGACGGGGACCGCCCCACGAGGAGGCGTCGCCGACGAGGACGTCGAAGTGGGTGGGTGCGGGCTCCCGGCCCAGCCCGGCCCGGGCGTCGACGAGGAGCGGTACGCCGTGCTCGGCCGTGACGGCGCGGGCGGCGGCCACCGGCTGGCGCGTGCCGACCTCCTGGTTGGCGGACTGCAGGACCGCGAAGGGGGTCTCCCCGGTGATCGCTGCACGCCAGGCATCGAGGTCCACGGCCCCGGTCGGCGTGACCGCCACCTCCACCGGCGGGGTCCCACCGGCCCGGAGCCACCGCACCAGGCTCGAGTGCTCCACGGCGCTCGTCACGCACCCGCCGGTCCGTCGCCGGCGACCCCGCGCCAGGCCGGAGAGGGCGGTGCGGGCGGCCTGGTCCCCGCTGGAGTGGAAGGTGATCTCGTCCGGACGCACGCCCAGGCCCTCGGCGACGACCGCCCGGGCCCGGTCCAGCAGCGCCCGGGTCCGGCGCCCTGCGGTGTGCCGGGCGGTGGGGTCCGCCCACGCCGCGCCGTGGGCCGCCCGCCACGCGTCCAGGGCCGCTGGGAGCACCGGCCCCGGGGAGGCGTCGAGCAGCCCGACGAGACCCTCCGTGGGGGCACCGCCCGAGGGGGCCGGTGAGGTCGAATCAGTCTGCTGCGCCACGCCTGCAGGCTAGTGCCACCCTTCGTCGGGCGACGGTGCCTGCTGCGGTAACGTAACGCTTGTCTTCTGAACACTTCGGACCAGTAGTAGGTGCCCCTTGCCTGTGTCTTCGAGCACGACCTCCCGGCGTACGCGTCGTGGAATCGGTGCCATCGGACTCGTCGTCGCGATCTCGGCCGTCTCGGCCTGCAGCGCGGTCGGCGTCAACACCGATCCCAAGAACGGGTACCTGCCCGAGGGGATCACCGAGCAGTCCAAGTACGTCGAGAACCTCTGGATCTGGTCCTGGGTCGCCGCTCTCGCCGTGGGTGTCCTCGTCTGGGGCCTGGCTCTGTGGTGCATGGTCGCCTACCGCCGCCGCAAGGACGACGACGGCTCGCTGCCGGTGCAGCTGCAGTACAACGTGCCGCTGGAGATCCTCTACACGGTCGTGCCGATGCTCATGGTCGGCGCGCTGTTCTACTACAACCAGCAGGCGCAGCAGGAGCTCATCGACACCTCCAAGGAGCCGGACACGACGATCAACGTCGTCGGCAAGCAGTGGAGCTGGGACTTCAACTACGTCGACGAGGACGTCCACGAGGCCGGTCTGATGGCCCCGCTCGACGGCAAGGAGGGGCACGAGGAGAACCTGCCCACCCTGTACCTGCCGAAGGGGGAGCGGGTCGAGTTCGTCCTGACCTCCCGCGACGTCATCCACTCCTTCTGGGTGCCCGCCTTCCTCGAGAAGATGGACGTCAACCCGGGCATCGTCAACCGTTTCCAGGTGACCCCGACCGAGACCGGCACCTTCCAGGGCAAGTGCGCCGAGCTGTGCGGCGCCTACCACTCGCAGATGCTCTTCAACGTCAAGGTCGTCGAGCGGGACGAGTTCGACGCGCACATGGCCGACCTCGAGAAGAAGGGCCAGAGCGGCCTCCTCGGGAACGACCTCAACCGCGAGAAGATCAACAAGCAGGACCTCAAGATGCTCGGTGACGACCGCCGCGATGAAAAGCTCATCGAAGACGAGGAGAACTGATGTCCACGATCTCTGGCGCACTGTCCCGCAACACCAGCGAGACCGAGGTCCCCGAGCGCACCATCGTGCGTCGTGAGAAGGCCGGCGCGCAGTTCTTCCGCTACGTCACCACGACCGACCACAAGGTCATCGGCAACCTCTACATGGTGACCAGCTTCCTGTGGTTCCTCCTCGGGGGCCTCATGGCCCTGGTCATCCGCCTCGAGCTGTGGGCCCCCGGCCTGCAGGTGGTGGACAACCCCGAGCAGTTCAACGAGATGTTCACCATGCACGGCACGATCATGCTGCTGCTCTTCGCGACACCGGCCTTCGCCGGCTTCGCGAACGCGCTGATGCCGCTGCAGATCGGCGCCCCGGACGTCGCCTTCCCGCGGCTGAATATGTTCGCCTACTGGCTCTACCTCTTCGGTGGCATCATCGCGGCCGCGGGGCTGTTCAGCCCCGGCGGCGCTGCCTCCTTCGGCTGGACGGCCTACGCCCCGCTGTCCGACCCGAACTACAGCCCCGGCGTCGGTGGTGACCTGTGGGTCTGGGGCCTCGCGCTCGCTGGTTTCGGCACGATCCTCGGGGCGGTCAACTTCATCACCACGATCATCTGCATGCGCGCTCCGGGCATGACGATGTTCCGGATGCCGGTCTTCACCTGGACCGTCCTGATCACCTCGGTCCTCGTCCTCATGGCCTTCCCCGTCCTCGCCGCGGCCCTGATCGGCCTCGGGGTGGACCGACGTTTCGGGGGCCAGATCTTCGCCGCGGAGAGCGGTGGGGCCCTGCTGTGGCAGCACCTCTTCTGGTTCTTCGGCCACCCCGAGGTCTACATCCTCGCCCTGCCCTTCTTCGGCGTGATCTCCGAGATCCTGCCGGTCTTCTCCCGCAAGCCGATCTTCGGTTACAAGACGCTGATCTTCGCGACGATCGCCATCGCGGCCCTCTCGGTCTCCGTCTGGGCCCACCACATGTACGGCACCGGTCAGGTCTTCCTGCCCTTCTTCGCGATCATGACGATGGCGATCTCGGTGCCCACCGGGGTGAAGTTCTTCAACTGGATCGGCACGCTGTGGGGCGGCAAGCTCGTCTTCGACACCCCGCTGATCTGGGCGCTGGGCTTCCTCACGACCTTCCTCTTCGGCGGTCTGACCGGCGTGATCATGGCCAGCCCGGCGATGGACTTCCACATCACCGACACCTACTTCATCGTGGCGCACTTCCACTACGTGCTCTTCGGCACGATCGTCTTCTCGTTCTTCGGCGGGATGTACTTCTGGTGGCCGAAGTTGACCGGCAAGATGCTCAACGAGTTCTTGGGCAAGGTGCATTTCTGGCTGCTGTTCATCGGCTTCCACATGACCTTCCTCATCCAGCACTGGCTCGGTGTCGAGGGGATGCCGCGGCGCTACGCGGACTACATGCCCGAGGACAACTTCCAGCTGGCCAACCAGATCTCCACGGTCGGCTCGCTCATCCTCGCGGTGAGCTTCCTGCCCTTCTTCTACAACGTGTGGAAGACACAGGTCAGCGGGAAGAAGGTCGAGGTCGATGACCCCTGGGGCTACGGCGGCAGCCTCGAGTGGGCGACCTCCTGCCCCCCGCCGCGGCACAACTTCACCTCGATCCCGCCGATTCGCTCCGAGCGCCCGGTCTTCGACATGAACCACCCCGAGTACGCGCCTGCCGCGATCCGCGCCCGGGTCGCGAAGCAGCAGGCGGCCGCCCCGACGAGCCAGGACGAGGTCACCCGATGAAGCCTGAGATCGCCTTCTTCGCCATCATCGGCGTCTTCTTCGCTGCCGTCGCCACCCTCTACGGCTTCTGGACCGGATGGACCGAGGAGGTGGGCTGGGTCGCGCTGTACCTCTGCGCCGGCCTCGGCTTCATGATCTCCTTCTTCCTGTGGATCGTCGCCCGCAAGCTGCCCCTGCGGCCCGAGGACGACGAGGACGGGGAGATCGCCCAGCAGGAGGGCCCGTACGGCACCTTCTCGCCCTACTCCTGGTGGCCGCTGTGGCTGTCGCTGGCCGGCGCGCTGATCTTCCTCGGGGTGGCCGTCGGTGGCTTCGTCGCCGCACTCGGTGCGCTCGTGGGCGTCTGGGCGCTCTGCGGCTGGGTCTTCGAGTACTACACGGGTGAGCACGCGCACTGAGGAGTACACTCTCCGGGTGGGTTCGCGTCGGTGACGGTCTGGACCCCACCAACTTCTTGCGCGGTGCCGATGCGCCATGGACGACACGACTCGACCATGGCGCATCGCACACGCTTCCCTGGGGGTGCAACTCTTCGTGAAGGTCATCAGGTCCCGCGTGCGGGTCCTTGCTCTTGCCGTCCTCTTCGCGGTCCTCCTGGCGGGATGCGCCGGCGGCGCGTCCCCGAGCGAGCGGTCGAGCTCCAGTTCCTCGGCAGCGACCGACGAGGAGCCACCCGCCGCAGACGTCAGGGTCAGTCCGGCCCGGGGCAGCACCGACGTGATGCCGGATGACCCGATCACCGTGGAGGTGATGCGCGGAGACCTGACCCGGGTGAGCGTGACCGCCTCGGGGGTCGACGACGTGGAGGGGCGGGCCGAGGGCCAGAAGTGGTCCTCCACCGGCCGTCTGAAGCCCGACACCACCTACAGCGTCGCGGTGACGGCGGACGGTCCCGAGGGTGGGTCCACGACCCAGCGGAGCACCTTCACCACGCACGAGCCCGAGGTCACCGCGACCTACGGGATCGTCTACGACGGACAGACCGTGGGAGTCGGGATGCCGGTGAGCATCCAGTTCGACACCCAGGTCACCGACGCGACCTACCGCAAGGCCATCGAGGAGGCCGTCTCCGTCAAGACCACCCCGAAGGTCGAGGGGTCCTGGGGCTGGCTGGACAACCGCCAGCTGATGTGGCGCCCCAAGGACTACTGGGAGCCCGGGACCACGGTGGCGATCGACGCCCCGATCACCGGCTTCCGGACCGGGGAGGACAAGTGGGTCGGCGAGGACGCGAGCGGATCCATGACCATCGGTCGCAAGCAGCTCGCGGCGGTCGACATCGCCAAGCACGAGATGACCGTGACGCGCGGGGGCAAGGCCATCAAGACCTACCCGGTGAGCAGCGGCAAGCCCGGCAAGGAGACCGAGACCCGGTCGGGGACGAAGGTCGTCATCAACAAGAAGCGCGAGATGACGATGGATGCGTCGACGATCGGTATCGACAAGGGGGAACCCGGGTACTACAAGGTCGACACGGACTTCAACGTCCGCGTCACCTGGACCGGCGAGTTCATCCACTCCGCGCCATGGTCCGTCGGCGCCCAGGGCAGCAGCAACGTCTCCCACGGCTGCGTCAACATGGCACCGGGGAACGCGCGCTGGTTCTACGAGCACTCCCTGCCCGGTGACCCCGTGGACTTCACCGGCTCGGGGCGCGAGTTCCTACCGACCGAGGGCATCGGCGTCTGGCAGTACTCCTACGGACAGTGGCAGCAGCAGAGCGCCCTCTCCTGACCCCCCCCCATCCGCATCTGCCTAGGCAGGTGCGGAGTGGAGTTCGTATGTGCCTAGGCAGATGCGGGGGAAGGGGGGAGGCGGTGGCCCCCCCACCCCCACCCGGGAGGATCAACCCCAGCCGAGCTCGTGGAGCCGGTCCTCGTCGATCCCCACGTGGTGCCCGGCCTCGTGGACGATCGTCACGGTGATCTCCTCCCGCAGCTCGTCGAGGTCCGCGCACATGCGGGTCAACGGGCCCCGGAAGAGCACGATCCGGTCCGGGAGCGCCCCGGCTGCCCATCCACCGTCCCGCTCGGTCAGGGGAGTGCCCAGGTAGATCCCCAGCAGGGCGGCGTTCTCCTCCGGGGAGAAGCCCGGGTCGGCATGCTCGGTCCCGGGCTCGTCCTCGACGAAGAAGACGACGTTGTCGAGCATGCCGAGCAGCTCCTGTGGCACCTCGTCGAGGGCATCACGCACGGCGGCGTCGAACTCCTCGTCACCGATCTGCATCATCAGGTCACCTCCGGGGTCATGGATGGAACACGGCGTGGTCGACGGGTCGCGATGCGATGCAGGTGGAAGCACCCCACGCCGAGGACGAGCAGAGCCAGGCTGGTGGCGGAGAGCCGAGCCAGCGAGGTCGCCGCGATGGGCACGACGGCGCTGGAGAGGACCGCGTTGAGCAGGAGCATGAGGAAGGTGGACACGGACGCCGCCGTACCGCGAGCGTGTGGCACGGCGTCGAGCAGGGCCAGCTGGTAGACGGGCAGCGAGATGCCGGTGCCGAAGCCGATGGCCGTCGGGCCCACGACGGCCCACGGCAGACCGTCGGTCGCGGGGAGCAGGGCCAGGACCAGCCCGATGACCGCTCCGGTGATCGCCACGGCCTGCCCGCCCATGATCAGCCCGTCACCGCTGACGACACCCGCGAGCCGCGCATTGGTGAAGGACCCGGCCATCATGCCCCCGACCATGGGGACGAAGAAGACCCAGAAGTCCTGTTCCCCCTTCCCGAGGAGCGTGACGACGAAGATCGGTGCAGCCGCGATGTAGAGGAACTGCCCGGCGAAGGAGAAGGCCTGCGCAGCGGCGAGGACCTCGAAGCTGCGCCGACGACCCACCTGCAGGACGGCCGTGCTGATGGCTCGCACGTTCATGGGTGTGCGGTCGGCCTTGGGGTGGCTCTCCGGGAGGAGGCACAGCGTCGTGATGGCGATGAGCGCGCCGAAGCCGCTGAGGAACCAGAAGATCAGCTGCCACGGACCCAGGAGGAGCAACCAGCCGCCGATGATCGGGGCGATCGCGGGGCCGATGGCGAAGATCATCGCGACCGTGCCCATGAGCCGCTGTGCTGCCGGGCCCTCGTAGAGGTCCCGGACGACCGTGCGCGAGACGATCGTGCCCGCGCCGGCCGAGGCGCCCTGGAGGACCCGGAAGAGCAGGAGGACCGGCAGCGAAGGGGAGAAGACGCACCCGATGGATGCCACGGAGTACACGACCGCCCCCGTGATCATCACCGGTTTGCGGCCCAGCGCATCGCTCAACGGCCCGTGGAAGAGGCTCATGACCGCGAAGGACCCGAGATAGGCGCTGACGACCAGCTGCATGGAGGCGTCGGTGACGTCGAACTCCTCGCCCATCTGGGCGAAGGCAGGGAAGGCGGTGTCGATGGAGAAGGGACCGAACATGCCCAGCAGCGCGAGGAGCACCGTCGTCAGTGCCAGCGAGGCGGGGCGGGGCACCCCCGCCGGTCGGGGTGTACGGGTGGGCTCGGTCATCTTCGGGCCATCTTCGCACCACCGGTGAGCGGCGTCGCCGCGGCCCACCGACCACGACCGACGCAGGCCCCGGAGGAGATCCTCCGGGGCCTGCTCGGTCGCTGACCGGGGTCGGTCAGTGGGTCGAGATCTTGTCCCTGTCCCGGTCCGTGTCGCCGGACTCGATGGCCTCGTGACCATGGTCGTGGTGCGCGGCCTCGAGCTCCGCGGGGGAGACCGGGTCCACGGCACCGCCGAAGTAGAAGGAGTGCAGCTTCGCTCGCAGGGCGTTCTTGCGAGCGGCCTTCTTGTCCTCGACACCGTTCTCGTCCGTGGTCGACGTCAGCTCCAGCGGGGGAGCTCCCTCGTGCTGGACCAGCGTCCACCGCGTGTAGGGGTCGATCGGCTCGTGGACCTCGTGGAACTCGCCGTCGGCACCGCGCTCGATCCGTCCGCTCTCTCGCCCGTGGAGGACGAGGTCGCGGTCGTGCCGTTGGAGACTGAGGCAGATCCGGCGCGTCGCCCAGAAGGCGATGACCGGCCCCACGAAGGTCAGGACGCGAAGCAGGAGGGTGATGTCGTTGATCGACAGGCCGAACTTGATCGCCACGATGTCGTTGCTGCCGCCGAACAGCATCACGCCGTAGAGCGTCATGGCAGCCATGCCCAGAGCGGTGCGGGTGGGTGCATTGCGCGGGCGGTCGAGCAGGTGGTGCTCGCGCTTGTCACCGGTGACCCAGGCCTCGATGAACGGATAGGCGATCATGCCGCCGTAGAAGGCGGGGATGACCAGGAGCGCACCGATGATCACCGGCCAGGCCCAGGTGAACCCGAAGGTCTCGAACTCGAGGAAACCGGGTAGCAGTCGCAGCGCCCCGTCGGGGAAGCCCATGTACCAGTCGGGCTGGGCGCCGGCGGTGGTCGCATTGGGCTCGTAGGGACCGTGCACCCACACCGCGTTGATCTGGATCAGCGAGGAGATGAGCGCCAGACCACCGAAGACGATGAAGAAGAAGCCTCCGGCCTTCGCCGCGTACACCGGCATGACGGGGAAGCCGACGACGTTGTCCTCGGTCTTGCCCGGGCCGGGGTACTGGGTGTGCTTCTGCAGTGCCACGAGCACGATGTGCGCCGTGAACAGCGCGATGAGCAGCGCCGGCAGCAGCAGGATGTGGATCGAGTACAGGCGCGGGATGATGACCTCGCCGGGGAAGGTGCCACCGAAGAGCCCGTAGCTGAGGTAGCTGCCGATGACCGGCGCCGCGACCATGAAGCCCTGCGCGGCACGCAGACCCGTGCCGGAGAGCAGGTCGTCCGGCAGGGAGTAGCCGGCGAAGCCCTCGACGAGCGCGAGCAGCGAGAGGATGCAGCCGATGACCCAGTTGATCTCGCGCGGCTTGCGGAAGGCACCGGTGAAGAACACGCGGAGCATGTGCACCGACAGGGCGACGATGAACATCAGCGCCGACCAGTGGTGGATCTGCCGGATGAGCAGTCCGCCCTTGATGTCGAAGGAGATGTCCAGCGTGGAGGCGTAGGCCCGGGACATCTCCACACCCTGGAGCGGCGCGTAGCTGCCCTCGTAGGTGGTGTGCGCCATCGAGGGGTCGAACCAGAAGGTGAGGAAGACCCCGGTGAGCAGGCACACGATCATCGAGTACATGGCGATCTCACCGAGCATGAAGGACCAGTGGTCGGGGAAGACCTTCTTCATGAGGTACCCGACGCCCTTGGCGGAACCGGTCCGGTCGTCGATCCAACCGGCGACCCCACCGACCTTCTTCAGGCCGGGGGACATCGGGGCCTTGGCGGGGACGTCGTCCGCCCGCAGGTTGTCGGCGGGACGAGCACTACTGGTCATGATCAACCACGCTCCCAGAAGCTCGGGCCGACCGGTTCCTGGAAGGGCTGGTCAGCGATGAGGTAACCCTTGCTGTCGACGGTGATCTTCAGCTGCGGCAGCGGACGTCCGGCGGGACCGAAGATGACCTCGCAGTCATTGGTCACGTCGAAGGTGGACTGGTGGCAGGGGCAGAGCAGGTGGTGCGTCGTCTGCTCGTACAGCCCGACGGGGCATCCGACGTGGGTGCACACCTTGGAGTAGGCGACGATGCCCTGGTAGCCCCAGTCGCGGGCCTTGCGGCCCCGGTCGGTGTCCTGGAACTGCTTCGGGTCCAAGCGCATCAGGAGCACGGAGGTCTTGCTCATCTCGCTGAGCTTGTCGTCATCCAGCTCGAGCAGGCCGGCCGGCTGGATGTGGAAGACCGAGCCGATCGTCACGTCGGCGGGGCGGATCGGGGTGTCCTCAGGGTCGCGGTGCAGGCGCAGCTGGTTCGACCGGCCGTTCTCGCTCTTGTCCCAGAAGGTGACCGAGAGGTCGTTCTTCGGCAGCGGGCCGAGCGAACCGCCGATCTGGACGAGCAGCGGGACGGCGAAGAGGCCCATGGCAGCGCCGAAGGTCATCTTGATCAACGGCCGACGCGTCAGCTGGGCGGCTTCGCCACCCTCGAGCATCGTGTCCACGAAGCCCGTGCGGTCCTCGTCGGTCGAACGCATCGGGTGACGCATCTCGACGGTCTCCGCGTCGGGCATGATCGTCTTCGCCCAGTGGACCGCGCCGAGGCCGATGCCCAGGAGGCTGAAGGCCAGACCGAGACCCAGCAGCAGGTTCGACAGGCTCATCTCGTTGGTGATCGGCACCCACACCTGGGTGTCGACGTCCACCATGAAGTAGGCCACGAGGAAGAGCACCGTGCCGAGGATGGACACGAGGAACAGCAGGGCCACCTGACGCTCGGCCCGCTTGGCCGCCTTCTCGTCCAGGTCGGCGTTGCGCAGCACGTGGGGAGGAAGGCCGGGGTTGGCGAACTGCTCCGGGACACCGCCGGTGCCCTGCACGTGGCCCTGGTCGAGGCGCGCCGCCTCGGAGCCCGTGGGCTCCTGCGGCGCTGCCCCTGTCGGGGTGTGCTCACTCATCTGTCGTCGGTCCTGTCTGTGTGGCGAGTTGTCAGGTCTGTCAGGCGGACTTCTGGCCGAGCCAGACGGCGAAGCCTACGAGGAGGCCGAGACCGATCGTCCAGGCGAAAAGACCCTCGGGCACGGGGCCGTAGCCGCCCAGTGGGTTGCCGCCGGGGTTGCCGGCCTCCTGCTGGGCCTCGATGTAGGCGATGACGTCCCGCTTGGCCTCGGGGTCGAGGTTGGCGTCGTTGAAGACCGGCATGCTCTGCGGCCCCGTCTCCATGGCCTCGTAGATGTGCTTGCCCGAGGAGCCGGCGAGGGGAGGGGCGTCCTTGCCCCGGGTCAGGGCGCCTCCGGCACCCGCGCTGGAGTGGCACATGGCGCAGTTGACGCGGAAGATGGCACCGCCGTTGCCCGGGTCGCCCTTCGAACCGTCCGTCAGCTCCGCCTCGGGGACCGACGGGCCGGCCCCGAGGGTCGCGACGTAGGCGCCGATGTCGGAGATCTCCTCCTCGGAGAACTTCACCTGGCCGCCGGCGGGAGCCTGCACGTCGGGAGCAGCCATCGGCATGCGTCCGGTCCCCATCTGGAAGTCCACGGAGGCGGCGCCGACACCGGCCAGGCTCGGGCCGTTGTCCTGGACGCCCAGACCGTTCGCGCCGTGGCAGTTGGCGCAGTTGGCGGTGAAGAGCTTCTTGCCCTTCTCCACGTTGTTGGCGCTCGTCACGCTGGCCTCGGCGTCCTTCGGTGCGACGGCCGAGTAGGCGGTGCCGGTGACGAAGAGGCCCAGCATGAGCAGCAGGGCGATCGCCGCGGGGTGGCGGCGAGAGAGCTTGGGCATGGAGGGTCCTGTCGTCCGAGGGCGGCGGGGTCGGGGGGTCGGGCGGCGCATCGGGATCAGCCCAGGAGGTAGATGGCCGCGAAGAGGGCGATCCACACGACGTCGACGAAGTGCCAGTAGTACGAGGTCACCACGGCGCCGGTCTGCTGCGCGTGGCTGTAGTTCCTCGTCGTGTAGGTGCGGCCGATGATCAGGAGGAAGGCGATGAGGCCACCGGTGACGTGGATGCCGTGCAGGCCCGTCGTCAGGTAGAAGATCGACGCCCAGGAGTCGCTGGCGATGTTGACGCCCTCGCTCACGAGCGTGGCGTACTCGAGGATCTGTCCGGAGACGAAGACCGCACCGAAGATGTACGTGAGGATGTACCACTCACGCATGCCCCACCCGCCGACGTTGAGCAGCGAACCGGTCCGCGACTTCTGCCCGTGCTCCGCCTTGATCACCCCGAGCTGGCACCACACCGAGGAGACCACGAGGATCAGGGTGTTCGCGGCCGCGAAGGGCACGTTGAGCAGCTCGATGTTGCTCTCCCACAGCTCCGGTCGCATCGACCGGACCGTGAAGAAGATCGCGAAGAGCCCGGCGAAGAACATCAACTCGCTGGAGAGCCAGACAATGGTGCCGACGGACACCATGTTGGGTCGGCTGACTGGTCCCATGGCGGGATCCGCCAAGGGACTCCCGGACGCGTGTGAAGGCAGAGAGGTTGCAGAGGCCACGCGACCATTATGACCTCTCCGGGATCCGGTCGCGTGCCACCCCCCTCCGCGAGTCCCGGCGGCCTCGGGAGGGCTAGGATCCACGCATGACCGGTACCTCGCAGCCGACCCCTTCCCGGCCCGCCGTGGGCACGAACTCCGGTGCGACGGAGGTCACGCCGACCACCGTGCGTCTCCTGCTCCACAGCGACAACATCACCACGCGCGACGCGGTCCGGGCGGCCGTCGGCCGGCGGCCGGCGCGTGACGTCGAGGTGGCGTCCTGGCTCGAGTGCGCCACGCCCGCCGCCGTCGTCGAGGCCGTCGAGGCGGGTGACATCGATCTGGTCATCCTCGACGGCGAGGCGGCGAAGACCGGTGGTCTCGGGCTGTGCCGGCAGCTGAAGGTCGAGGTCCTGGGCTGTCCGCCGGTCCTCGTGCTCACGGGTCGTCCGCAGGACGGCTGGCTCGCGACGTGGTCGATGGCCGACGGGTCGGTCCCGCACCCGCTGGACCCGATCGCCGTCGCCGACGCGGTCGCCACCCTGGCCCGGGGCGTGGCCGGCCGATGAGCGACGCGGCCACCCACACCTGGCCCGGCGTCCTCACCACCCTCCTCACGGGGAGCGACCTCACCGGCGACCAGACGTCGTGGGCGATGCGCCAGATGATGTCCGGCGACGCCGCACCCACCCAGATCGCCGGCTTCCTCGTGGCCCTGCGGGCGAAGGGGGAGACCGTCACCGAGCTGCGTGCGCTGGCCGACGTCATGCTCGAGCACGCGCTGCCGATCGAGGTCGGGGGCCCGACCCTGGACATCGTCGGAACCGGTGGCGACATGGCCGGCACGGTGAACATCTCGACGATGGCCTCCGTGTGCATCGCCGCGACCGGTGTACGCGTGGTCAAGCACGGCAACCGGGCGGCGTCCTCGAAGTCCGGGTCCGCGGATGTCCTCGAGGCGCTGGGCGTCACCCTCTCGCTCCCGGCCGACGCCGTGGCGCAGGTGGCCGAGCGCGCCGGGATCACCTTCTGCTTCGCGCAGACCTTCCACCCCTCCTTCCGCCATACCGCCGCACCGCGGCGCGACCTGGGCATCGGCACGGCGCTCAATGTGCTGGGCCCGATGACCAACCCCTCGCGTCCGACGTACTCGGTCGTCGGGGTCGCCGACGAGCGGGTCGCTCCGCTCATGGCCGGCGTCTTCGCCCAGCGGGGCACGGATGCCCTGGTCTTCCGCGGCGACGACGGGTTGGACGAGCTGACGGTCGCCGACGGTTCGCACGTGTGGTGGGTGGCCGGTGGCGAGATCGTCGAGCTGCACGTCACCCCGGAGCAGCTCGGTCTCGTCCGCAGCCCGCTCGACTCGCTGAGCGGGGGGGACGCGGAGTTCAACGCCGAGGTCGCGCGCCGGCTCTTCGCCGGCGACCGGGGGCCGGTGCGCGATGCCGTCGTCCTCAATGCCGGCGCGGCGGTCGCGCTGGCCCGGTCCGGTCCCGGCCTCCCGGCCGACCCGGTCGCGACGATCCGCGCGGGGATGGACGCGGTCGAGGAGGCCCTCGACTCGGGTCGGGTCGGGCAGCAGCTCGAGCGCTGGGTCCGCGAGACCCAGGACGCCGCCAGCGTGGCGGGCGGCTGAGGGCCGAGGAGCCCCGGGTTACTCCAGACCGATGTTGAAGGCCGCGTCGAGGTCGTGGCGGCTGTAGGCGCGGAAGGCGATGTGCGTCGACGTGTCGACGATGCCCTCGACCTTGTTCAGCCGACCGGCGATGACGCTGTTGAGGTCCTCGTGCCGCTGCACCCGCACCATGGCGATGAGGTCGGCGTCCCCGGCGACGGAGTAGACCTCGCTCACGCCGTCGAGGTCGGCGACGGCCTCGGCCACCTCGGGGATGCGGGCGGTCTCTGCGTGGATGAGGACGATGGCAGTGATCACGAGGCCCACCCTAGAGCAGGCGCCAGCTCCTCGTGGGCGGCGGCTGCACCGCCGACGGGACACGTCCACTCGCCCTCGATCTCGACCAGTCGGGTGCCCTCGGCCTCGAGCCAGCGCAGGACGAGCTCGGTCTCCGCGGGCAGCGCGCTCGTGCCGGGGCCGGTCGCCGGGGAGACCACCTCGGCGCTGGCCTGCAGCGCCGTGACATAGGGCATCGGGTCGGCGCCGGCCGGGGAGTGGGTGCTCCCGGCCAGCCGGCCATGGCGCACGCAGACGAGATCCCAGCCACCCCTCGGGGCTCGCCGTGCGGCGACGATCTCGGTGGCCTCGCGGACCGGCGCCGCGCGCTGGTTGCGCGAGGTGGCCCTGACCAGGGCGGCGAGCCGGTCGCGCAGGGCCGCGGCCTCCTCGAAACGCTCACCGTCGGACAGCACGCGCATCCGATCGCGCACGGCGGCGACGGCGGAGCGGGAGTCGCCGACGAGCACCCCGACGGCGTCGGCGACGGTCACGGCGTACTCCTCGACGCTCACGGCACCGGTGCACGGCGCCGCGCACCGGCCGAGGTCCGCCAGGACGCACGCCGAGGTGGGACGGCGGGGGGAGATGCGGGTCAGGCACTGACGCAGGGGTACCGCGTCGTGGAGCGCGGCCATGGCCTCCTCGGCGTGCCCGCGGGAGCCGAAGGGGCCGGCGAAGGCGAGGTCGTCCCGGGTGACCGCGCGCACGATGGACAACCGGGGGAAGGCCTCGTCGGTGAGCTTGAGCCACCACACCCGCTCGGGGTGACGCGAGCGCCGGTTGTAGCGGGGCTTGTGCTCGGCGATCAGACGCAGCTCCCGGACGCCGGCCTCGAGGGTCGTCGCGCACACGATCGGGGTCACCGTGGTCGCCAACCGGACCATCTCGCCCATCCGGCGGCGCTGCTCGGAGGCGGTGAAGTAGCTGCGCACCCGGGAGCGGATGTCCACGGAGGTGCCGACGTAGAGGGGCTCGCCGCGCTCGTCCTTGAAGACGTAGACACCCGGGGCCGACGGCAGTCCGTCGGCGAGGTGGCGTTTGCGGCGCTGGTCGTCGCTGACCCGCGAGGAGTAGGAGCTCAGCTCCTCGAGCGTGTCGACACCGACCGAGCCGAGCCGGCCGATGAGGCCGTGGAGCACATCGACGGTGGCCTTGGCGTCGTGCAGGGCGCGGTGGTCCGGGGTCGTGCGGGCGCCGAAGTGGCGGGCGAGCGTGCCGAGCTTGTGGTTGGCCACCTCGTCGCGGTGCACGACCTGCCGGGCGAGCCTGACGGTGTCCAGGACCGTGGGTCCCGGCCACCGGAGGTCGTGGGCCGCGCAGGCGGCCTTGAGGAAGCCGATGTCGAAGCCCGCGTTGTGGGCGACGAGCACCGCCCCCTTCGCGAACTCGAGGAAGGTGGCCACCGCCTCGCCGGTGCGGGGCGCATCGGCGACCATCGCGTCGGTGATGCCGGTGAGGGACTGGATGAAGGCGGGGATCGGCGCGCCGGGGTTGACGAAGGTCTGCAGCTCCCCGAGCTCCTCGCCGCCGCGGACCTTGACCGCCCCGATCTCGGTGATCCCGCAGTCGCGGGGGGAACCGCCGGTGGTCTCGAGGTCGACGACGACGAAGGTGACCTCGGCCAGCGATGTGCCGAGGTCACCCAATCTCTCCTGCACGACCTCCATGTCCCTGACGGTAGGCGCGAGCACCGACAACCTGTGTCAGGCGCCACGGCGCGCCCCCTCTGGCAGTCTGACCGCATGCGCGCGATGGACGACCTGGCCGATGTCGGTGACTTCTACCGTGACTTCGCCCGGCAGGAGGCGAAGGGGGAGTCCCTCACCTTCGAGCGGTGGGCCGCGGGGGTCGCCGAGGACCCGGAGGTCCTCGCGCTGCTCGAGGGGCTGCCGGTCGCCAAGCGCCAGCCGAACCTCGTCTTCGCCGCTGCCCGGTGGCACGGCGCCGCGACGTCCGCGGCGGACCCGGAGTACGCGGCACTGCGCTCGGTCCTCGTGGGGGGCTGGCCGCACGTGCGCGAGACGATCCTCGCGCGCTCGACCCAGACCAACGAGGTCGGCAGGTGCGCGACGCTGCTCCCGCTGCTGGCCGGTCTCGAGGGGCCGCTCGCCCTCATCGAGGTGGGCGCGAGCGCCGGCCTGTGCCTGCACCCGGACCGGTGGTCCTACCGCTACGTCGACGAGGAGGGAGAGCAGTTCGCCCGGCTCGACCCTGCGGACGGTGTCTCCCCGGTCGTGCTCGACTGCACGGTGCGCGGAGCGGCTCCGCTGCCCCCTGCGCTGCCCGAGATCGTCCACCGCGGTGGTGTGGACCTCAACCCGCTCGACCTGTCCGGCGGCGACACCGCGGCCTGGCTGGAGACACTCGTGTGGCCCGAGCACGAGGACCGGCGGGCCCGCCTCGCCGCCGCCTGCCGGGTCGTGGCCGACGCGCCGGTGGATGTGCTGCGTGGCGACCTGCTCACCGGACTCGGCGAGGCGATCGCGCGGGCCCGGGTGGCAGCGCCCGGGGCGAGCATCGTCGTCTTCCACTCCGCCGTCATCGCCTATCTCGACGAGGCCGGGCGTCACCGGTGGCCGGGCGTGGTCACCGGTGCGCTCGAGCAGGTCCGGGCCGACGGCGCAGGCGCCCACTGGATCAGCAACGAGGGGAGCGCGGTCCTGCCGGGAGTCAGCGCGACCGCCCGGTGCGAGCAGGTGGGACGCCACTTCTGCCTCGGCCTCGACGGGCAGGCCCTCGGCTGGGCCCACGGCCACGGGCGGCAGCTCACCTGGTGCTAGCGCCGGCTCGAGGTCGCGGCGTTGTCGGTGCCCCCTCCTAGCGTGGTCGGTGCCGGGATGGACCCGGCGACCTGGAGGAGGTGGTGGACATGAGCCGTCGAGCAGGAGCCCCCGTGACGATCGACTGCGACACGTGTCCGGTGCAGGACATCGGGTGCGCCGACTGCATGGTGACCGCGCTGCGGTCTCCGGTCGTTCTCGAGGACCCGAGCGGGCCGTCGGACCTGTCCCTGGACCGCCGTGAGCGCGAGGTGGTCACCCGTCTCGTCGCGAGTGGTCTCGTGAGCGCCGAGACGGCGACCAGGGCCCGCGCACAGCGCGAGCCCTGGTCGGAGTACGGGGAGGTGGCCCACCGAGCGGGGTGATCTCCCGGCAGGTCGAGCCGGTGATCAGCTCCCGTAGAGGCTCTCCACCTCGTCCTCGAAGTCGCGCATGATGACATTGCGCTTGAGCTTCATCGACGGTGTGAGCGTGCCGTTCTCCTCGGTGAAGTCCTCGCTGAGGACCGAGAACTTGCGGATCGACTCGGCCTTGGAGACCGCCTTGTTCGCCTCGTCGACCGCGCCCTGGATCTCGGCGAGCACCGACTCGTGGGTGCGTGCCTGCTCGAGGGTCAGGTGGCCCAGGCCCTCGTTCGCCGCCCAGCCCGGCAGCATCTCCTCGTCGAGGGTGACCAGCGCCCCGATGAAGGGCTTGCCGTCCCCGACGACGAGGCACTGGCTGATGATCGGGTGCGCGCGCAGGCGGTCCTCGAGGACGCCCGGGGCGACGTTCTTGCCGCCTGCGGTCACGAGGATCTCCTTCTTGCGACCGGTGATCTTCAGGTAGCCGTCCTCGTCGAGCTCACCGAGGTCACCGGTGTGGAACCAGCCGTCCTTGAGTGCCTCGAGGGTCGCCTTCTCGTTGTCGTGGTAGCCGCGCAGGATGTTCAGGCCCTGGATGAGGATCTCGCCGTCGTCGGCGATGCGGATCGAGACACCCGGCAGGGGTGGCCCGACGGTGCCGATCTTCACCTTCTCCGGGACGTTCACCGTCGCGGGGGCGGTGGTCTCGGTCAGGCCGTAGCCCTCGAGGATCGTCACGCCGATGCCGCGGAAGAAGTGGCCGAGGCGGGTGCCGAGCGGCGCGCCGCCGGAGACCGCGTACTCGACCTGGTTGCCCATCTTGGCGCGCAGCGTGCTGTAGACGAGCTTGTCGAAGACCGCGTGCAGGACCTTGACCTTCAGCGGGACCGACCCGGTGTCCTGACCCTCGGACCACGCGATCGCGGTCTCGGACGCCTTGGCGAAGATCTTGCCCTTGCCGCCGGCCACCGCGGTCTCGTTGGCCTTGTTGTAGATCTTCTCGAAGACCCGGGGCACCGCGAGGATGAAGGTCGGCCGGAAGGCCTGGAAGTCGTCGAGGATGTTCGCGATGTCGGCGCTGTGGCCCATCCGGCGGCCGGCGGCGACCGCGAGCACCTCGATGAAGCGCGCGAAGACGTGCGCCAGCGGCAGGAAGAGCAAGGTGGCGGCGTGGTCCTTGTCGAGCACGTCGCCGAGCTTGGCGATGGTGTTCTCGGCGAGACCGAGGAAGTTGTCGTGGGTCAGCTCGCAGCCCTTGGGGCGGCCGGTGGTGCCCGAGGTGTAGATGATCGTGGCGATCGAGTCGCGCTGCTGGGCGGCGATGCGGGCCTCGAGGTCCTCCTCGCTCACGGAGGTACCGGCCGCCACGATCGTGTCGAGGTCGCTGTTGTCGATGACCCAGACGCGCTCGAGACCGTCGATGCTGCCGCGGGCCTCCTCGGCGATCGCGGCGTGGCCGCTGGTCTCGACGACGAGGAACTTCGTGCCGGAGTCCTTGACGATCCACTCGACCTGCTCGGCCGAGCTCGTCTCGTAGATCGGCACCGGCACGCCCCCGGCGGTCCACGTGGCGAAGTCGAGGAGGGTCCACTCGTACCGGGTGCGGGCCATGATGGCCAGACGGTCACCGGCCCCGAGCCCGGAGGCGATCAGTCCCTTGGCCAGGGCGCGGACCTCGTGGTTGAACTGTGCCGCGGTGACGTCCCGCCACGCGTCGTGCTCCTTCACGGAGAAGGCCACCCGCTGCGGATCCTTCTCCGCGTTCCTGGCCGGCAGGTCCGCCAGCGAGTCGCTCGGGTTGCCCTCGATGAGCCGGGGCATCGCGCTGTCGTTCACGGGATCTCCTTCGTTCGCCGTACCGGTGCCACCTCCAGCGGTGGCCGGCCCACGGCGAGCCTACCGTCGCGACTCGACGTCCCCGGGTGCCGTGCCCGTGACGGTCGCCATACTCTGTGCGTGCCGTCCACGGCACGACCCCACCCCCGGAAGGTGTGCGCCCATGCGCTGGCGATCCCTGCCCGTCGTCGACGTCGTCGACGAGACCTTCGTGCGGGCTGCGCCCCTCTCGGTGCGCTCGGCGCTGGAGGAGCCGGGAGTGCTCGACGGGCTGTGGCCCGGGCTGGAGCGGGAGCTCGTGCAGGACCGTGGGGCGAAGGGGGTGCGCTGGCGGACCGGGGGCGAGGTCACCGGGCGGCTCGAGATCTGGCTGGAGGAGGTGCCGGGCGGCACGATCGTCCACCACTTCGTCCACGGCACGCAGAGCGGCGGTCCGAGGGCGTGGGAGAGGGTCCACCGTCGCCGGTGGAAGAGCGGCCTGCACGACATCAAGGACCGGCTCGAGGGGCGTACGCGATAGTGTGCCCGCCATGGCCGACAGCACCCGATCCAGCATCGTCGTGAGCGCACCCGCCGGCGACGTCCTCGACATCATCGCCGACCTCGAGGCCTACCCGGAGTGGATCAAGGAGTTCTCGCACGTCGAGATCCTCACCGAGGACGGTGACGGGTGGCCCGACCAGGCGGCCCTCAGCCTCGATGCGGGCCCGATCAAGGACACCTACACCCTCGACTACTCCTGGGACATCGACGAGGACGGTCAGGGCATCGTCTCCTGGACCCTCATCGACGCCAGCGTGCTCAAGACGATGGACGGGTCCTACACGCTGACCACGACGGCCGACGGGGGCACCGAGGTCGCCTACGACCTCACCGTCGACGTCAAGGTCCCGATGCTCGGGATGCTCAAGCGCAAGGCCGAGAAGGTCATCGTCGACTCGGCGCTGCGCGACCTCAAGAAGCGCGCTGAGCTCTGACGGGCCCGTGCGCGCACATCTCGTCACCGGTGGGGGCGAGCACGCCGCCGCCGTGACGGACCGGGTGCTCGCCGGCGTCGCCTCCCTTCGCCCGGTCGTGCGGACCGCCGCCGGGCCGCACGGGCGCGACCCCGTCCTCGAGGTCATCGAGACCCATCTCGACCGGGTGCTCACCGCCCTCGACCTGCCGTCACCGGTCGTGGCCGACCTCATCGGTCGGCTCCTGCCCCCGGAGCTGCCAGCGCTGCTGCGCCTCGCGCGCCAGCTCGAGCAAGGGGCCGCCGACGACCACGAGCTGGTGATCGAGCTCGACCTCGAGGTGGCCCGACTCCTCGACGTGCCGCAGCGCGCCGCCCGCGCCTTCGCCGCCTTCGTCCCCGTGGTCGCCCGCTGGGAGGCGCTCGTCGCCCCGGAAGGGGTCGGCGTCCTTCCTCCTCCCGACCCGCCGGTCCTGCACGCGCTGCGCGAGGGGTCGCAGCTGCTCGAGCGGCTCGACCGAGCGCTCGCCGACCCCGACGCGGTCGCCGTGCACCTCGCCCCACCCGCCGGCCCCGTCGGTGCCGCCCGGCGCGCCGACGCGGAGGTGCTGCTGGCACTCATGGGTCGCACCCTCACCGCGGTGCACCCCGTCGACGGGCCCGGCGTCGAGTACCTGCCGGCCGCGCCCGAACCCGCCCGCCCGCAGGTCGAGCGCGGTGACGGGGAGTGGCTGTTGCGCCTGGGGCTGCCGGGGGTGCGGGCCGTGGACCTCGAGCTCGTCCGCCACGAGGACGAGCTCGTGCTCGGGTGCGCCGGCCGCACCCGCCGCGTCCTCCTGCCGTCCGTGCTGCGCCGCTGCGACATCGAGCGCGCCGGCGTGGCCGGGGGAGTCCTCACCCTGACGATGACTCCCGATGAGAGGGTGTGGCCCCGTGGATGAGGAGAGCGACCCCCAGGACGTCATCGTCCAGCTCCTGCGCGTCCTCTCCGAGATCGATCTCGACGGGATCGGGGAGGACCTGCGCGGACTCGACGGCGCGACGGCTCGCCGGGCGATGGCCGGCGCGACGATGCTCGCCGAGGCGCTGACCCGCGCGACCTTCGGCAGCGAGGCCGTCGCCGATGCCCTCGGGGTCGACTTCGACGACCCCGGGGGCCACGCGCCGTATCGTTCCCGGGGCGTACGGATCGACGTCCACGACGACGAGACGACCGCGGCCCTGGACCCGACGAGCGAGGCGTGATGCACCGATGAGCCAGTCACCGGCAGTAGGTATCGACATCGGCGGGACCAAGATCGCGGGTGCGCTCGTGTCCGCCGACGGGCGCATCACCCACCGGGAGCAGGTCGCGACACCCGAGGAGGACACCTCCGCGATCCTCGATGCGACGTCCGCACTGATCGCGACCCTCGAGGCGGCGGCCGGGGGCGAGGTCGCGGGTGTCGGCATGGCCTGCGCGGCCTTCGTCGACGGGGCATCGGGGTACCTGTGGTTCGCCCCCAACCTGCCGTGGCGCGACCTCGACCTCGCCGGAGAGGTGGGTCGACGCGTCGGGCACGAGGTCCTCGTCGAGAACGACGCGAACGCTGCCGCGTGGGGCGAGTACCGCCACGGTTCCGGCCGGGACTGCGAGGACATGCTGCTGGTCACGGTCGGCACGGGCGTCGGTGGCGGCAGCATCGTCGACGACCGCCTCCTGCGTGGCGGCCACGGGATCGGTGGCGAGATCGGGCACATCACCATGGACCCCCACGGCCCGCTCTGCGGCTGCGGCAACCACGGCTGCCTCGAGGTCTTCGCCTCCGGCACCGCCCTGGAGCGCACCGCCCGCGAGCTCATCGCCTCCGGTGCAGCGAAGGGGGCCCGTCTGCGCCAGCGGTGCGGCGCCGACCCCGCGGCGCTCACCGGTCAGGACGTCACCGAGCTGGCCCGGGCGGGCGACGAGGGTGCGGTGGGGCTCTTCACCGAGCTCGGCACCCGCCTCGGCGAGGGCCTCGCGTCGGTGTGCGCGGTCCTCGACCCCTCGCTCGTCGTCATCGGCGGCGGCGTCGCCGACGTCGGCGCGCTCCTCATCGACCCCGCGAAGGAGGCCTTCGCGTCCCACCTCGTCGGCCGGGGGCAGCGCCCTTCGCCCCGGCTCGTCGCCGCGACCCTGGGCAACGACGCGGGTCTCGTCGGTGCCGCCACCCTGGCCCGGGAGGCCCGCGCGTGAGCACGAGCATCGGCATCGACATCGGGGGGACCAAGGTCTCCGGCGGGGTCCTCGACGGTGACGGTCGCATCCTCGTGCGCACCCGTCGCGACACCCCCGACCGCTCCAACGCCCCCCGGGTCGTCGAGGACACCATCGTCGAGGTCATCGAGGAGCTGCTCGCCCTCGCCGACGAGGCCGGGGTCGAGCGCCCGACGACCGTCGGTGTCGGTGCCGCCGGCTTCGTCGCCGCGGACCGGGCGACGGTCGTCTTCGCCCCGCACCTGTCGTGGCGCAACGAGCCCCTGCGCGCCTCGCTCGGCGAGCGCATCGCGCTGCCGATCTCCATCGACAACGACGCGAACGCCGCGTTGTGGGCCGAGCACCGCTTCGGGGCCGCCCGCGGGGCGACGCACGCGGTGATGATCACCCTCGGCACCGGCATCGGTGGCGCGATCCTCGTCGGCGGACAGCTGATGCGCGGGCGGTACGGGATCGCCGGGGAGTTCGGCCACATGCAGGTCGTCCCCGGCGGGCAGCGGTGCGAGTGCGGCAACCGCGGTTGCTGGGAGCAGTACTCCTCGGGCAATGCCCTCGTGCGCGAGGCCCGCGGTCTGGCACTGGCCAACTCCCCGATGGCGACGGACCTGCTCGCGCACGTGGGCGGCGACGCCAGTGCGCTCACCGGGCCGGTGCTCACCGAGGTCGCCCGGGCGGGCGATGCCACGGCCATCGAGCTGCTCGCCGAGATCGGTCACTGGCTCGGGGTCGGGATCGCCGACCTCGCGGCGGCACTCGACCCCGAGGTCTTCGTCATCGGTGGTGGTGTCAGCGCCGCCGGGGACCTCCTGCTCGGTCCGGCCCGCGACACCTTCGCCCGTCAGCTCACCGGACGCGGCTACCGGCCGGCGGCACGGATCGTCGCCGCCCACTTCGGGCCGGACGCCGGGCTCATCGGTGCGGCCTCGCTGGGGGCGGAGCAGCAGGTGTGACCCACCGGGCTCAGACGCGGGCGCCCTGGTCCGGGTCGTAGCCACGGTCCCGGGGCTGGCGCAGGACGAGGCAGGCGAAGCCGCCGACGATCAAGGCGATGACGACCGCCTTGGGCCAGAAGCCGCCCGGGCGCACGATGACGGTCCAGATCAGGCCGAGCGGACCGAGGACCAGACCGATCAGGGCGCCCCAGAAGAGCCGGTCGCTCGCCGGAGGCAGGGGAGCGGGCGCGGGCGGCGTGAAGCCCTCGTCGTCGTCGGCGAGACCGGGGTCGTCGTCGTTGCCGAGCAGCGCATCGGCCACGGAGTGCGTCGGGTCGGTGCGCCACGGGACCGGCTCGGGGACCGCCGCGGGCGGGTCGTCGTCGGTGCCGGGACCGGCGGCCCGGGGCGAAGGGAGGTGGACGTCGCCGGTGGTCTGGCGCCGGGGCGCGACGTCGCCGGTGGCCGGCGAGGCGCCGTGCGCCTCCGCGGCCGACGGGTCGTCCCACCGGGCGACCATCGACTCGAAGATCGCGTCCACGTCCCGCTCGTCGGGGTGCTGTCGCTCCGCCATCTGCCTGCTCCGCCCATCCGTGACGTCGTGGTGCGCTGATGCCCAGTCTCGCACGCGACCGGACGACCACGTCGTGTCGTAGAGTTCGGTGCGATCGAAGGAGAACGCAACGTGCTGTACTGGATGCTCAAACGAGTCCTGCTCGGACCCGTGCTCAAGGTGCTCTTCAGACCCAAGGTCGAGGGGCTCCAGCACATTCCCGAGGACGGCCCGGCGATCCTCGCCAGCAACCACCTCTCCTTCTCCGACTCGGTCTTCCTGCCGCTCGTGCTCGACCGCCGGGTGACCTTCCTCGCCAAGTCCGACTACTTCACCGGGTCGGGGATCAAGGGTTGGCTCACGGCCGCCTTCATGCGCGGCATCGGCCAGCTGCCGATCGACCGCAGCGGTGGCAAGGCGAGCGAGTCCGCGCTGCAGGCCGGCATGAAGGTCCTCGGGGCGGGCGACCTCCTCGGCCTCTACCCCGAGGGCACGCGCTCGCCGGACTCGCGGCTGTACCGCGGGCGCACGGGCGTGGCGCGGATGGCGTTGACCGCCGGTGTCCCCGTCATCCCGGTCGCGATGATCGACACGGACAAGGCCCAGCCGACCGGGCAGCTCGTCCCGAACATCCGTCAGATCGGGATCAAGATCGGCACGCCGCTCGACTTCTCCCGCTACGAGGGGATGGAGGGTGACCGCTTCGTCCTGCGCTCGGTGACCGACGAGATCATGTACGACCTCATGCAGCTGTCGAACCAGGAGTACGTCGACATGTACGCGACGTCGATGAAGGAGCGCCTGCTCACCCGGGCCAGGCGTCGGGCGCGCGAGCTGCAGGAGGCCGCCCGCCCGGGCCGGGCCCACGCGGACCTGGAGGAGGCGC
Source organism: Janibacter sp. GS2 (assembly GCF_051200835.1). Lineage (GTDB taxonomy): Bacteria > Actinomycetota > Actinomycetes > Actinomycetales > Dermatophilaceae > Janibacter. Next base: position 2,085,735 of record NZ_CP195161.1, read on the forward strand.
TCGGGAGCAACGACTCCGAGGACCCCTGGTCCGAGGAGAGCAAGGACGGGCTGTAGGCCATGACCCCGGAGCCCGGTCTCGGCTCTCTGCGTCGGCACTACAACCCCTCGCCGCTCATCGACAGCGCCGGGGGGCGGGGCCTGGCCCTCTACCGGTTCCTCGCGATCGGCTACGCCGCCGTGCTCGTCGGCGTCCATCGCGAGCACGTCATCCACTGGTGGCCGATCATCGTCTGGGGCCTCGTGGCGCTCGGGTGGTCCGTCGTCGCTCCGCTGCTGCCGCACCCGACGCGCACGGCCATCGGCGCGGAGCTGGTCATCGCCTGCACCGGGATCCTCCTCACGAGCGCGGTCTACGACCCGATCGAGGTCAGCGCGGGGATCTCCACCGTCCCGGGGGTCTGGTCGGCCTCGCCGGTCATCGCCGGGGCACTGCTCGCGGGCATCCGTGGCGGGGTCCTCGCCGCCGTGGTCATCGCCGTGGCCAACCTCGTCCAGGCCGAGGACCCGGGCCAGCTGACCTACCACAACATCATGCTGCTCCTCCTGCTCGGCACCCTCGTGGGGCTGGCCGTCCAGCTGGCCCGCGAGAGCCAGACGCGCCTCGAGGAGGCGCTCACCGTCAGCGAGCGGCTGGCCGAGCGGGAGCGGATCGGCCGTGAGGTGCACGACGGCGTGCTCCAGACCCTGGCGATGATCCACCGCCGCGGTCGCGACCTGGGGAGTGACGGACAGGCTCTCGCCGAGCTCGCGGCGGACCAGGAGCGTTCGCTACGCACGTTGATCTCCCGGGTCGAGCCGGTGGCGGGCCGGCCCGGCCGCGCGCATGCGCCGGCGGAGGACACCGACCTCGCGCGGACCCTGACGGCGCTGCGCTCGGCGACGGTGGAGGTCGTCCTGCCACCGGGGGCGGTGCGACTGCCCGCGGCCATCGCGCACGAGGTCGAGGCGGCGGTCATCGCCGCCCTGGACAACGTCGCCCAGCACGCCGGTGACGGCGCCCGGGCCTGGGTCCTCCTCGACACGGACGAGAGCGGCATCGAGGTCCTCATCCGCGACAACGGCTGCGGCATCGCCGAGAACCGGCTCGTCGAGGCCGCCGACCAGGGACGACTGGGGGCGAGCAGCTCGATCCGCGGACGCATGCTCGACCTCGGGGGCGACGCCGAGTGGCGCTCGCCCGCCGGGGGAGGCACGAGGGTCACCCTGACCCTCCCGGTCGAGCGCATGGCAGGCTCTGCCCCATGAGCCAGCGCACCGGCCCCCTGAGGGTCCTCGTCGCCGATGACCACCCCTTGTGGCGCGAGGCCCTCGTGCGGGACCTCGAGGAGTCCGGCTTCGAGATCGTCGGCACCGCGGCCGACGGCCCCGCGACCGTCCGTCGCACCAGGGCGACCGTCCCCGACGTGCTCGTCCTCGACCTCAACCTGCCGGGGATGCGCGGGGACGAGGTGTGCCACGCCATCGGTGACCTGCCGACCACGGTCCTCATCCTCTCCGCCAGCGGTGAGGAGCAGGACGTCCTCGCCGCGGTGAAGGCCGGGGCGAGCGGCTACCTCGTGAAGTCCGCCTCCCCGGGCGAGATCCGCGAGGCGGTCACCGCGACGGGTGACGGCGACGCGGTCTTCACCCCCGGCCTCGCCGGTCTCGTCCTCGGGGAGTTCCGCGAGATGAGCAGCCAGGCGAGAGCGGCGGAGCCGGTCGAGGAGCAGGCGAAGGGGGAGACCCCCGGGGCCCCCGAGCTCACCGAGCGCGAGACGCAGATCCTGCGCTACGTCGCCATGGGGATGACGGCCAAGGAGATCGCCGCCGACCTCGTGATCTCCCACCGGACGGTGCAGAACCACGTCCAGAACATCCTCGGCAAGCTCCACCTGCACAACCGGGTGGAGCTGACCCGCTTCGCCATCAGCCGGGGTCTCGACCAGCCGGAGTGACCTCCCTTCGTCCTCTGGTTGGACGGGTGGGGGACCGGGCGGGCGCGCAGCCTATCCTTGGGGGGTGACCACCGCAGTGCCCTCTCCCACGCCCGCAGCTCCCCTCCCCAGCGACCTCCCGGCCGCCCAGCAGCCGAACTGGCCCGACCGCGCTGCCCTCGACGAGGCCGTGGCGGCCCTCGGGAGCTTCCCTCCGCTCGTCTTCGCGGGTGAGTGCGACGACCTGCGCGACCGGATGGCTGCGGCCTCCATCGGTGAGGCCTTCGTCCTCCAGGGCGGCGACTGCGCCGAGACCTTCGTGCACGCGACCGCGGACAACATCCGCGACCGGATCAAGACGATCCTGCAGATGGCCGCGGTGCTCACCTACGGCGCCGGGATGCCCGTGGTGAAGATGGGCCGCATGGCCGGTCAGTTCGCCAAGCCGCGCAGCAAGGACACCGAGACGCGCGACGGGGTGACCCTGCCCGCCTACCGCGGTGACATGGTCAACGACTTCGCCTTCACCCCCGAGACCCGCAACCCCGACCCGCAGCGGCTGCTGCGCGGGTACCACACGAGCGCGGCGACGCTGAACCTCGTGCGGGCCTTCACCCAGGGGGGTTTCGCCGACCTGCGGCGCGTGCACGACTGGAACGTCGGCTTCGTCTCCAACGCGGCCAACCGGCGCTACGAGGGCCTGGCCCGCGAGATCGACAAGGCGATGCGCTTCATGGCCGCCTGCGACGTCGACTTCGACGCGATGAAGACCACCGAGTTCTGGTCGGCGCACGAGGCGCTGCTCCTCGACTACGAGCGACCGATGACCCGCGTCGACTCGCGCACCGGTGACCTGTACGACACCTCCGGCCACTTCCTGTGGGTCGGGGAGCGCACCCGTCAGATCGACCACGCGCACCTCGACTTCGTCAGCCGGATCCGCAACCCGATCGGCATGAAGGTCTCCGACAAGGCGGACCCGGACGAGCTGCTGCGGATCATCGACCTGCTCGACCCGGAGCGCGAGCCCGGGCGCCTGACCTTCATCACCCGCATGGGGGCCGGCACGATCCGCGAGGCCCTGCCGCCGATCATCGAGAAGGTCCGCGACTCCGGTGCGATCGTCACCTGGATCTGCGACCCGATGCACGGCAACACCTTCGAGTCGGCCTCCGGGTTCAAGACCCGCGACTTCGAGGACGTCGTCGACGAGGTGCGGGGCTTCTTCGAGGTGCACCGGTCGCTCGGCACGGTGCCGGGTGGTCTGCACGTCGAGCTCACCGGCAACGACGTCACCGAGTGCGTCGGCGGCGCCGAGCGCATCCTCGACGAGGACCTCAACAAGCGCTACGAGAGCGTCTGCGACCCCCGCCTGAACCACCAGCAGAGCCTCGAGCTGGCCTTCCTCACCGCGGAGATGCTCGGTCAGGCCCACGCTCCGCGCGCCTGAGGCGTGAGCAGACGAGGAGTGTGATCACGGCGGTCGTGGCCGTGAGCGCACCGCCCCACAGCGTGTCGGCGACGGAGATCGCCACGGGCCAGTCCTCGATCACGGCGAGGTTGGTGAACCCGAAGGTCGCGTAGGCGCTCAGGCCGAGCGCGGCGCCGCGACCGAGTGCCGTGCGGGTGGAGCCGGCGTCGAGGGCCGGGCGGATGACGAGCACCATCAGGCCCACGAGGTAGATGACGTAGAAGACCGCGCTGGCCCAGCCGACCACGGGGTCCGCGAGGCGCTCGCCCAGCTCGCTCTCGTAGAGCCCCCGCGCGACGAGGGTGATCCACACCCCGTCGAGCACACTGAGGACGAGCGCGGCCACGAGCCCCGGCAGCACCCACCGGCGAAGTGGGCCCTCGGACGGGCTCGGGTCGTGGTCGGGGAGGGCGGTCATCACACGACGAGGATCGTCACGGTCGACCCCTTGGGGGCCGTGGAGCCACCGCCGGGCCGGGAGGCGCGCACCTCGTCGAGCGGTCCGCCGAGGAAGGTCTGAACCGAGACCCGGAAGCCGGCTGCCTCGAGCGTGCTCTTCGCCTTGGCCTTCGACAGCCCCTCGACCTTGGGCACCGCGACCATCTCGGGGCCCTTGGAGACGGTGAGCGTGACCGTGCCCCCGCGGGTGAGGGTGCCGTCGGCCGGGGACTGGCTGATGACCGAGCCCTTGGTCACGGTCGTCGAGTAGGCGTCCTCGGCGCGCGAGGCCTTCAGGCCGGCGTCCTCGATGGCCTGCGTGGCATCATCGGCGCTCTCACCGGTGACGGAGGGGACGTCGATGGGCTCGGGGCCCTTGGAGAGCACGACCGACACGGTCGCGTCCCGCTTGAGGTCGGTGCCGGCCGCGGGGTCGGAGGAGATGACCTGGCCCTCGTCGACGGACTCGTGCCACTCCTGACTCGCCTTCCCCAAGGACAGCTTGCGGTCCTTCAGTGCCGTGCTCGCCGCGGCCTTGCTCTTGCCCGTGAGGTCGGGCACGGCGTAGCGCTCCGGACCCTTGGAGAAGACGACGGTGACGTCCGACCCCTTCGCTGCCTCGGTGCCCGACGGTGGGTTGGACGTGATCGCCTCGCCCGCGGGGACCGACTCGTCGAAGGCCTCCTGCTCGGTCAGCTCGAGGTCGTGGTCCTGCAGTGCCGAGGCGGCCTCCTCCCGGGGCTCCCCGGCGACGTCCGGCACGACGACCGAGGCGCCGGGGCCGGCGATCGCGTACCAGGAGGCGCCACCTCCGGCGAGGAGGAGGAGCGCGAGGAGCATGACGAGGATCCGTCGGCGGCGACGTCGACGGGACGAAGGGGGCGCCCCCTCCCCGGGCGGCGTGGGCGGCGCCGGTGCGTCCGCGGCCGCGGCGGTCGGCTTGAGGGCCTGCGTGCGGCTCGGTCGCGGGTGCGCCATGGTCGGTGTGCCGCTCGTCGCCGCGGCGCGCTCGCGGTCCGGGCGCGCATCGAGCTGCTCCGGCGAGAGCCGGTCACGGGTGGCCTGCAGCGCCTCGAGGTACTCGCCGGCACCCCGTGGCCGCTCGTCGGGGTCGCGATGGGTCGCCAGGGCGACGAGGTCGTCGAGCGGTGACGGCAGATCGGCGACGCGCTCCGACGGGGCGGGGACCCCGCCGTGGACGTGCTGGAAGGCGACGTGGATCGGGGACTCGCCCTCGATCGCGCGGGTCCCCGTGAGCAGCTCGAAGAGGATCAACCCGGCGGCGTAGACGTCGCTGCGGGCATCGGCGATGCCGCGCTCGACCTGCTCGGGGGAGAGGTAGGCGACGGTCCCGAAGAGGACCCCGTCGTCCGCGGTCGTCGTCTGCGAGGTCACCGCGCGAGCGAGCCCGAAGTCGGCGACCTTCACCGGCCCGTGGTCGGCGATGAGGATGTTCTCCGGTTTGACGTCGCGGTGGATGTAGCCGGCGTCGTGGGCCGCGGTGAGTCCGGTGAGGACCGACTCCATCAGGTCGAGCGCGGCCCGCGGCGTGAGTGCGCCCTCGGCATCGATGACCGCCCGGGCCGTGCGCCCGTCGATGTACTCCATCGCGAGGAAGACCCGGCCCTCGTCCTCCCCCTGGTCGAAGACCGGGACGACGTTGGGGTGGCTCAGCCGTGCGGCAGAGCGGGCCTCACGACGAAAGCGGGAGACGAAGGTCTCGTCCGCCGCGAGGTCGGCGCGCATGACCTTCAGCGCGACGTCCCGATCCAGCCGGGTGTCGGTGGCGAGCAGGACCGTCGCCATCCCGCCGTCCGCGATGTGGCGCACCACCCGGTACCGGCCGTCGACGAGCTCGCCGACGAGCGGGTGGGAGGAAGCAGTGGTCACGCCCAAAGTCTAGGTTCGCCCCCGTCGTCAGCCCGTCACATCCGGCCCCGGAGCGTCTTGACGTTGGCCACGTACTGCTTGGTGTCGCTGTAGAGGCCGTTGTCCTCGACCGAGGCGAGGCCCTGGTAGTACCCGCCGATCGCGTCGGAGGTCGTGGAGGCCTGCTGGGTGAGGACCTTCAGGAGCAGGACGCCGGCGGTGACGTTGTCCTCGGGGTCGAGCAGGTCGAGCTGCCGGCCGGCCATCTGCGAGGCCCACTCACCGGAGCTGGGGATGACCTGCATGGTGCCGACGGCGTTGGCGACGGAGACCTGCCGCTGGTCCCATCCCGACTCCTGGTAGGAGATCGCGAGGGCGAGGCTCGGGTCGACGCCGTGCTGGCGGGCGATCCGGGTGATGGTGGCCTTCGTCGCGGTGCGGCTGGGCACCGAGCGCCCGGCGAGCGTCTCCCGGTTGCGGTCGGCGGCCTTGACGATCGTCGAGGAGTAGGTGCGCCCCGCGAAGGTGTTGCCCCCGCTCTTGGGCTGAGTCTTCGACGTGCCCGAGGAGGACGTCGAGGTGCCACCGGTCACCTTGATCTTCGTGCCGGGGTGGATGACCTCGCTGGGGGACATCGTGTTGAGCTTCGCCAGGCGGGTGAGTCCCATGTCGTAGCGGGCGGCGATGCCGGTGAGGGTCTCGCCGGAGCGCACGGTGTGGGTGGACGTGCTCGCCGGACGGCTCGTGGCGCGCTTGGCCGGCTTGGCGGCGGAGCCGCTGACACGCAGCTTCTCGCCCGCGTGGATGAAGCCGCGCTCGAGGTCGTTGAGCGAGCGCAGACGGGCGACGCTCATGTCGTGCCGAGCGGCGATGCCGCTCAGCGTGTCGCCGTTGCGCACGGTGTAGCTGCGCGTCGAGCCGGACCGCGACGGCCGGCTCGACGTCTCGGAGTCGCTCGCGCTCTTCGACGAGCTCGAGGAGGACCGGGCCGGGATCGTCAGGCGCTGCCCCGGGTGGATGTAGTCGCTCGAGCCGAGGTGGTTGCGGTGCAGCAACGCGTTCTGGGTGACGCGGTACCGACGGGCGATGTCGTAGGCGGTCTCGCCGGAGCGCACGGTGTGGTGCCGCGAGCCCTCGGCCGCGACGGAGGTGTCGGTGGTGTTTCCGGCGGTCAGGTCGAGGGCCGGGGCCACCGGGGTGGCCGGGACCGGGACGAAGAGCGGAAGGACCAAGGGAGACTCCGATGTCGGGGGCGCACGCGGGACGCCCGGGAGGCAGGGCCAGACGACATCTGTGACGCCTGTGACTGGTGTGACATATGGTGTTTGCGGGACGACGGTATCGAAGATCGGACCGGAGCGCGCGACGTGCGACACGCGCGGCGGGCCCCGGCGGCGCTCTGACACACTGGCCGACGTGAACGACATCTCCGGTCCCGATGCCTGGCTGACCCTTCCCGACCTCGCCGAGCGGCTCGGCGTACGCCTGTCCGAGGTGCGTCGGATGATCGAGGAGGGGCAGCTCGTGGCCGTACGACGCGGTGAGCGCAATGTCCTCTCGGTACCCGAGGCCTTCCTCGATGACGACGGGCCCCTGCCGGAGCTCCCGGGGACCTTCACGGTGCTCAAGGACGGCAGGTTCTCCGACGAGGAGATCATCGCGTGGATGTTCGCCCCGGACGATCGGCTGGTCGGCGGCAGCCCGATCGGGGCGATCCGTGGTGGCGCGAAGACCGAGGTCCGGCGCCGGGCGATGGAAGAGGCCCTCTAGGCCATGGGAGACCTCACGGGTACCAGCGCGCCAGTGGTCGCGGTGATCGGCGGATCCGGGTTCTACGAGTTCATCGAGGACGCCCGCGAGGTGGACGTGTCGACCCCCTTCGGCGCCCCGTCCGCTCCCGTGGCCGTCGGTGAGGTCGCCGGCCGCACGATCGCCTTCCTGCCCCGACACGGCAAGGACCACGAGTTGGCCCCGCACACGATCAACTACCGCGCGAACCTCTGGGCGCTGCGCTCCCTCGGGGTGCGTCAGGTGCTTGCCCCGTGCGCCGTCGGTGGGCTGAGTGCGGACGTGGCGCCGGGTGCCCTCGTGGTTCCGGACCAGTTGGTCGACCGCACCCAGCGACGGGCGCAGACCTACGTGGAGTCCGGCGCGGCGCACGTGCCCTTCGCCGACCCGTACTGCCCCGAGCTGACGGCGGCCCTCGCCGCCGCGGACCCCGCGGTCACCACCGGCGGGACCATGGTCGTGGTGGAGGGGCCACGGTTCTCCACGCGCGCCGAGTCGCAGCACTACGCGGCCCAGGGCTGGTCGTTGGTGAACATGACCGGGCACCCCGAGGCGGTCCTCGCCCGCGAGCTGTCCATGTGCTACGCGCCGGTCGCCGTGGTCACCGACAGGGATGCCGGGGTGTCGAGCGGGGACGGCGTGAGTCAGGCGGAGGTCCTCGCGCTCTTCGCCGCGACCCTCGACCGGGTCAAGCTGCTGCTGGCCGGCGTGGTCGAGGGACTCCTGCCTCCGCAGCAGTGCGCCTGCGGCTCCTGGGCCGACGACATCGACCTGCCCTTCGAGCTCCCGTGAGGGTGCTGCTGACCGGCGCGGCCGGCTTCGTGGGGTCGGCGGTCGCCGGCCGGCTGCGGGAGGCGGGCCACGAGGTGGTGGGGGTGGACGCGTTCCTGCCGCAGGCGCACGGACACTCTCCGGTGGTCCCGGACGGCGTGCACCGTGCCGACGTGCGCGACCCCGATGCCTGGCGCCACCTCCTCGACGGGGTGGATGCGGTCTCGCACCAGGCGGCGATGGTCGGTGCGGGGACCTCGGTGGCCGACCTGCCCCTGTACGCCGCGCACAACGACCTGGGCACCGCGGTGCTGCTCGCCACGATGTCCGCCGCGGGCGTGAACCGCCTCGTCCTCGCCTCGTCGATGGTGGTGTACGGCGAAGGGCGGTACTCCTGCGCGGAGCACGGCGACCAGAGGCCCGTGCCGCGATCCGTGGCGGCCCTCGAGGAGGGGCGCTTCGACTGCGCGTGCCCGGTGTGCGGCGGACCGCTCGACTGGGCCCTCGTGGACGAGGACGCGCGGTCGGATCCGCGGACCAGCTACGCCGCGAGCAAGGCCGTCCAGGAGCACTTCGCCTCGGCGTGGTCGCAGCAGGCTCCCGGTGGTGTGGTGGCGCTGCGGTACCACAACGTCTACGGGCCGGGGATGCCACGGGACACGCCGTACTCCGGGGTCGCGGCGATCTTTCGCTCCGCGCTCGAAGCCGGGGTGCCGCCGAGGGTCTTCGAGGACGGGGCACAGATGCGTGACTTCGTGCACGTCGACGACGTCGCGGCCGCCAACGTGCTCGCGCTGGAGCAGGTCGTCCGGGCGCCGACGCCGACCTTCACCGCGTACAACATCTGCTCCGGCGTCCCGGTCGGCATCCGTGAGGTCGCCGAGCACGTCGCCGCGGGGGCGGGCAGCGCGGCCGCGCCGATCGTCACGGGGGAGTACCGCCCCGGCGATGTGCGGCACGTCGTCGCCTCGCCGGAGAGGGCTGCTGCCGAGCTCGGGTTCCGTGCGCGCATCGTCCCCTCGCAGGGCCTCGCGCGGTTCGCGCACGACCCGCTGCGCTGAGGGCTCTCACCACGTCGGTGCGAGCAGGTGGGCGATGAGCAGGGCCGCGACCACCTGGACGACCAGGCCGACCCGTCGCCACCGGCTCGGCAGGAGAGCGCAGGAGAGCATCAGCCACGGCACGAAGGGCAGCCAGATCCGCTCGACCTCCGCCCTGCTCATCTGCGAGAGGTCGGCGAGCACGACCATCAGCACGCCGGCCCCGGACAGCAGGGCGACCACACGGGTCCCCGCCCCCGTCAGGTGGTCCCGCCACCGGCCGAGCAGCTGGGCCACCCCTGCGCCCAGCAGCGGACCGGAGCAGAAGAGCAGCGCCGCGAAGTTGGCCCACATCCAGTACTCCGGGGGTCGGCGCCCGCCCACTCCCGCGTAGTAGCGGTCGTGCAGGGCCGGGTAGGCCTCCCACCACGCGAAGCCGGCGACGGCGAAGGCGAGCACCACCAGGCAAGCAGCAACCACGGCGATCGCCATCGGGAAGAACGACCGGGCCACGATCATCACGGCGACCGCGAGCACCCCGAGCAGCACGAGCCCGTAGGAGAGCATCACGCAGTAGCCGAGGAGCAGACCGGCCACCACCGACCACGTCCAGCTGCGACGGGTCGCGGCGAGCGCGAGCGCAGCCACCCCCCACGCGGCGACCGCGGCGAACATCGCGTCGGCCGACACCGACTGCCAGATCGCGGCCGGTCCGAAGACGAGGAAGGGCGCTGCGCGGCGGGCCAGCTCCTCCGCGCCGAGGGTCCGCAGCGTCACGAGGACCGCGACCGCCGTCGTCGCGGCCAGCGCGGTGACGACCAGGCCGGCCGCGAGGCCGCCGCCCAGTCCGACCCTGGTCAGCACGACGAAGAACAGCAGCGCGCCCGCGGGGTGACCCGCGATGTGCACGGGAAGGTTGTCCGGGCCGTAGCGGATCCGAGCGACCCACCCGTCGAAGAAGTCGGTGAGGTCGGTGACCTCCCGTGCGGTCTGCAGGTACTCGTAGTCCGTGGTGAGGATGTGGCCGACACCCGACCAGCCATCGATCAACGCCAGCGAGAGCATCCAGAGCAGGCCCGCGACGAAGGAACCCACGAGCAGCCGGGACCACGAGAGCGTCCGTGCCCACCGGTGGGCGTAACCCACCGCGCAGCACGCGAGCACGAGCGCGGCCGGCGTCGTCCAGCCCACCCGGGGCTGCCACTCGGCGTGGATCGGCGGGAAGGAGTTGACCCGCACGTTCCAGTCGGCCGCTGCCGGCACGGCCATCGCCAGGCCCATGAGCACCAGTGCCACCACCAGCCCCAGGGTGGGCAACCCCCGCACCCGTCTGGTCGTCGCGCGTCCGTCAGCCATGGGTCGATGCTAGGTCCGGGGCGCACCGGTCCCGGTCCCGGTGGCCGGGTGCACGACACCCGTCAGACTTCCGTAAGGCCCGGCGCGGCGACGGGCCGCTCGTCAGCCGATAGTTTCTCAGGGTGACCACGCGCTGCGACCTCATTCTCCCCAGCCGGGACGAAGCACCCGCCCTGCCGCCCCTGCTGGCGCGCGTGCCGGACCTGTTCGCGGTGATCGTCGTCGACAACGGCTCGAGCGACGACACCGCGGCGGTCGCCGCCGGGCTCGGGGCCACGGTGGTCACAGAGCCGGTGGCGGGGTACGGGGCCGCGGTCCATGCCGGCCTGCTGGCAGCCACCCACGACGTCGTGGCGGTGATGGACGCGGACGGGACGATGCATCCGGAGGAGCTGGTCACTCTCCTCGAGAGGGTCGAGACCGGTGGCGCCGACATGGCCGTCGGACGGCGGCGGCCGGTCGGCCGTGGCGTCTGGCCGTGGCACGCGAGAGTCGGCAACGCGGGGCTGTCCTGGTGGTTGCGTCGTCGCACGGGGGTCGCGGTGCATGACATCGCCCCGGTCCGCGTGTGTCGCCGGGAGCGGCTGCTGGCGCTGGACGTGCGCGATCGGCGGTTCGGCTACCCCGTCGAGCTGTTGATCAAGGCGCAGCGCGCGGGATGGCGGATCGAGGAGTTCGACGTCGGGTACCGCCCCCGCGCCGCGGGCACGCGGTCGAAGGTGACCGGTTCCTTCCGCGGCACGGTGCGCACGCTGCGGGACTTCGCCAGGGTGCTGGCATGACCACCGCGCTCGTGGTCGCGAAGGCTCCGGTCGCCGGGCACGCGAAGACGCGGTTGGCCACCACCGTGGGTGGTCAGGCGGCGGCAGCGCTCGCTGCGGCAGCCCTGCTCGACACGATCGAGGCCTGCACCACCGCCTTCGGGGCAGAGGCCTGTGTGCTGGCCCTGTCCGGCGACCTTGCCGGGGCCGAGGAGGCGGAGCTGCTGCTCTCCCGGACCGAGGGGTGGACCGTCTTCGCCCAGGAGGGGCGGCGCTTCGCCGACCGACTCGAGCACGCCCACGAGAGCGCCTTCGAGCTCGTCGGTGGTCCCGTCCTGCAGGTCGGGATGGACACGCCGCAGGCGACGGCCGAGGACCTGCGCGGCCTGGTGGCCCGGATGCAGGGGCACGATGCCGTCCTGGCGCCCGCCCATGACGGGGGCTGGTGGGCCCTCGGGGTGAACGACCCCGCCCTGCTGCGGGGGTTGGGCGATGTGCCGATGTCCAGCCCGGACACCGGTGCGTGCACGCGACGCCTCCTGGCGGCCAATGGTGCCCTCGTCGCCACCGGCGACCGCCTGCGCGACGTCGACGACGCGGCGGACGCCGCACGGGTGTCCGCCGAGGCGCCCGGTACCCGGTTCGCCCGTCGCTGGGCGGCCACGAGCGCCACGGGTGGTACCCCGTGACCCTCGGCGACGTCAGGACGACCCGGTGGACATCGGCGGAGCTGTTCGCGGCGACGCTGCGCGGGGAGCCCTCGGTGGTCCACGGGCTGGGCGACCAGCCGTCGGTGGTGCCCTCCAACCGGTGGGCGCAGGACGCCGACGACACCGACGTGGAGCTGCTCTCGCGGTGCGTCGGCCCGACGCTGGATGTCGGTTGCGGTCCCGGTCGGATGACCCACGCGCTGGCCCTGATGGGGGCACGCGCCCTCGGGCTGGACGTCATCGAGGAGGCCGTCGCGCAGACGCGGGCACGCGGCGGCAGCGCCATCGTGCGCGATGTGTTCCACCGCGTCCCCGGTGAGGGCCGGTGGGGGACCGTCCTGCTCGCCGACGGCAACATCGGGATCGGCGGAGACCCGGTGCGCCTGCTGCGCCGTGCCGCCGACCTGCTGTGCGCGGACGGTCGCGTGGTCCTCGACCTCGCGCCCCCGGGCAACGGGCTCGCTCGTCAGCTGCTCCGGCTCGAGGTCGGCGATCGCGTCTCCGAGCCCTTCGCGTGGGGCGTCCTCGCTCCGGAGGCGCTTCCGCAGGCCGCGGCACTGGCCGGCTTCCGGGTCGTGGAGGTCAGGCGCGAGGGCTCGCGGTGGTTCGGGCTGCTGCAGCGCCGGAGGCTGCGGCCATGATGCGCCCGCCGCTGCCGCGCGCGGACAGCTTCTCGCGGTTGCGGAGCCCCGCCGTGGCGAGCCGGGTCGGGGTGTGGCTGGGGATCTGCTTCGCGACCGCGTTCGTCACCGGCGTCATCAGTCACTACCTGCAGGACCAGCCCTCGTGGCTGACCCTTCCGACCCGTCCGGTCTGGCTGTACCGGGTGACCCAGGGGCTGCACGTGGCCGCGGGCACCGCCGCCATCCCGCTGCTGCTGGTCAAGCTGTGGAGCGTCTACCACCACCTCTTCGCCGCGGTTCCCCGGAGAAGTGTTCGTGCGCTGGTCCTCCATCTGCTCGAACGGGTGTCGATCGCCGTGCTGGTGGCGGCGGCGATCTTCCAGCTGGTCACCGGGGTCATCAACATCACCCACTGGTACCCGTGGGAGTTCAGCTTCCGCAGCACCCACTACGCCGTCGCCTGGATCGCCATCGGCTCGCTGATCGTGCACATCGCGGTGAAGCTGCCGGTCATCCGTGCGGCCCTGTCCTCACCGATCGACGACCCCGACCCACCGGCGGATGCCGGTGGTGCCCACGAGAGCGCGCAGGCGCCCGATCAGGGGGCGGGGCTGAGCCGGCGCGGTCTGGTCCGCACGGCCGTGTTCGCGGCGGGTGCGGCGGTGGTGGCCACGGCGGGGAGCACGATCCCGCTGCTGCGCGAGATCTCCGTCTTCGGTGTGCGCTCCGGCGAGGGCCCCCAGGGGGTGCCGGTGAACACCTCCGCCCGCGGCGCGGGCGTGGTCACGGCCGCCCAGGACCCGGCCTACCGGCTGAGCATCGTCGACGGGGTGCGCAGCGTCACCCTGAGCCGAGCAGACCTGCTGGCGCTGCCGCAGCACACCGTGGACCTGCCGATCGCCTGCGTGGAGGGGTGGAGCGCGATGGGACGGTGGGGCGGCGTGCGCATGCGTGACCTGCTGGACCTCGTCGACGCGCCGGAGTCGGCGCGGATCCACCTGGTCTCCCTGCAGGAGTCGGGCGCCTTCAACGACACCGAGATGCCGGGGGAGTTCACGCAGGACCCGCTGACGCTCCTCGCGCTCTCGCTGTCCGGGGAGCCGCTGAGCATCGACCACGGCTACCCGGCCCGGGTCATCGCGCCGGCTCGCCCCGGAGTCCTGCAGACCAAGTGGGTCAGTCGGATCGAGGTGCTGCGCTGATGATGGTCCTCAGGGGCGTGCTGCTCGTGGTGGGAGTGGTGGCCGGTGTGGTCGGGGTGGTGGACCTGCTCGGCGACGGGTGGGGCGACGTGTGGCGCGTGGTGGTGTGGCTGGCCGTCGGCGTGGTGGCCCACGACGCGGTGCTGGCCGGGTTGACGATCCTCCTCGGGGTGGTGGTGGTGCGGCTCCTCCCTTCGTCCGCACGTGCCCCGACGATCGTCGGGCTCGTCGTGCTCGGCAGCGTGACGCTGGCGGTGCTGCCGACCCTGACGGTGACCTGGACCGGTCAGTCCAACCCGACCCTGTTGGACCGACCGTATGCGCGCAACTGGCTCGGGTTCGTCGCGGTGGTGACCGTCGGTGTCGTCGCGGGGTCATGGTGGGCGCACCGCCACCGCCCGGCGGGTCGAGGCGCGGACGGGTCCGCAGCGGAGGGGAGGAGCGGTGGGAGACATCCTCGTGGTTGACGACGACCCCACCGTGCGTGAGGTGGTCGTCTCCTACCTGCGCGCCAACGGTCACCGGGCGCGCGAGGCCGCCGAGGGCGAGACGGCCCTGACCATGCTGCGGCAGGAGCCGGCGGACCTGGGTGCTCGACGTCATGCTCCCCGGGATCGACGGCTTCGAGGTGTGCCGGCGTCTGCGGACACGTGACGACGTGCCCATCGTCATGCTCACGGCACTCGGGTCGGAGTCCGAGCGGGTGGTGGGCCTGACGTTGGGCGCCGACGACTACGTGACCAAGCCCTTCAGCCCGCGCGAGCTCGTGCTGCGCGTGGACTCGATCCTGCGCCGAGCCGGTGAACAGCTGGAGCCGACGCTGGAGGTCCTGCGCGACCGGGACCTGGTCGTCGACTCGGCGCAGCACGTGGTGACCCGGGGTGGGGAGCGACTCGCGCTGACCGCGCGGGAGTTCGACCTCGTGCGGTTCCTCGTGCGCAACCCCGGGGTCGCCTTCACGCGCGAGCAGCTGCTCGCACAGGTGTGGGGGTGGTCCTTCGGCGACCAGTCGACGGTGACCGTGCACGTGCGGCGGTTGCGGGAGAAGGTCGAGCCGGACCCACGGCGGCCCGTCCGCCTGGTGACGGTCTGGGGTGTCGGCTACCGGTGGGAGGCGTCGTGACATCGGACCAGCTGCTGATCGTCGCGATCTCGTTCGGGTGCTCGGCCGTGGTGTGCCTCGTCGGGGCGGGCCTGGTGTGGGTGCTGCGTCGTCGGTCCCTGCGATGGGGGATCGCCGTGGTGGCGTTGGTCGCCGTGGGCTCCTTCGTGGCCGCGTTGATGGGCACGGCGCGGGCGATGTTCCTCTCGGCGCACGACCTGCAGGTGGCGGTGTGGGTGTCCGTGGTCGCCGGGACGGTGTCGGTGCTCTTCGCGTTGGTGGTGGGGCAGCTCGTGGTCCGGTGGTCGCGGGTCCTGCGGGACGCGGCGCGGGAGTTCGGCACGCGCGGCTCCTTCCCCGCGGGAGCCCGCGGTCCGGCGGAGTTCGACGAGCTCGCGGCAGAGCTGCGGCGGACCAGCGAGCGGCTCAACGAGGCGCAGGGCCGGGAGCGGCAGCTGGAGACGTCGCGCCGTGAGCTCGTGGCGTGGGTCTCCCATGACCTGCGCACCCCGCTGGCCGGTCTGCGCGCGATGACCGAGGCGCTGGAGGACGAGATGGTGGCCGAGCCGGCGACGTACTACACGCAGATGCGCTCGGAGGTGACCCGGATGACCCGGATGGTCGACGACCTCTTCGAGCTGTCGCGGATCCACTCCGGGACGTTGCAGCTGTCACTCCAGGAGGTCTCGCTCGGTGATCTGGTGAGCGAGACGGTGGCGGGGGCCTCGCCGGTGGCACGGGAACGCGGGGTCCGCCTGGGCGGACGCGCAGAGGGAGAGACGCTCGTGACCGCGGATCCGGCGGAGCTCTCCCGCGCCCTGTCCAACCTGGTGACCAACGCGGTCCGGCACACCCCCGCCGATGGGGAGGTGGTGGTGCGCGTCCGCGCCGGTGAGAGCACGGCCGAGGTCTCCATCGACGACGAGTGCGGGGGGATCCCGACGCAGGACCTGGCCCGCGTCTTCGATGTCGCGTGGCGGGGCAACCACGCCCGCACGCCCACCGCTGACAGCGGCGCCGGGCTGGGGCTGGCGATCGTGCGCGGGATCGTCGAGGCGCACCGGGGCACGGTGAGCGTGACGAATCTCAGTGACGGCTGCCGGTTCCTCGTGACGCTGCCGGTCTGAGGGACCCTGCCCCACCAGCGTGCCGACGGTGGGGCAGGGCGAGAAGGTCCCGGTGGTGGACGGTGACCGACAGGCGACCGGCGCCCAGGTCGGCCAGCCGCCGGTCCAGGTACGGCGTGGCACCGGCGCGAAGGGAGGGATCCTGCTCGCAGGCGGCGCGGACCCAACCCTCGAGCCAGGCCCTCGACAGGGCCGGGCTGCCGGCGCCCAGAGACCAGCGGCTGGGTTCCCGCCGGAGCGTGGAGCCCGCCTGCTGCAGTCGACGGGCGGCCACGTCCACCGCGTCGGGTCCGAGGAGCCGCCCGTGGCCGGCGTCCCGCATCTGGTGCGCGTTGAATGCGGCGGCGAGTCGGTCATCGAGGGGATCCACGGGCACGAGCTCCACCCGGCCGACGACACTGAGCGCGACCAACGCCGGGCACCCCGCTGCGGCGATGCTCGCCACCAGGCGATCGATCTCCTCCCCGGTCATCATGTCCACCAGGGCTGACGCGGTGACGAGCGAGGCACCGTCGAGGTCGTCGGCCGACAGGCGGGTGATGTCCCGCAGACGTGTCTCGGTGGTCACTCGGTGGCCGTCGCGGGACCACGGCGGGGGAGCGGCGTCGGCGCGGACCAGGAGTTCCTCGTCGCGCTCGTAGCCGACCCAGTGCTGCCGGCCGGTCAGGCGCGGGGCGAGCCAGCGGGCCATCGAGCCGGTCCCGCAGCCGAGGTCGTGGATGACCAGGCCGTCGGTCGGCAGGTACGGGCGCAGGGTCTCGACGAGTTCCACCGACCGCGCCGCGGCGTCCGCCGGTTCGCGCAGGGCGAGCCAGTCGGCATCGGCCCGTGCCGGTTCGTGTGGCATGGAGTCATCGTCGCGCACACGGACACGTTCCGAAGGCCCCCCGGGTGTCCCGGCGCGCCCCGACACCGTGGTCACCTCGAGCGAGGGGCGCCTCCGTAGACTCACCGAGGTGACTCTCCGGGCGGCTTCGATGCTGCTGCTCCCGCAGGTGCTCCTGCTGGGCGGGATCGGGCTCATCACCGGGTGGGGACCGACCGGATGGGTCGTGGCCGGCGCGAGCGCACTGGTACTGGACACCCTCGTGGTACGCGGGGTACGCCGCAGCGACGACGTCCTCGGCCCGGCCGATCTGGTGACCCTCACCCGGGCCACCCTCACCTGCTCGGTGGCCGCGCTGGTCGTCGCCTCGGTGCTCGCGGGTGCACTCCTGGACACCTCCCCGTGGACCGCCGGCATCACCGTCCTCGCGGCCCTCTCGCTGTCCCTCGACCTCGTCGACGGCTGGGTGGCGCGGCGGACCGGGACCGCGTCCCCCTTCGGTGCGCACGCCGACGGTGAGGCCGACGCCGCGCTCATGCTCGTCCTCTGCGCCTGGGTCGCACCGACGCTCGGGTGGTGGGTGCTCGGGATCGGCCTGGCACGCTACGTCTTCGCCGTGGCCGGCTGGTTCCTGCCGTGGATGCGTGCGCAGCTGCCGCCGCGGTACTGGCGCAAGGTCGTCACCGCCGTCACGAGCATCGTCCTCGTCGTCGCGACGGCAGGAGTCGTCCCGTCACCGGTCATCGACATCGCTCTCGGCCTCGGCCTCGCGCTCGTCGCGGAGTCCTTCGGGCGCGACGTCCGGTGGCTGTGCCGCCACCGCGGCCACACCGAGGACGCCCTCCGGGGCGCTCGACGATCCGGCTACGGCGCCGGGGAGTTCGTCGACCAGCAGGGCTTCATGACGGCGAGCGAGATCCGCGGGCTGGCGGCCGCGGCCGGCATCACCGCCGGGACTCGCGTGCTCGACCTCTGTTGCGGCGAAGGGGGCCCCGGGCGCCTCATCACCCGCGAGCTCGGGTGCGACCTGCTCGGCGTGGACGCCAGCGGGCCGGCGGTGGCGACAGCCCGCGCGCGGGTCGGTGAGCTGACCTGCCGCTACGACACCGGCCAGATCCCGCCCCTGCCACGAGGACCCGTCGACGTGGTCCTCCTCCTGGAGACGATGCTCGCCTTCCGTGACAAGGAGACCCTGCTGCGCGAGATCCGATCCGCACTGACGCCCGGAGGGCGCTTCGCCTGCACCGTCGAGGAGGGTGACCCCCTGACCGAGGAGGAGCGCGCGGCCATGCCCGCCGCCGACACCGTCTGGCCGATCCCCCTGACCCACCTGCACGAGCTGCTCGAGCGGAGCGGCTTCGCGGTGACCTGGCAGCAGGAGCACAGCGGGGCCCACCGCGACGTGGTCGACTCGCTCCTGGCCGGGTTCGCGACGCACGAGTCGGCGATCGCCGGGCAGAGCGGGCCCGAGCAGCTCGAGAGCCTGCTGGCGTCCCACCGCCTCTGGAGCGAGTGGTTGCACACCGGCCGGATCCGCAAGTTCGCGATCGTCGCGGTCGCTCAGCCCGGGCACCGCTCGGACAGCGCGTAGCGCAGCAGCACCACGTCACCGATGGCGCGAGCCTCGACCAGGTGCGCGGGGGAGTCCCTCCGCCACGGGAAGTGCCCGTCGTCGACGAACCGGCGCGCCCGCGAGTCGCCGACGAGGAAGGGCGCCATGACCAGGTGCATCTCGTCGGCCAACCCCTCGACGAGGAACTGCGTCAGCACCGTGCCCCCTCCCTCCACGAGCAGGCGCTCGACACCCCGTCGGGCCAGGTCGGCGCACACCGCCCCCATGCTCACCGGCCGGCCACCGTCGATCACCGTCGCCGAGCGCCCGATCCGCGCCCGTGCCTCGTCGACACCGTCACCCCCGCAGTAGACGAGCTTGTCGACCTCCCCCCGGGTGAAGAAGTGCGCCTGCGGATCCAGCTCGGCCCGCTCGGTCACGGTCACCTTCATCGGGGACGCGGTGCGTCCCGCTGCGAGCCGGTCGCACACCCGGTCCGGGCTGCGCACGAGCAGGCGCGGGTCGTCCCGCCGCAGCGTCCCGGCACCGACGAGGATCGCGTCGCTCTCGGCACGGACCTGGTCGACCCGGTCGAAGTCGGCGTCGTTGGACAGGATCATCCGCTCCGGCGACGCGTCATCGAGGTAGCCGTCGAGGGAGACCGCGCAGCTGAGGGTCGTGTAGGGCCTCATCGCGGGGTGACCTCCTCGACTCGGGGCTCGCGCCGGGGCGAGCGTGGGCCGGTGACGAGGAGGAGCGCACCCGGGAGGGTCGCCACGAGCGTGAGGAGCCCGTAGAGGACGGCCACGCTCACCCCGGCAGCCGCGCCGGGTCCCGCCGCCGCGAAGGCCCAGGCCGCGACGCCCTCGCGCGGCCCCCACCCGGCGATGTTCGCCGGGATCGCCGCGCCCAGGAGCACGATCAGCGCCAGGGCGACACGGCTGGCGAGGGGCTCCTCGACCCCGGCCGCCGCCATCGCGACGAGGAGGACCGCGACGTGACCGAGCACGACGACGCACGAGGTGAGACCGATGCCGGCCGCCGCCCCCCGGGCGCCGAGGATGCGGTGCAGGTCGTCGACGAGCACCCCGACGACGCGCACGAGCGCGACGGCCGACCCCGCGACCACCAGACCGACGCCGGCGATGACCACCAGCCCCTGCACCGGCGAGGGCAGGAGCACCAGCAGCACCACGGTCAGCGCCACCTGGACCACCTGACCGAGGCTGCGCTCCCAGACCACGGAGCGGACCCCCCTTCCCATCATCCGCACATCGTGGCCGTGGCCCACGGCGCGGTGGACGTCACCGAGGACTCCGCCGGGGAGGACGGAGTTGAGGAACTGCGACCGGTAGTACGCGGCGACGGCGGCAGGCAGTCCGATCCCGACGCCCAGGGCGGTCGCGACCACGCGCCACCGCCACGCGGAGCAGACCGTGGTCACCGCGGTGAGCACGAGCGCGGCCGCCAGCGCCCACCCGCTGACGTCGGTCAGGGCCGCCACGAAGGGCCCGGCGCCCACCTGCACGAGGAGCACCACGAGGATGACCACGCCGATCGCCGAGCGGCCCCACGGCAGCCAGCGGGAGTCAGCGGTGCGGCTCATCCGCCACCCCGCTCAGGACGTGCGCCACACGGGAGACCGTCTCCCGCCAGGGCGCCAGTGTCGCTCTGCGCCCGCGCGCCGCGGCCCGCCACCGCTCGCGCCTGTCGGCGTCGGCGAGCCAGCGACGCAGGGCCAGGGCGAGGGCCCCGCCGTCACCGGGAGGCACGAGCACTCCCGGCCGGTCGCCGTCGGGACCGCGCCCCATGGCCAGCGGCACCCCGCCCACGTCGGAGGCCAGCACGGGCACCCCGCGGGCGAGCGACTCGGTGACGACCATCGCGTACGCGTCGGTGCGGGTGGGGTGGACCAGCAGGTCCGCGTGGGCGTACTGCTCGTCGAGATCGGCGCCGACGAGCGGGCCGGTGAGGGTGACCCGGGCGGCGAGACCGAGATCCTCGGCCAGGTCCGGCAGGGGGCGCGCCGCACCCGGGTCGCGATCGAGCGGGCCGACGCAGGTGCACCGCCAGGGCAGGTCGCGGATCGACGCCAGGGCGTGGAGGAGGATGTCGTGGCCCTTCGCGTGCGAGACCGCCCCCACGCACAGCAGCCGTCCGCCCGCGGCGCTGCCGGCGCCGAGCTCGGCCGGGTGGACCCCCGGCTCGGCCACGTGCACGCGCTCGGCGGGCAGTGGGTGCCGGCCGATCAGCTGGCCACGGGTCCAGGCGCTCGTGGCGATGACCGCGCTCGCGGCCGTCAGCGCGCTCCGCTCCGCCGGGGCGTCCTGGTGCGCGCCGACCATGTGCGCGAGCACGACCAGCCGCAGCCGGCCCCCCGCCACGGCGGTCTGCGTCGGGGCGGCGGTCGCGAGCAGGCCGTCCATGAGGACCACCGAGTGGTCGGGGACGGCGCCGAGGACGGTCGCCAGGTGCGCCCGTGCCTCCGGCTCGGGGTGGGGCCAGGACCCGCTCACCGGGTGCTCGCGCACCGTCCACCCGAGCTCGGTCAGACCGGTGCACACCTCGCGGTCGTAGACATTGCCGCCGCTGGGGTGGCGCGGGTCGTCGACGTCCCCCGGGAGCAGGATGTGGATCGTGGTCACAGCTCCAGCTCGCAGCTGGCGGAGGCGATGTGGGACTCGTGCAGGGTGACGGTGATCCTCGTCAGGTGATCCGCCGACCCGAACCCCCCGTCGGCCACCCGGGTCGCGAGTCGCTCGGCGACGACGAGGGCCAGGGCCTCGGTGGTCGTGTTGCGTCCGGCGAACGCGGACTCCTCGTCGAGGTTGCGGTAGTTCATGTCCGCCAGGACGGCCCGCAGCTCGTCGGCGGCGCGACCGAGGTCGACGACGACCCCGTCGGCGTCGAGGGAGGTGCTGTGGAAGCACGCGTCGACGACGTACGTCGCCCCGTGCAGGCGTTGCGCCGGGCCGAAGCCCTCCCCGCGCAGACTGTGGGCGATCATCATGTGGTCCCGCACGGTGACACCGAACACGGCACTCATCGCTCCTCCAGGTCGTCTCGGTCATAGGTGACGATGTGGCACAGAGCCGGGATCCGCCCGTCGGCCAGCCCGGCCATGACCCGCGGCAGGTCGGCGAAGGGGGAGCGACCCGTCAGCAGGACGTCGAACCCCGGATCCCGCAACAGCTCCAGGGCCAGTGCCCTGCGTTCGGCCGGGGAGCGCACCCCGCGGCGGGCGGTGGCCACGCTGCCCACCTGGCTGGAGCGCAGCCGCAGCCGCCCGGAGTGGTAGGCGCCGCCGAGGGCCAGATCAACGGTGCGGGTGCCGTACCAGCTGAGGTCGAGCACGGTTCCTTCGAAGCGCAACAGGTCCAGGGACAGCTGCAGCCCGGCCGAGGACGTACTCGTGTGGACGACGAGGTCCTGACCCCCCTTCGCCTCCTCCGGCAGGGCGAAGGGGGTCCCCAGCGCCTGCGCCACGGCCGCACGGGAGGCGTCCACGTCGACGAGGGTGACCTCGACGCCGGGGATGCGGGCGAGCAGTGCGGCGACACAGCACCCGATCATCCCGGCGCCGACAACCGTGACCCGGTCGCCGATGAGCGGCGGGGCGTCCCACAGGGCGTTGACCGCGGTCTCCATCGCCCCGGCGAGGACCGCCCGCTCCGGCGGGACGTCCTCGGGGACGGGGACGACCGCATCGGCCGGGACGACGTAGCGGGTCTGGTGGGGGTGCAGGCAGAAGACCGTGCGTCCACGCAGCCGAGCGGGGCCGCGCTCGACGACCCCGACGCCGAGGTAGCCGTACTTGACCGGGCCGGGGAAGTCGCCCTGCTGGAACGGGGCGCGCATGATCGTCTGCTGGTCCGGCGGCACCTCGCCGCGGAAGACGAGGGTGTCGGTGCCGCGGCTGACCCCCGAGCAGAGGGCCCGGACGAGGACCTCGTCGGGGCCGGGCTCGGGCAGGGGTTCGGAGCGGATCTCGCCACGGCCGGGCTCGACCACCCAGAAGGCGCGCGCGTCCTGGGCCGGGGCGTCCACGCCACCACCTCCTGGAGCGGCGGCTGCCGCTGACCGTGCCTGTCCTCGTATCGTAAGGCCACGGAGGCGCCATGGGTCAGGTCAGAGCGAGGGCAGGGAGCGTGCTGGCCTGCGCCCTGATCTGGTTCGCGCTCGTGCTGCCGTCGTCGCTGTCCGCGATGTCCCCCGGGGCCTTCGTGCGGATCCCGCTGGTGGGGCTGGTCATCACGGGCGTGCTGCTCGTCCTGCCCGCCCGGGCCCGACGCGCGGCGGTGCCCCTCCTCGGTGTCGGGCTCGCCGTGGTCGTCGTCATCAAGACCCTGGACATCGGCTTCTCCGCAGTGCTGGACCGTCGCTTCCGGGCGCTCGATGACCTCGCCGGCCTCGGACGGGGCTTCGAGCTGGTCGAGGACGGGTCGGGCCGGGCGTGGGCCGTGGGCGTCGTCGTCCTCCTCGTGCTCGTCACGGCCCTCGTCGTCCTCCTCCTCGTGCGGGCCGTGGCGCGGGTGGCCCAGGTGGTGACCGACCACCGCGACGCGTCCGTGGCCACGCTGGTCGTGGCGGTGCTCGTGTGGGTCCCCGGCGCGCTGGTGGGGGTGCAGGTGGCAGGCGGTGACGTCGCATCGAACGCCACGAGCGACCTGGTGCGCGACCACGTCGTCGGTGGCTTTGCCGACCACCGGGACGCGGAGGTCTTTGCCGAGGCCATCGCCGACGACCCGCCGGCCGGTCGCACGCAGCTGCTGAGCGGGCTGCGGGGCAAGGACGTGCTGCTCGTCTTCGTCGAGAGCTACGGCCGGGCGGCCGTCACCGACCCCGAGCTGGCGAAGGGGGTCACTCCCGTCCTCGAGGCCGGTACCGGGGAGCTGGCGGAGGCCGGCTTCGAGGCACGCAGTGCCTACCTGACGTCGCCGACGGTCGGGGCGGGGTCGTGGCTGGCGCACTCGACCCTGCAGTCCGGGCTGTGGGTGGACAGCGACCGGCGGTACGAGCAGCTGCTGCCGACCGAGCGGACGACGCTCACGAGCGCCTTCGAGGACGCGGGCTGGCGCACGAGCTTCGTGCTGCCGGCGGTGGAGGAGGGCTGGCCCGAGGGACGATCCTTCTACGGCTTCGATCGGATGCTGGGTGCGCGCGACCTGGACTACCGGGGGCCCTCCCTCGGGTGGGGGGACGTCCCGGACCAGTACACCCTCTCGTGGTTCTGGCGGTCGGTGCTCGCCGGCGAGGGTGCTCCGGTCATGGCCCAGATCGATCTCGTGTCGAGCCACCACCCGTGGCCGCAGCCGCCGCCCCTGGTGCCGACGGAGGAGGTGGGGGACGGGTCCGTCCATGCCTGCATGCCCGGTTGTGCGGCGGGCGGGCCCGATGACGTGCGCTCGCGCTACGCCGCGTCGATCGGGTACTCGCTGCAGTCGCTGGTCTCCCTGGTCGCGGCCCAGCCGGACCCCGACCTCGTCGTCGTGCTCGTGGGGGATCACCAGCCGTGGAGCGAGGTCACCGGCACGGACCCGAGCCACGACGTGCCCGTGACGATCATCGCCCCTGATACCGGCGTGCTGGACCGGGTCGACGGGTGGGGGTGGACACCCGGGATGACGCCCCGACCGGACTCACCGGTGTGGCGGATGGACGCGTTCCGGGACCGGTTCTTCGCGGCCTTCTCCGGGTCGGCTCCCTGAGCCCTCGAGCACGGGCCGTCGTGGTGTGGTCGTCACGGCGCGATCCCGCCGGGCCTCAGGTGCTGCGGGCGGTGGTGGTGTCGATGAGGTCGGTGAGCACCCCGCGGGCCGGGTCGGCCACGCCGGTGGCCTGGTCGAGGGCTGCGCGGGCCGCGTCCGCGCCGTGCGCGATGTCGGACTCGACGCCCTCGAGCGCCCCGGTGTCCACGAGCAGCTGCTGGAAGGCGCGGACCTCCTCGGCGCCGAGGAGGGGGTCGCCGAGCCACGCGTCGATGCGCGCCGTCGCGCGGTCGTCGGCCCCGGCGAGCGCGCGGGCGATGAGCACGGTCCGCTTGCCCTCACGCAGGTCGTCGCCGGCCGGCTTGCCGGTGACCTCCGGATCGCCGAAGACGCCGAGCACGTCGTCGCGCAGCTGGAAGGCCTCGCCGAGCGCGAGCCCGTAGCGGGAGAGCGCGTCGAGGTCCGGCGCCGAGGCCCCGCCGGCGGTCGCGCCGATGAGCAGGGGGTGCTCGACGGAGTACTTGGCGCTCTTGTAGCGGATGACCTGGCGGGCGCGCTCGATCCGCTCGGCGTCGTCGAGCCGGTGCCACGGGCGCATCGAGGTGACGATGTCGAGGAACTGCCCGGCCATGAGCTGGCTGCGCATCCGCTCGAAGGCCGGGCGGGCGGCGGTCAGCGACGGCGCGGGCAGGCCGGAGTCGGTGAAGAGGTCGTCGCACCACCCGAGGCAGAGGTTGCCGGCGAGGATGGCGCCGGCGGTGCCGAAGCGCTCCGCATCCCCGTGCCACCCGCGACCGTCGTGGGTCCGGGCGAGGGCACGGTGCATCGCCGGCTTGCCGCGACGGGTCTCGCTGTCGTCCATGACGTCGTCGTGGACGAGCGCCGCGGCCTGGAAGAACTCCATCGAGGTGGCCAGGGAGATGGCGCCCTCGTGGTCCTCGCGCCCAGCGGCCCGCCAGCCCCAGTAGGCGAAGCCGGCACGCAGGCGCTTGCCACCCTGCAGGAGGGCCCGCACCGGTCCGATGAGGTCGATGACGTCGGGGCCGATCTCGGCGAGCTCGCACTCCCAGCGGTCGAGCTCGGCATCCAGACGGGTCTGGACCCGCGTACGCAGGTCGGCCCGGTCCAGCGGGTGCGGCACGTGTGCTCCAGTCGCGAAGGGGAGGGGCGGTGGCGTCTCGTCCGCCTCGGGCGATCGACGACCAGCCTACGTGAGCCGTCTTGACGCGGTGTCCGACCCTCGGGCTACTGTTGTTCGAACAGGTGTTCGAGCAAGGGAGTGGTCATGGTCCGACTGGTCGAGGAGCCCATCGAGGTGCGGTGCGCCGAGCCGCAGCGGACGGGGGCGGGGTGTCAGCCCGGTGAGGAGAGCGCGGCCCCCGAGCAGTTCGTGTGGCGGGGCCGGCTCTACCGGGTGACCGAGGTCGTCGACCACTGGCAGGAGCGGCGCCCCTGGTGGCGGTCGACCGCCGAGCGGCCGCTGTCGCAGGTCCCGCTCGCCCGGGAGGTGTGGCGGGTCTCGGCCAGCCGGGGACGCAGCAGCCCGCCGGGGGTCTACGACCTGGGGGCGGACAGCGCCGGTGACACCGTGGCGCGGGCCCCGGCGTGGCTGTTGCTGCGGACCCAGGACTGAGGTGGTGACGATGGCTGCTGCACCACTGCTGCACCCCGACCGGGTCGACGGCGCCGTCGACCTCCTCTCGGCCGCCGCCGAGAGCCTGGCGAATGCGCACTGGTCCCGCACGGTCCACGGTCGCAGCGCCGGGGCCAGGCTGGCCGTGCTCCGCGCCGCCGCTGCGGTGCTCGCCGTCCGGGGACGCCCCCGCCTGCCGGGAGCCGGGGGGCCGGCGGGAGTGCGCTCGTCGGGTCCCGTCGACATGTGGCGACTGCTCCCACGGGTGGCTCCCGAGCTGACCGAGTGGGCGGACTTCTTCGCGTCCGTGCTGCCCGACGGCTCCCGTCCCGGCAGCGCCGGGGGCGGGTCGATGAGCGTGCGTGAGGTCGACGACCTGCTGCGTCAGGGGGAGGAGTTCGTCCAGCTCGTCGCCGGGACCCTCGGTCTGCCCGAGGTCCCCGTCACCGGGGACCTCGTCTCGCTGACGGCGCCCGTGGAGAGCCTGGAGGAGCGCGGATGAGCTTCGCCCACCTGCACGTGGCCTCGGGCTTCTCCCTTCGTCATGGCACGACCCAGCCGGAGGACCTCGTCTCCCGGGCCGCCGAGCTCGGCCAGCACGCGCTCGCCCTCACCGACCGCGACGGTCTCTACGGGGCGGTCCGATTCGTCCGCGCGGCGAGCGCGGCCGGTGTCGCGCCGGTGCTCGGGGTCGACCTGGCCGTCGGTGGGCCCCCGACCGGGCACGCGCCCACCGGACGGCAGGGGCGCACCGCCCCCCGGACCCCGGTGCGGGGCGGCGCCGAGGTCGACCCCCGGCACCCGCGGGTCACCGTGCTCGCCCGCGGGGCCGGGGCGGGGGTGCCGCACGGCATCGGGTGGGCCCGCCTGTGCCGCCTCGTGAGCGAGGTCCACCTCACCGGGGAGCGTGGTGAGGCGGTCGCCGAGGCCCGGATGATCGCCCGGCACGCCGCCGCCCCGGGGCCGGAGGACCCGGCACCGCTGCTCGTCCTGCTCGGTCCGGCCTCCGACGTCGGTGCCGCCCTGCTCGCCCGCCGACCCGACATCGCCCGGCAGCGGCTCGCGGCCTGGCGCCGGCTGCTGCCCCCGGGTGCCGTGGCCATCGAGGTCGTCGCCCACGGTGGTCCGCCCGGGTCGCCCGCGTCGACCGGCCACGCCGCACACCTGCTCGGGCTCGCGGACGCGACCGGCACCCCGGCCGTGCTCACCGCCGCGGCACGGCACCTGCGTCCGGAGGACGCGGCCGTCGCCGATGTGCTCGACGCGACCCGACGACTCGTCGTCCTCGAGACCCGCCACCTCGACCGGGTCACCGATGCCGGTCACCTCGCCGACGGCCCGACGATGGCAGCGACCGCACACCGGGTGACGAGCGTCCTCGGTGGCGGGGCCGGAGGCTTCGGCTGCGCGAGCCCGCGGCAGCGGGCCGAGGCGCTCCTCGAGGCGACCAACAGGGTGGCCCTGGAGTGCGTCCAGGAGGAGCGCAAGGACCTCGGGATCGGTCGGGTCCACCTGCCGGAGGCCCACATCCTCGGCCTGGAGCCCGACGAGGACCCCCAGGCGGTGCTCACCCAGCGCTGCCGGGCGGCCGTCGGTGCGCGCTACCCGGATGCCGCACCGGCGCTGCTGCGCCAGGTCGAGGAGCGGCTGGCGGACGAGCTCGACGTCATCGCGGCGCTCGGGTACCCGACCTACTTCCTGACCGTCGCCGAGGTCGTCGACCTCATCGTCAACGCCGGGGTGCGGGTGGCCGCCCGCGGTTCCGGGGCGGGCAGCCTCGTCAACCACCTGCTCGGGATCAGCGCCATCGACCCGATCCGGCACGACCTGCTCATGGAGCGCTTCTGCTCACCGCTGCGGGCGCAGCTGCCGGACATCGACATCGACGTCGAGTCCGCCCGCCGCACCGAGATGTACGAGCGGATCCTCGAGCGCTTCGGCCGTGACCGGGTGACCTGCGTGTCGATGATGGACACCTACAAGGCCCGGCACGCGATCCGCGACGTCGGCGCGGCCCTGGGCATCCCACCGGCGGAGGTCGACCAGGTCGCCAAGGCCTTCCCGCACATCCGGGCCAGGGACGTGCGCAGCGCGCTCGCCGAGCTGCCCGAGCTGCGTACGCGGGGGCTCGGTGGGCGGGACGACCACCGGATGGGTGCCCTCCTCGACCTCGTCGAGCACCTGGACGGGCTGCCCCGGCACATCGCCCTGCACCCGTGCGGGGTGGTCCTCTCCGACGGGGGGCTGCTCGACCGCACGCCGGTCGAGTCGAGCTGGCTCGGGTTCCCGATGAGCCAGTTCGACAAGGACGACGTCGAGGCGCTCGGGCTGCTCAAGCTCGACGTCCTCGGCATCCGGATGCAGTCGGCGATGGCGCACGCGGTCTCGGAGGTCGAGCGCCTCGAGGGGGAGCGGGTCGACCTCGACGACCGGGAGGACGTCCCCCTCGACGACCCCGCGACCTTCGCGATGATCCGCACGACCCGCACCCTCGGGTGCTTCCAGATCGAGAGCCCGGGCCAGCGCGAGCTCGTCGGCAAGCTCGCCCCGACGGCCTTCGAGGACCTCGTCATCGACATCTCCCTCTTTCGCCCCGGGCCGGTGAAGTCGGACATGATCCGCCCCTTCCTCGAGGCCCGGCACGGGTGGTCGCGGCCGCAGTTCCTCCACGACCGGCTCGTCCCGGCGCTCGCCGAGACCGAGGGCGTCGTCGTCTTCCACGAGCAGATGCTGCGGATCATCGCCGAGACGACCGGGGTCACCCTCGCCCAGGCCGACGAGGTGCGGCGCACGATGGGTCACCCCGACGGGCAGGCCCGGATCGAGGTCTGGTGGCGTCCGGCGGCCGCCGCGCGCGGGTACCCACCGCAGGACGTCGAGCGGATCTGGGCGGTGCTCGCCGCCTTCGCCTCCTTCGGGTTCTGCAAGGCGCACGCCGCGGCCTTCGCCATGCCGACCTACCAGTCCGCCTGGCTCAAGACCCACCACCCGGCGGCCTTCCTCGCCGGGGTGCTCACGCACGACCCGGGCATGTATCCCAAGCGGCTGCTCCTCGAGGAGGCGCGCTCCCTCGGGATCGTCGTCCTCGGGGTCGACGTCAACGCGAGCACGGGGGAGTACCGCATCGAGCGGGCGCCGGTGACCGGCTCGCCGCCGGCCGATCCCGACCTGCCCGACGGGTCGGGGTGGGGCATCCGACTCTCCCTCGCCGACGTCAAGGGCATGAGCGAAGGGGAGATCGCCCGCGTCGTCGCCGGGGCGCCGTACGACTCGATCGCCGACTTCTGGCAGCGGGCCCGGGTGAGCCGGCCGGTCGTCGAGCGGTTGATCCTCATCGGTGCCTTCGACTCCGTGCACGGCACCGGCGCGGGCAGCGGGGGCCCCGGGCTCGGGCACCGTGGACGGCTGACCCGACGGGACCTGCTGCTGCACGTCGCCGAGCTCGACCGCTGGTCCCGGGCGAGCGGCTCCCGCTCCCGCAGCCGGCGTGCCGGCAGCCCCGCCGTGCCCTCGTGGGCGAAGGGAGGACCCGGCGAGCAGCAGGTGCGCACGACGGCGACCACGCCGGTCGACAGCCAGCTCACCCTCGACCTCGGGGACTCCCCGCAGCTCGGCGAGGGGGCCGGCCTGCCGGAGATGACGGTCCCCGACCAGGTGAGCGCCGAGCTGGAGATCCTCGGGCTCGATGCCTCCCGGCACGTCATGGAGTTCTACGCGCCGATGCTCCGGGCGCTCGGGGTGACCCGCAGCGCCGACCTGCTCTCGGTGCGCAGCAATGCCGAGATCCTCACGGCCGGGGTCAAGGTCGCCACCCAGACCCCGCCGATCCGCTCCGGCCGCCGGGTGGTCTTCCTCACCGTCGACGACTCGACCGGGCCGGTGGACGCGACCTTCTTCGAGGACGCCCAAGGGCCCTATGCGGCGACGATCTTCCACTCCTGGCTGCTCCTCGTGCGCGGCACCGTGCGTCGGGCGGGGGACAAGGGGGTCTCCGTGCTCGCCACCGGGGCGTGGGAGCTGTCGACGCTGTGGGATGCCTGGCAGCGCGGCGGGATCCAGGCCGTGCATGCCGCGCTCGACGAGGCCGATGAGCTCGCTCGCGCTCGTGATGCCGCCCACCGGCAACCCGAAGGGCACCGGGTCCTCGTCCACGCCTCCGGCTTCCGGCAGTCCCCGTGGGCCGACACCCGCCCCGCCGGCACCGGTGTCGAGCCCCCGCGCAAGCTGTGGCACTCCTCGCCCGGCAGCTCGGGCCACTGATGTCCCCCGCCGCGAGTCATGCTGATCCGGGTCGATGTTCCTCCGGGCGCCCTGGAGCTCGCCCGGACATCGACCCGGGGCGACGTGTCGGGGCAGGCGACTAGGGTTGAGGTACCCGTCCGCGACCGTCACCCGGTCCGGAGCGGGCGATCGAGCACCCACAGGATCAGGAGCGATCGTGAACGACGAGCGACCATGGCGCCGAGATGCCAGCAGCGTCGAGGACGGTGTGCGCACCGCTGCGGTCTGGACCCAGCTGCACGCGCTCAGCGAGTCCCGGCGCAGTGAGCTCTCCCGCCCCCTTCGCGTCCTCGACCTCGGTGGTGGCACCGGCGGCCTCGCCGTCGCGCTCGCCGAACAGGGGCACTCCGTCATCGTCGTCGACCCCAATGCCGATGCCCTCGCCTCCCTCGCCCGTCGCGCGGAGGAGTCCAGCGCCTCCGCACGGGTCACCGCCGTCCAGGGCGACGCCGACTCCCTCGCCTCGACGATCACCCCCGGGTCGATCGATCTGCTCAGCTGCCACGGCGCCCTCGAGTACGTCGACGACCCGGAGCGCACCCTCAGCCTCATCGCCGGGGTGCTCGCGCCCGGCGGTCACCTCTCCCTGGTCACCGCCCAGCGCGTCGCCGCCGTCTTCGCCAGGGCGCTCGCCGGTCGCTTCGACCAGGCGCGGGCCGCTCTGACGAGCGAGGACGGTCGGTGGGGTGAGGAGGACCCGGTGCCGCGCCGCTTCGACCGCAGCGACCTCGCCGAGATGCTCACCCGCACGGGCTTTACCACCCTCGGCGCGCGCGGCGTGCGCATCTTCAGCGACCTCGTCCCGCACGAGTACGTCGACGCCGAGGCCGACCGGCAGGCGCTGCTCGAGCTCGAGGAGCTCGCCGCGGACGACGACGGGCACATCGGGCTCTCCGCGCTCGGCGCCGCGATGCACCTCATCGCCCGCCGCGACTGATCGGATCACCATGAGCCGGCGTCAGTTCCGGCCCCCACCACGGGCCGGTCAGGTCCCCCCGGACGACACCGGGTGCACGATCCTGCACGTCGACATGGACGCCTTCTACGCCGGCGCCTCCCTGCTCGCTCGGCCCGATCTCGTCGGCACCCCCGTCATCGTCGGCGGGGGCACCCGCGGTGTCGTGCTCTCTGCCACCTACGAGGCACGCGCCTTCGGCGTGGCCTCGGCGATGCCCATGGGTCGCGCCCGGCGCCTGTGTCCGCAGGCGACCATCCTCGCGCCGGACCACGAGCTCTACTCCCGCATCTCCTCGGCGGTCATGGCGACCTTCGCCGACATCACCCCGTTCGTCGAGCCGCTCAGCCTCGACGAGGCCTTCCTCGACGTCGCCGGCGCCGTCCGCCTCATGGGCTCGCCGGAGACGATCGCCCAGCGCATCCGCGACACCGTCGCCGACGAGCAGGGGATCACCTGCTCCGTCGGTGTCGCGAGCACGAAGTTCGTCGCGAAGCTCGCCTCCTCCCTCGCCAAGCCCGACGGGCTGCTCGTCATCCCGGCCGCGGAGGTCGTCACCTTCGTCCAGCAGCTGCCCGTCGGTGCCTTGTGGGGCGTGGGGGACAAGACCGAGGAGGCCCTGGCCCGGCTCGGTCTGAAGTCCGTCGCCGACATCGCCCACACCCCGCGCGAGACCCTCGTGCGGGCACTCGGGGCGGCCACGGGCGCGCACCTGCACGACCTCGCCTGGGGCCGCGACCCCCGGTCCGTCGAGCCGGTGCGCCGCGAGCGCAGCATCGGCAACGAGCGCACCTACGACCACGACGTCGACGACCCGCAGGTCGTCCACCGCACCCTGCTCGGCCTGGGTGACAAGGTCGCCGCCCGCCTGCGGGCCGCCGGGCTCGTCGGGCGCACCGTGAGCATCAAGGTGCGTTTCGCGGACTTCACGACGATCAGCCGGTCCCGCTCCCTTCGCGATCCGACCGACGTCTCCCGGGAGATCGCCGAGATGGCGCGTGAGCTCTACGACGCCCTCGGGCTGCAGCGCGCCCGTATCCGGCTCGTCGGAGTGCGGGTCGAGCAGCTGAGCGAGGCCGCCTCGACGCCGGTGCAGGTCGCGCTCGACGAGCCGGAGCACGGGTGGCGCGACGCGGACCGGGCCATCGATCGTGCCAGTGCGCGATTCGGTGCCGGCAGCGTGCGCCCGGCCAGCCTGATCGGGGATCGCGGTGGGCGTCGGGGAGGACCGGCAGGGTCGGCGAGGAGCCGGTCTACCGCAAGCCCGGCGAGCGACCTAGACTGAGAGAACCACGGCGGTTGCTGTGGACCGCCGGGACACCGAGCCCGTCCGACTTGAAGGCGTAGGGAGGTCACCGTGGCGCTATCAGAGCGTGAGCGGCAGATGCTCGAGGAGATGGAAGAGGCCATTCGGGCCGAGGATCCTCGCTTTGCGTCGCAGATGAACGGCGCGAAGCGCATCGTCGGCACGGACCGGCGCCGCGTCGTCGTCGGTGTCGTCGGCGCGCTCGCAGGCCTCGGACTCGTCCTGCTCGGGATCAACACCAGCCTCTGGGTCGGAGTGGCCGGATTCGTACTCATCGTCGCGGCGGTCGCGCTGGCTCTGGCCCCCACGCGGGGCTCCAGCGGGATCGGTGTGGTCACCGACGACGGCTCGGTGAAGAAGAAGCCGGCGCGTCGGCCCAAGGGCACCACGACCGGTCGCGGCGCCACCACCGCCAGGGCCAAGGGGCCGAAGCAGGGGACCTTCATGGAGCGGATGGAGCAGCGCTGGGAGGAGCGCCGACGCGAGGGCCACGGCTGACACCAGCCGGCGTCAGTGCAGCAGGATCCCCGCGGTCCAGGTGAGCGCGATGAGGAAGGCGGTCGCCAACTCGATCCCCATGCTGTGCAGGACTCCGCGCAAGGCCGACTTCGTGGCCTCCCAGGCGCGGCCGAGCTCACGAAAACGCAGGTACTCCGCCGCGAACACGCCGAGGACGAAGCCGATCGGCAGGCCGAGGCCGGGGATGACGAAGAACCCGATGATCGCTCCGACGACGCCGAGTGCGAGGGTCAGGCCCCCGACGCCCTCGCGCCGCATCCGACGACCGGGGATGAGCAGCTGGAGCGAGACCCCGAGCGCGTAGAGCGCGAGGACCACCCCGAAGGTGGTCCACGCGATGGTGCCGCCGGTCTGCCCGGCCCACAGCAGCACTGCGGTGACGCAGAGCAGCAGGCCGGGCAGGACCGGGACGACGATACCGATGACGCCGACGACGAAGATCGCGATGCCGACCACCAGGGTGATGCCGGTGGGGTCAGGGGCGGCGTCGGCCGCCAGCGTCAGCACGAGAGGGTGCGTCAGCGCTCTTCGACCGGAGCCGAGGCCGGAGCCGACTCGTCAAGGCGAGCGGTCTCGTCCTCGATCTCCGCGAGGTCCTTCAGGGCCGGGATGTGCTCACGCCCGTGGTGGGCGCAGAAGAGCAGCTCGCCACCCGCGTGGAGACGGGCGCGGATGTAGGCCTTGGCACCGCAGCGGTCGCAGCGATCGGCTGCGGTCAGGGGGCTGGCCAAAGTCGCGTTCACGTGTTGCCTCATTTCCTGCGTATAAACCGTGGACGTCTGGGACAACAGTCAAACACGCCAAAGGCTTCCCGAGTAGCACCCTTTCGGTGTGGCGTGACGCACTCCACACCCTCGTGCGCGTCCGCGACACCACGCGCAAGCGCCTCCCGGGCGCCGTCGGTGCGGCGGACTACCCTGCGAGGAGCCCACCCGACCCGACGATAAGGACCGGCCCACCTCGTGCCTCCGGCAGCAACGACCGCGAAGAAGACCGCCAGCAGCAAGTCCGTCCAGGACTACTCCGCGCACCACCTGCAGGTGCTCGAGGGGCTCGAGGCCGTCCGCAAGCGGCCGGGGATGTACATCGGCTCGACCGATCAGCGCGGCCTCATGCACTGCATGTGGGAGATCATCGACAACGCGGTCGACGAGGCGCTCGGCGGGCACGGTGACCGGATCGACATCATCCTGCACGCCGACGGGTCGGTGGAGGTGCGCGACAACGGTCGCGGGATCCCGGTCGACATCGAGCCGCGCACCGGGCTGACCGGCGTCGAGGTCGTCTACACCAAGCTCCACGCCGGTGGGAAGTTCGGTGGGGGGTCCTACACCGCCTCCGGTGGTCTGCACGGGGTCGGCGCCTCCGTGGTCAACGCCCTCTCCTCGCGCCTCGACGTCGAGGTCGACCGTGCGGGCAAGACCTATGCGATGAGCTTCCGCCGCGGGGAGCCCGGCACCTTCTCCGACCTCGCCGGCGCGAAGGGGGAGCAGTCCCCGGACCACGAGTTCACCGCCTATGACAAGGGCAGCGAGCTGGCCATCATCGGCAAGGCCGGGCGTGGGGTCACCGGGACCCGGGTGCGCTACTGGGCCGACCCCCAGATCTTCCTCAAGGACGCCACGATCGACGGTGCGGCCCTGGCCGCCCGGGCACGGCAGACCTCCTTCCTCGTCCCCGGCCTGACGCTGGTGGTGCGCGACGAGCGGGGTGAGGAGCCGATCGAGGAGACCTTCCACCACGACGGTGGCATCAGCGAGTTCGTCGACTTCCTCGCGCCGGACCAGCCGGTGACCGACGTCTGGCGACTCGAGGGGTCGGGGACCTTCACCGAGACGGTGCCCGTGCTCGACGCGCAGGGGCACATGACCCCGACCGAGGTCGAGCGCGAGTGCGGCGTCGACATCGCCCTGAGGTGGGGGACCGGCTACGAGGCCAAGGTCTCCTCCTTCGTCAACATCATCGCCACCCCCAAGGGCGGGACCCACGTCGCCGGGTTCGACCAGGCGCTGCTGAAGGTCTTCCGCAAGCAGCTCGAGGTCAATGCCCGCAAGCTCAAGGTCGGCAACGACAAGGTGGACAAGGACGACATCCTCGCCGGCCTGACCGCGGTCGTCACCGTGCGCCTGGCCGAGCCGCAGTTCGAGGGGCAGACCAAGGAGGTGCTCGGCACCAACGCGGTACGCGCCATCGTGGCGAAGGTCCTCGAGACCGAGCTCACCTCGCGGCTCACCTCGCCCAAGCGCGGGGAGAAGCAGATGGCTGCCCAGCTCCTCGAGAAGGTCGTCTCCGAGATGAAGTCGCGGATCTCGGCGCGACTGCACAAGGAGACCCAGCGCCGCAAGAACGCCCTGGAGACCTCGACCCTGCCCCCGAAGCTGCGGGACTGCCGCAGCACCGACGTCGAGGCGACCGAGCTCTTCATCGTCGAGGGGGACTCGGCGATGGGGACGGCCAAGGAGGCGCGCAACAGCGAGTTCCAGGCCCTGCTGCCCATCCGCGGCAAGATCCTCAACGTCCAGAAGGCCGCCGTCGGAGACATGCTCAAGAACGCGGAGTGCGCCTCGATCATCCAGGTGATCGGCGCCGGGTCAGGTCGCAGCTTCGACATCGACGCCGCGCGCTACGGGAAGGTCATCATCATGACCGACGCGGATGTCGACGGCGCCCACATCCGCACGCTGCTGCTCACCCTCTTCTTCCGGTACATGCGACCCCTGGTCGAGGCCGGCAAGGTCTTCGCCGCCGTGCCACCGTTGCACCGCATCGAGGTGATCAACCCCGGCTCGAAGAAGAACGAGCTGATCTACACCTACTCCGAGGCCGAGATGCGCAAGAGGCTGGCCTCGCTGAACGCCAAGGGCAAGAGCATCAAGCAGCCGATCCAGCGGTACAAGGGCCTGGGGGAGATGGACGCCGACCAGCTCGCGGAGACGACGATGGACCCGCGCCACCGGCTGCTGCGACGCGTGACCACCGCGGACCTCGAGGTCGCCGAGGAGGTCTTCGAGCTGCTCATGGGCAAGGACGTCGACCCCCGCCGCGAGTTCATCGTCTCCTCCGCCGACCAGCTCGACCGGGGGCGGATCGACGCCTGAGCGACAGGCTGGGTGACGATTGGTGGCGCGCTGCGGCGCGTCGTGAGGCCGGTGGTTGCGTCAGCCGGTGACGTGGGTCACCGTTGGGGGGTTATGCGCATCCGCGCACCCGACTTCAGGGGAGGCCCCATGTCCGACGTCGCCACCTCGGACCCTCGCAGTGGTGAGGACCCGACCGAGCTCAAGCGGGTCATGGGGCCCAAGCTCCTGCTCCTGTTCATCATCGGGGACATCCTCGGTACCGGTGTCTACGCGCTCACCGGTGATGTCGCCGCCGAGGTGGGTGGCGCCGCGTGGGCCCCCTTCATCGCCGCCTTCCTCGTCGCCACGATCACGGCGCTGTCCTACCTCGAGCTCGTGACGAAGTACCCGCGCGCCGGGGGCGCGGCCACGTACATCCACAAGGCCTTCGGCCTGCACTTCGTCACCTTCATCGTCGCCTTCGCCGTGATGTGCTCCGGCATCACCTCGGCATCGACGGCGTCCAACGCCTTTGCCGGCTTCCTGCGCGACGGGCTGATGCTCGACTGGGAGGACGGGTCCATCCAGCTGCTCTTCGTCGCCCTGGCCTTCATGGCCGTCATCGCGCTGGTCAACCTGCGCGGGGTCGGGGAGAGCGTCAAGGCCAATGTCGTGCTCACCCTCGTCGAGCTCTCCGGTCTGCTGCTGATCATCTTCGTCGGGCTCTTCGCCGTGACCCAGGGCAACGCCGACTTCTCCCGGGTGATCGTCTTCGAGAGCCCCGGCGACAAGAACACCTTCTTCGCCATCACCTCCGCGACGGCCCTCGCCTTCTTCGCGATGGTGGGCTTCGAGGACTCGGTCAACATGGCCGAGGAGACGAAGGAGCCCTCGAAGATCTTCCCGAAGGTCATGCTCACCGGCCTCGGCATCGCCGGCGTGATCTACGTGCTCGTCTCGATCACCGCGGTGGCGCTCGTCCCCGTCGGTGAGCTCGTCGGTGGCGAGCGGTCGGCGCTGACGCAGGTCGTGGCGGCGGGCGCCCCCGGGCTGCCCTTCGACAAGATCTTCCCCTTCATCGGGATGTTCGCCGTGGCCAACTCTGCCCTGATCAACATGCTCATGGCCTCTCGGCTGCTCTACGGCATGGCCAAGCAGGAGGTGCTGCCCCCGGGACTGGGGGCGGTCCACAAGACCCGGCAGACGCCCTGGGTGTCGATCCTCTTCACGACCCTGATCTCGTTCGCCCTCATCACCTACGTCGTCCTCGACAGCGAGTCGAAGGTCGTCGCGCTCCTCGGTGGCACGACCTCGTTGCTGCTGCTGACCGTCTTCGCCGTCGTCAACGTCGCCGTCCTCGTGCTGCGCCGCGAGGACGTGGGTCGCAAGCACTTCCGCACCCCGACGGTCATGCCGATCATCGGCATGGTCACCTGCCTCTTCCTCGTCGGGCCGTGGGCGCGCAGCGAGGAGCAGCAGGAGCAGTACGTCATCGCCGGCGGGCTGCTCGCCCTGGGGCTCGTGCTGTGGGTCATCACCTGGTTCATCAACCGGGCGGTCTACGGCAAGAAGACCTTCATCCGCGATGTCGAGCACATCGACCACGACTGACGTCCACGCATGAGGAAGGGGGTCGGGCACGGTGCCCGACCCCCTTCCTCATGCGCTCTCGCGACCCGCTGGCTCAGAGGGCGCCGATGCCACCGATGACGGCGGTGGCCGGCACACCGGAGCCGTCCCGGCGGCCGTCGGGCTCCGGGAGGGTGATCGCCACACCATTGGGCTGGGAGGCGCGGGCACCGGCCCGGCCGACCCAGGCGAGGAGCAGCCCGTCCTCACCCTTGAGGAAGCGGTGGGCGCGCACGCCACCGGTGCCGCGCCCCTTGCCGGGGTACTCGGTGAACGGGGAGACCTTCCAGGCTCCGGGATCGGTGTCGGGAAGGGAGTCGGCGGCGCCGGAGACCGTGACGACGATCGAGTCGACACCGGGGTCGACCGCTCCGAAGAAGACGACCGTGGCCCCGTCGGGCAGGCGCACACCGGCGATGCCGCTGCCGCCTCGGCCCTGCGGTCGCACGTCACCGGCGGGGAAGTGCAGCAGGCCGGCCTGCGAGGTGACGAAGACGAGCTCCTCCTCGCCCGAGCTCAGCTCGACCGCACCGACGACGTGGTCGCCGTCCTTGAGGGAGATCGCCTCCCAGTCGTGCCCCTTGGGGTAGTCGGTGGTCACGCGCTTGACGATCCCGTGGGCGGTCCCGAGCGCCACCCCGGGCGACTCGGCGGACAGGCTCGTGAGGGTCAGCGCGCGCTCGTCGCCGGCCAGGTCGACGTAGGCCGCCAGCGGCGCCCCGCCGGAGAGGGTCGGCGCGCCGTTGGAGGGGGGCAGCGTCGGCAGCTCGAGGGCGCCCAGGCGCACCATGCGCCCGGTGGAGGTCACGACCGCGACCTCGCCGCGCGCGCTCGTGCGCACGGCGGCGACGATCGCATCGTGCTTGGCCCGGGCTCCCTCGGTGGGGAGCGGCTCGGCATCGCTGGTGCGGGCCAGCAGACCGGTGCTCGAGAGGAGCACCCAGCACGGGTCGTCCGCGACCTCGAGCGGCGCGCTCGTGGCCACCGGCGCCCCCGCCGACTCGAGCAGGACGGTCCGCCGGGGGTCCCCGTGCTTCTTCGCCACGTCGGCGAGCTCGCTGGAGACGAGCTTGGTGAAGACCGAGTCGTCGCCGAGGATCTCCTCGAGCTGCGCGATCTGCTCGAGCAGCTCGCTCTGCTCCTTCTCCAGCTCGAGGGTGGAGAACTTCGTCAGGCGGCGCAGCTGCAGGTCGAGGATGTAGGTCGCCTGCGGCTCGGAGAGGTCGAAGACCTCCTGGAGCCGGGTCCGGGCGGTCCCCGCGTCGTCGCTGGTGCGGATGACCTGGATGACCTCGTCGATGTCGACGATCGCGATGAGCAGGCCCTCGACAAGATGCAGTCGCTCGCGTCGCTTCGCCAGCCGGTACTCGCTGCGCCGCCGGACGACGTCGCGTCGGAAGTCGATGTAGACGGTGAGCAGTTCCTTCAGCCCCATCGTGCGCGGCTGGCCCTCGACGAGCGCGACGTTGTTGATGGAGAACGAGTCCTCCATCGGGGTGAGCTTGTAGAGCGTCTCGAGGACGGCCTCGGGATTGAAGCCGTTCTTGATCTCGATGACCAGCTGCATGCCAGACTCGCGATCGGTGAGGTCCTTGACGTCGGCGATGCCCTGCAGCTTCTTGGACTGGACGGCGTCCTTGATCTTCTCGATGACCTTCTCGGGGCCGACGAGGTAGGGCAGCTCGGTGACGATGATGCCCTGGCGACGCGGCGAGACCTTCTCGATCCGGGTCGTCGCACGGGTGCGGAAGCTGCCACGACCGGTGAGGTAGGCGTCGCGGATCCCGTCGAGTCCGACGATCCGTCCACCACCCGGCAGGTCGGGGCCGGGGACGAACTTCATCAGGTCGTCCAGGCTCGCGCCCGGATGGGTCAGCAGGTGGCGGGCCGCGCCGATGACCTCGACGAGATTGTGGGGTGGCATGTTCGTCGCCATGCCGACGGCGATGCCCGTCGTGCCGTTGACGAGGAGGTTCGGGTAGGCCGAAGGGAGGACCTCCGGCTGCAGGAGCTGGTCGTCGTAGTTGGGGACGAAGGGGACGGTGTCCTCGTCGAGACCGGTGACCATGAGCAGCGCGGCGGGGGCCATGCGGGCCTCGGTGTACCGGCTGGCGGCGGGGCCGTCGTCGAGGGAACCGAAGTTGCCGTGGCCGTCGACGAGGCGCAGCCGCATCGAGAAGGCCTGGGCCAGGCGCACCAGGGCGTCGTAGATCGCCGAGTCGCCGTGGGGGTGGTACTTGCCCATGACCTCGCCGACGACCCGGGAGGACTTCACGTGGCCGCGCTCGGGCCGCAGCCCCATCTCGCTCATCGCGTAGAGGATCCGTCGGTGCACCGGCTTCAGGCCGTCGCGCGCGTCCGGCAGGGCGCGGGCGTGGATCACCGAGTAGCTGTACTCGAGGAAGGCGTTGCGCATCTCGTCCGCGACGTCGATGTCCTCGATCCGCTCGGGGACGTCGGGGCGGGGAGCAGGTGCGGAACGGCGGGCCATGCGGGCAGGGAACTCCTGGTGAGAACGGGCGTCTGACCCGCTCATCCTCACCCCTTGGGGGCCGTGGAGCCGGTTGCGACACACATCGGCGCCGGCCCGCGGGTCTGGCAGGATTGTCGACATGACGCAACTCCCACCGGGGTACCCGGTGCTGGCGGAGGCCGACGTCGTCCTGCGGGACGGCTCGGTCTGCAGGCTGCGTCCCATCAAGCCCACCGACGCGGACGCGGTCCGGCGATTCCACGCCGCGCAGTCCGACGAGTCGATCTACCTGCGCTTCTTCGCGCCGATGCGCACCCTCAGCGACCGGGACATCAAGCGCTTCACCGAGGTCGACTACATCGACCGGATGGCTCTCGTCGCGACGATCCGTGACGACATCATCGGCATCGGGCGCTACGACCGGGTCAGCGAGCACACCGCCGAGGTCGCCTTCAACATCTCGGACCACTACCACGGCAAGGGCATCGGCTCGGTGCTCCTGGAGCACCTCGCCGCGCTCGCCCAGTTCCGCGACATCGACCACTTCGAGGCCGAGGTCCTGCCGCACAACCGCAAGATGCTCTCGGTCTTCGCCGAGGCCGGGTACCAGGTCGACCGGCACTTCGAGGACGGGGTGGTCTCGCTGCACTTCGCCATCGAGCCCACGGCCCAGTCGTTGTCGGTGCGCTTCGCCCGGGAGCACCGCGCCGAGTCGCAGAGCGTGCGGGCGATGCTCCACCCGGCGTCGGTGGCGGTCATCGGTGCGAGCCGCCGTGAGCGGGCCATCGGCCACCAGGTGCTCAAGCAGGTCATCCACGGTGGCTTCACCGGCAGCGTGTACGCCGTCAACCCCAACGCCGACACCGTCCTGGGCGTCGAGGCGGTGCGCTCGATCACCGACATCGACGGGGGAGCGGAGCTGGCGATCATCGCCGTCCCCTCCGACGGCGTGCTCGAGGTCGTGGGAGCGTGCGCCACGGCGGGGGTGAAGACGCTGCTGATCATCTCCTCGGGCTTCGCCGAGGTCGATGAGGCCGGCAGCCGACTCCAGCAGGAGGTCCTGCGCCTGGCCCGCAGGCACGGCATGCGGGTCGTCGGCCCGAACTCCTTCGGACTGATCAACAACGACCCAGAGGTCAGCCTCAACGCGACGCTCACCGCGACCATCCCGAGGTCGGGTCACCTCGGCCTGTTCTCCCAGAGTGGGGCCCTGGCCATCGCCAACCTCGACTCCGCGGCCCGACGCAACCTCGGCATCTCGGTCTTCGCCTCGGCCGGCAACCGCGTCGACGTCTCCGGCAACGACCTCATGCAGTACTGGGTCGAGGACGAGCGCACCCACGCGGTCGGCCTCTACCTCGAGTCGATGGGCAATCCGCGCAAGTTCTCCCGCATCGCCCGCCACCTCGCGACGAACAAGCCGGTCATCGTCGTCAAGCCGGTCTCGGCGAGCTACGGGTCGCCCCCCGGGCACAAGGTGCGCCGGCCCAAGGTCAAGCCGCACGCCTTCACCTCGATGCTCGAGCAGGCCGGAGTCATCCACTGCGAGAACGTCCACCAGATGTTCGACGTCGCGCAGCTGCTCGTGCACCAGCCGCTGCCGACCGGGCGCAGGGTCGCTGTCGTCGGCAACTCCAGCCAGCTCGCCGCGCTGTGCGCGGACAATGCGACCGAGCGTGGCCTCGAGGTCGTCCACGGGCCCGTGGCCGTGCCCACCGAGGCCACGGCCGAGGAGTTCCAGTCCGCCGTGGACGCGGCCTTCGCGGACCCGGAGGTCGACTCGGTGATCGTCTGCTTCATCCCGCCGGTGGGCGCCCTCGACCAGGAGGTCGTCGAGGCACTGCGCTATGCGGCCTCCCACTCGGAGAAGCCCTGCGTGGCCACCCTGCTCGGGCTGCGCGGCGTCGACGACGGCGGGGACGGGGCCTTCCTGCACGAGTTCGGTGAGTACGCCGACGACGTGCCCCGCCAGGCCGTCCCGCTCTACGCGATGCCGGAGGAGGCGATCCGCGCCCTGTCGGCGGCCACCGACTACGGCCAGTGGCGGGAGAAGGACAAGGGCG
This sequence comes from Janibacter sp. GS2, assembly GCF_051200835.1. Taxonomy (GTDB): domain Bacteria; phylum Actinomycetota; class Actinomycetes; order Actinomycetales; family Dermatophilaceae; genus Janibacter. The sequence goes on from NZ_CP195161.1 coordinate 2,127,912, forward strand.
TGAATGTCGTCCGGGAGGGCATCGACCGCTGGGCGGTCCGGGGCCTGCTCGACCGGATCCTCGAGGAGGACCCGGAGGGACGGGCCCTCACGAGCGAGGAGGCCCACGAGCTGCTCGCCGCCTACGGCATCGACGTGTGGTCCCGGCACGAGGCGGCCACCGCGGACGAGGCGGTCGCGGCGGCCGAGCAGGTCGGTTACCCGGTCGTCGTGAAGTCGCTCTCGCCGCTCGTGCGCGGTCAGGCCCTGCTCGAGGGCATCCGCGTGGACCTGCACGACGAGGTGGCCGTCCGGGCGGCGTTCGAGACGATGGACCGTCGTCTGGCGCCCATGGATGCCAACTACTTCGTCGTCCAGAAGATGGCCGGTCCCGGGGTCTCGACCGTGCTCTCCACGATCGAGGACCCCCTCTTCGGGCCGGTCGTCTCCTTCAGCATCGCCGGGGCGCCGACGACCATGCTCGACGACATCGCCTACCGGATCCCTCCGCTGACGGATGTCGACGTGCGGGAGCTCGTCGAGGAGGTGAAGTCCGCGCCGCTGCTCACCGGCTACCGTGGGTCGCCGCCGGTGGACCGCGCCGCCCTCGAGGACATCCTCGGTCGTCTGTCGCTGATGTCCGACGACTTCCTCGAGCTGTCCTCGGTGGAGCTCAACCCGGTGATCGCGCACCCGAGCGGTGCGACCGTCCTCGGGGCGGAGATCATCATCGCCCCGGCCCGGCGTCGCACGGACCCGGGCGCTCGGAGCCTTGCCTGAGGCTGGGGCACAATGGCGGACATGTCCGTTCCTGCCGATCTCACGGCGATCACGCTGCCTGACGCCCTCACCGCCGACATCGATCGCGCGGGGTACTACCCGGCGCTCGTCGGCGATGTCGTCAAGGCCGCACTCGGGACCGAGAAGGTCTTCAGCCACCTCGTCCACCAGGAGACGACCTTCGACCAGGATGCCGTGCGGCGGCACATCACCGTCTTCGTCCGCACCGGGACCCGGCTCCTCATCGCCCACGCCGACGACTTCGCCGACCCGTCGGGGACCACCGGAACCCGCGAGGTGGCCACGGCGACGACGGAGTGCATCCCGCTGTCCGCGGTCCGTGGCGTCATGCTCACCCACGTGGCGGACGACCCGTCGAACTACGTGCCCGGGTCGCTGGGGCGCGAGATGACCCTGACCATCGGCTGGGGCGCGGTCAGCCGTGTCGACCTCCTCCCCGGCCAGTGCGGCGACCCCGACTGCGAGGGGGGCGACCACGGGTACGAGGGAACCATTGCCGCCGACGACATCGGTCTGCGGATCAGCGCAGAGGCCGAGGGTCGGGCGGCCCTCGACCGGGCCATCGAGTTCGCCCGCGACCTGTCCTCGAGCATCGGGCACTGACTGCGGCATGGCCCACCACTCGACCCAGCCGGCTCCCCTCCTGCCGGCCACGCCCCGCCTCGACCGCGTGCTCCCGGCGATTGCCGCCAGCCTCGGCGTCCCCGACCTGGCGAAGGGGGGAGACCGGCACCTCCCACCGGCCCGCCGCTCCGTCGTCGTCCTCGTCGACGGGCTCGGCTCCGAGCTGCTCGCCCGGCGCGGGGGGCACGCTCCCTTCCTCCGTCGCCTGCTGCAGGACCCGACGAGCGCGGCGCGGATCGACTGCGGCTTCCCCTCGACGACGGCGACGTCCATGGGCACCTTCGGGACCGGCTCCCTCGCGGGCGTGCACGGGCTCGTCGGGTACGAGGCCTACGACCCGCAGACCGACGCGGTCTTCAACGAGCTCTCCTGGGAGGACGGCCCCGCACCGCACCGGTGGCAGCCGCACCCGACGGTCTTCCAGGCGGCGCAGGGCGCCGGAGTGGCCGTCACCCGGGTCGGGCCGGGCTTCTTCGACGGCTCCGGCCTGACCGAGGCGGCCCTTCGCGGTGGCGCGTTCATCGCAGCGAAGTCCTTGGCCGCGCGCGTCGACGCGACGGTGACCGCCCTTCGGGCCCAACCACGCTCCTTGGTCTACCTGTACTGGGGCGACATCGACAAGATCGGCCACGTCCACGGCAGCGACTCGCGGCAGTGGGGGGAGGAGCTCGAGGAGGTCGACGCGCAGCTCTCCCGCCTGGCGGACCTGCTGCCCCCGGACACCTCGATGCACATCACCGCCGACCACGGCATGGTCGATGTGCCACTCGACGCCCGGCCGGACATCGCCACCGAGCCCGAGCTCGACGCGGGGGTGCGGCACGTGTCCGGCGAACCTCGCTGCGTCCAGCTGCACGTGCAGCCGGGCGCACTCGACGACGTGCTCGCCGCGTGGCGCTCGCGCCTCGGCGACGAGGCCCACGTCATCACCGGCGAGGAGGCCGTGGCCGCAGGGTGGTTCGGCCGGGTGGACGACCTCGTGCGGCCCCGGATCGGTGACGTCATCGCCGCGATGACCGGACCGGTGGCCGTCGTCGACTCCCGCCGCCACCGACCCGAGCTGCGGGCGCTGATCGGCGTGCACGGGTCGATCACGGCCGACGAGGTCGCCATCCCGTGGTTGACCCTGCCCGCACGGGACGCCTGAGATGGCCGAGCTGACCTTCTTCGCCGGGACCATGGACTGCGGCAAGTCGACGCTGGCCCTCCAGATGGACCACAACCACCGCGCCCGCGGACGGGTGGGCCTGATCTTCACGCGACTCGATCGCTCGGGGGAGGCGCTCCTCTCCTCCCGACTGGGGCTGGCCACGTCTGCCATCGAGGTGGGGGAGGAGCTCGACTTCTGGGAGACGGTCGTCGGCCAGCTCACGGCCGGCGGGCGCGTCGACTACCTCATCTGCGACGAGTCGCAGTTCTACACACCCGAACAGGTCGAGCAGCTCGCCCGCGTCGTCGACGAGCTCGACATCGAGGTCTTCGCCTTCGGGATCACCAGCGACTTCCGCACGGAGCTCTTCCCCGGCAGCCGGCGACTCATCGAGCTCGCCGACCGGACCCAGGTCCTGCAGGTGGCTGCGCTGTGCTGGTGCGGCCGCCGCGCGACGCACAATGCCCGCGTGGTCGCCGGGGCGATGGTCATCGAGGGTGAGCAGGTCGTCGTCGGGGACACCACCGACGTCGACGAGGGGGAGGTCGAGTACGAGGTCCTCTGCCGCCGGCACCACATGCGCAGGATGAGCTCGAAGGCCGCCCAGGCCGCCGCGCAGTCCGCGGACGTCCTGCCCTTCGACCTCGCTGCCTGCCCGGTCCCGCCGCCCGCCTGACCGCATCTGCCCAGGCAGATGCGGCTGGGGGTCGCATTTGCCTAGGCAGATGCGGGCCCCTTCGCATTTGCCTAGGCAGATGCGAAGGGGGAGGGAGTCGTCACTCCTTGGCGGTGCCGAACATCACGTCGTCCCAGCTCGGGACGCTCGCGCGCCCCTTGCGGGCGCGGTTCTTGCCCCGAGAGGGCCGGCCGCGGCCGGCGCCCTCGTCGGCGGAGGCAGTGTCCGTCTCGCCCGTGGTCTCCTCCTCGGGCACCTCGTCGTGGTCCTCCTCCTCATCGGAGGCATCCTCGACGAGCGCGTCCTTCGTGTCCGTCTCGTCCGAGTCCGCCCCACCCGTCGGGGCATCCGGCGTCTCGGGTTCGTCGGTTGCCGTCACCGACTCCTGCTCGGCGGCCTCGTCGAGGTCCTGGGGGTGGGTCCCCCGTGCGGCCGGGGGCGGCTCCTCGAGGGCGTCGAGAGGCAGGGCGTCCTCGGTGGCGGTCGAGGCGCCGTCGCCCGCCCGGGAGCGTCGACGGGAACCGCGACGGCGGCTCTTGGCGCCGGAGTGCTCACGCATGGAGTTGATGAGGTCGTCGGTGTTGGCGCGGGTCGCCCGCTCGGCGCTCTTCTCCTCCACCTCGACGTCGAAGACGGCCGTCGGGCGGTGCACCGTGGCCGGGACGGGGCCGGCGGGGGTGTCGGCCTCGGAGAGCCACTTCGCCTCGTCGTTCTTCGCCACGACGCTCATGCCGGCCACGTCAAACCACCAGGTGGCGGTCCGCTCCCGGCCGCCGGCGGTGAAGATCGCCGTGACCGTCCACTGCCCCTCGGCGTCACGGAAGGCGTCCCACGCGACCGAGAAGGGCTCGACGCCACGACCGGTCAGTCGGGTCGCGGCGCGCTGGGCCAGGGTCTCGGGGGCGCCGGCCTGATTGGTCCCGCGCATGCGCACGGCCTGTGCCCGGCCGGCCACGTGCTCGCGCTCGGCGATGACCGGCCCCTCGAAGCGGGCGATCTTGTCCAGGTCCCAGCCGGTGCGGGCCGAGACCTCGTCGGGCGTCGCACCCGCACGGATCATCGCCTGCACCTCACGCGGACGCACGTTGTTGTCGATGGCGATCTGGAGCTGCCCGAGTCGTGGGCGGTCCCGGCGGGCGGCCGCGCGCAGGGGTTCGTCGATCCGCAGGCGGTACTCCTCGCCGGCGTCGTCGGTGACGACGAGGTGCTCGCCGTCGTCGTGCACCCCGATGAGTCGCAGGTCGCGCATCAGCATTCCCTCTCGTCCGCTCGTGCTCTTCGCCGACTCTGCCACCTGCCCTGCCCGATCCGTGGCCGCACACGCCGCAGGGATACCTTGTGTCCATGCCGAAGTCGGATGACGAGTCCCCGCTGTACCCCTACGACGGGGTGCTCCTGCAGTCCTTCGGGGGGCCCGAGGGGCCCGACGAGGTCCTGCCCTTCCTCCGCCGGGTCACCGCCGGACGCGGGGTGCCGGACGAGCGACTCGTCGAGGTCGGCGAGCACTACGACCGGGTCGGCGGTGTCAGCCCCCTGCCTGCGCTCAACCGACGGCTCGTCGCGGACCTCGCCGCCGAGCTCACCGAGCGCGGCCACCCGCTCCCGGTCGTCCTCGGCAACCGCAACTCCGCCCCCTTCGTCGCGGACGCGTTGGAGCAGCTCTCCGCCGCCGGCGCCACCCGGGTGGCGGTCATCCCCACGAGTGGCTGGCGCAGTTACTCCTCGTGCCGGCAGTACCGGGAGGGCCTCGCCGAGGCCGTCACCGAGCACCCGGACCTCGTCCTCGACAAGATCCGGCCCTTCGGCGAGCACCCCGGCTTCGCCGGGACCTTCGCCCGGGACACGCTCACCGCCACCCGGGAGGCGGTCGCCGCGGTCGGCGCCGAGGCCGTGGCGCTGCTCTTCATCACCCACTCGATCCCCGACGCAATGGACGAGACCTCCGGCCCGGGCGACGGGGAGGGCCGCGCCTACTCCGCCGACCAGGCGGAGACCGCGGCGGCGATCCTCGCGGAGGTCGACACCGCCCTGGGCGTCGACCTGCCCGGTGGGCTGGCCTTCTGCTCCCGCTCGGGGTCACCGCGCACCCCCTGGCTCGAGCCGGACGTCAACGACCGCCTGCGCGAGCTCGCCGAGGAGGGGCACGTCGAGCACGTCGTCCTCGTCCCCCTGGGTTTCATCTCCGACCACATGGAGGTCGTCCACGACCTCGACGTCGAGGCGGCCGAGACCGCGGCGCAGCTGGGCCTGGCCCACACCCGTGTGCCCACCCCGGGGACGGACCCGGCCTTCGTCGCCGGGCTCGCCGACCTGCTCCTCGAGCGGGCCGGCCAGGCCCGCGGCGAGGACCCCGTGCGCGCCACCTGGCGCGATCTCGACTCCCACCCCTCGCGCTGCCCCCTCGGGTGCTGCCCGAACCTGCAGACGGCGCGTCCCGCTCTCTGCGGAGAGGACTGACGTGACCATCCCGCTACCCGAGGGCATCGACCCGAGAGTCCTCGTCGCCGTCGCCGAGCAGGTGGCGGTCGAGGCGGGCCGCCTCATCGTCGACGAGCGCCCGCCCGACCTCGGGGTCGCGGAGACCAAGTCCTCGGCGACCGACGTCGTCACGGTCATGGACCAGCGCAGCCAGGACCTGCTGCTCACCCGCCTCGCCGAGCTGCGGCCGCAGGACGGCTTCGCCGGGGAGGAGCGTGGCGGCCGGGCCGGCTCCTCGGGCATCACCTGGGTCGTCGACCCGATCGACGGCACCGTGAACTACCTCTACGGCATCCCCGCCTACGCCGTCTCCGTCGCGGCCGTCGTCGGCGACCCCTCGACCGCTGGCGCCTGGCGTCCGGTGGCCGGCGCGGTGGTCAACCCGGTGACGGGGGAGCGGTTCACCGCCACCCTCGGCGGTGGTGCCCGACGGGCCGTGCGCGACGGGGACGCCCGGACCCTGCGGGTCACGGACACGGAGCTGGGCCTGGCCCTGTGCGGTACCGGCTTCGGCTACGACGCCGAGCGTCGTCGGTGGCAGGGCGAGGTCCTGGCCGGTCTGCTGCCTCGGGTGCGTGACATCCGGCGCCTCGGGAGTGCTGCGCTGGACCTCTGCCGGGTCGCCGACGGGAGCCTCGACGTGTACTACGAGCGAGGTCTCAACCCGTGGGACATGGCGGCGGGCTGGCTCGTCGCCGCGGAGGCCGGCGCGCTCGTCACGGACCTCGACGGGGGGCACCCCACCGACACCATGACGCTCGCCGGGGGCCCTGCCGTCCACCGCGCCCTGGGGTCGGTGCTCGGCGAGGTGGTGGCCCACGTCGGTCGGGAAATCGACCGGTAGGTGGTTCAGGGTGGCGTGGCGCGGGTAGATAGGGCACAATCCGGCGCGCCGGGCACAAATTCAGCACCTGCTGCGTTGACAACGGCGACCCACGTTCCAGCACTGCTAGCCCCCAAGGAATCAGGAGAGATGGCGACCGATTACGACGCCCCTCGCAAGACCGACGACGAGCTGTCCGAGGACTCGATCGAAGAGCTGAAGTCCCGTCGCGGTGACGCGACCTCATCCAATGTCGACGTCGACGAGACGGAGATGGCCGAAGGCTTCGAGCTGCCCGGCGCCGACCTGTCCGGCGAGGAGATGTCGGTGCGGGTCGTTCCCCGTCAGGCGGACGAGTTCACCTGTACGAGCTGCTTCCTCGTCCACCACCGCAGCCAGTTGGCGCGCGAGGGCAAGAGCGGCCCGATCTGCACCGAGTGCGACGCCTGACCGGTGACTGACGCGTCGCGGCGGCCGCGTGTCCCGGTGCACCTGGTGCACCGGGAGGCGCGGCTGCCCGCGTACGCCAAGGCCGGGGACGCCGGCGCTGACCTGACCTCGGTCGCCGAGGTCGTCCTCGAGCCGGGGTGTCGAGCCCTCGTGCCCACCGGGGTGAGCCTCGCGCTGCCGCCCGGGTGGGTGGCGCTGGTGCACCCGCGCTCGGGTCTCGCGGCCCGGCACGGGATCTCGGTCGTCAACGCGCCCGGGACCGTGGACTCCGGCTACCGCGGCGAGATCCTCGTCAACCTCATCAACCTCGACGCCCGGGAGCCCTACACCGTGCGCGTGGGCGACCGGATCGCCCAGCTGGTGCTCCAGGAGGTCGGCGAAGGGGAATTCCTCCCCGTCGATTCGCTTCCGGCCAGTGAGCGGGGCGACACTGGACATGGATCCAGTGGGGGCTTCGGCCCGTTGTCGACGACAGGACGAGGATGATGTTCGGCCGCAAGAAGAAGGACATCGCCGAGGACGAGGCGAGCACGCCCGGGCAGGGCGCCGCCGACACCGGCGCGGACACCACGACGGACGCTGCGGTGGACCCCGCCCCGGTCACGGCGTCCGAGGGCCCCCGCGACAGCAGCGAGGTCACCGACCTGGGTTCCCGGATCGACCTCGGCTCCGTGCACGCTCTGCCCGGACCGGGCATGGAGCTGCGCCTCGAGGTGGACGCCACCAGCCAGGAGCCCTCGGCCATCCAGATGGCCGACGATCAGGGCGCGCTCCAGATCCAGGTCTTCGCCGCCCCCCGGTCGAGCGGAATCTGGGGTGAGATCCGCGAGGAGATCGCCGAGATGATCCGCGGCAACGGTGGCACCGTCGAGGAGGGCGTCGGACCCTTCGGCACCGAGCTGCGCACCCGCCTGGCCCAGCCCGGTCCGCAAGGACGCACCGTCTTCGCCCCGGCGATCTTCGCCGGTGTCGACGGCAGCCGGTGGTTCCTGCGCGCGGTCTACTCCGGGGCGCCGGCAGTCGACGAGGCCGCTCGGGCCCCGTACGACGAGTGCCTGCGCTCGATCGTCGTCACGCGTGGTGACGAACCCCGGGCCCCACGCGAGATGCTCCCGCTCGTCGTGCCGTCCAGAGAGGCCTCCGACGACCCGGTGGAGCTCGACGAGGACGGCACGCCGACCGGCGACGACCTCAAGCCCTTCGAGCGAGGCCCAGAGATCACCGAGGTGCGCTGATGGCTGCCCTCCTGCGACGACTGGCCGACTTCGGTCGCTCCGACGACGACGTCGCCGCGGGAGAGCTGCGCGAGGCGGCCACCGCCCAGGGCTGTCGACCGCTCGCCCCGGGCACCGACCGGGAGATCGTCACCCTGGCCGGGACCGTCGCTGCGGTGACGCTGCGGCCTCGCGCGACCGTCCCCGCGCTGGTGGCCCAGGTCTACGACGGGTCGATGACCGTGCAGCTCGTCTGGCTCGGTCGGCGTCGCATCACCGGCATCGAGCCCGGCGCCTACGTCAAGGTCACCGGCCTGATCTGCCGCCCCGAGGGCGTCCCGACGATCTACAACCCGGCCTACGAGCTGGTGCCCCACCATGGCCGCTGAGCCGGCCCACCCCACGGTCGAGGCCCTGATCCGGCACCGGCTGGGCGAGGCCCTCGGGGGCATTCGCGGCTCCATCGAGGCCGCCCTCCCGATGCTCGTCTTCGTCGTCGTGTGGTCGGTGACCCAGGAGCGCAATGCCTCCCTCGGTGCCGCCGTGGCGGTCACGGTGGTCTTCGCGATCGCCCGGCTCGTCCAGCGCCAGACCCTGCAGTTCGTCCTCGGGTCGATCTTCGCCACCGCGCTGGCCGCCTTCTTCGCGCTGCGCTCCGGCGAGGCCGAGGACGCCTTCTTGCCGGGCATCCTCACCTCGTGCGCCTACCTCGTCGGCACCGTGCTGTCCGTGCTCGTGCGGTGGCCGCTCATCGGACTCATGGTCGGCGCGGTCGACCAGACGGCCGTCGCCGCGGGTGATCCCTTCCGCTGGCGGCGCAACCCCGCGGCCGTCGCGGTCTGCAGTCGCCTCACCCTGGTCCTGGCGGGCGTCTACGTCATCCGCGTGGGGATCATGGGCCCGCTCTACCTCACCGACAACGTCGCCGGGCTGACGATCTCCAAGGTCGTCCTCGGCTGGCCGCTGTGGGCGGGCGCGGTGGCGATCATGGGCGCGATGCTCCTCAAGGGCCACACCCCGATCGACCCGGACGACGACCTCGTCCAGCCCGTCGACCTTCGTGAGCCGGTCGACTCGGGGGAGTGACCCCCTTCGCCCGGTGACGAGGCACCTCGCGCGAGTGCGGAGAGCGCAGGCGCACTGCGATGCGGTGGCCCGCTACCGGGGTGCATCCGCCAGGAAGGAGGTCAGCGCCGCGGCGAGTTCCTTCGGTGCCTGCTCGGCCATGTGGTGGCCGGAGTCGATACCGCCTCCCCTGATGTCATCCGCCCAGTTCTGCCAGATGAGCAGCGGATCGCCGTACAGGTCCTCGAGGTCATCTCGCGTGGACCACAGCACCAGGAGAGGCTGCTGCAGGCGGCGCCCCGCCGCCCGGTCTGCCCGCTCGTGATCGGCGTCGATGCCCAGGCCGGCCCGGTAGTCCTCCACCATCGCGCGAACCACCGCCGGGTCATGGATCGCGGCTCGCCATTCAGCGAAGTTCTCCGCGTCCATGGCCTCGGGGTCACCGTCATACCAGGCGTCGGGGTCGGCATTGATCACCCGTTCGGGCACCTCGGGTTGGGCGAAGAAGAACCAGTGCCACCAGGCGGTGGCGAATCGAGCGTCTGCCCGATCCAGGTGCTCACTGATCGGCACACAGTCCAGGAGTGCGGCCCGAGTGACCCGCTCCGGGTGGTCCAGGGCCATGCGAAGGGCGTAGTAGCTGCCGCGGTCGTGGCCCACGACGGCGAATGTCTCGTGCCCCAGCTCCTCCATCGCGTGCACCAGGGACCGGGCACCGGCTCGCTTGGAGTGGGGCGCATGGTCGGCAGTCGGCTCCGGCTTGTCCGACCTGCCATAGCCCGGCAGGTCCGCGCAGACGACGCTCAGTCCCTGCTCCACCATGAGGGGTGCCACCCGATGCCACGTGCTCGAGGTGCGTGGGTGACCATGCAACAGCAGCACTGCTGGGCCGTTCCCAGCGTGCCGGGCGAACACGGACAGGTCGCCGGCGTCGACCATTCCCTCAGTGAACCCACCGAACATGCCACGAGTGTGCCACCGAGCGACTCGCGACCGGACGAGGCGCTAGCGTCGTGCGCATGAGGAACCGGGACATCATCGCCGCACTTGCGGGACTGGCCATGCTCGTGGGCCTGAGCGCCTGCGGGGGCGCCGAGGACAGCCTGGACGGGTTGTCCGGGCCGGAAATCATGGAACGCGTCCGAACGGACATGGGCGAGGTCAGCTCGTTGAGCATCTCCGGCGAGATCGAGCAGGGCGGTGCCACCCGGGGGGTGGACCTGGCCCTCGACGAGGACGGCAACGACGAGTGGGCGACTACAACGAATCGGTGGACGTCTCCGTCCCGGACGAGGACGAGATCTTGGATCTCACGGGCGCGGGGAGCTGAGCCGCCCGCGCCGGTGGAGTCCGGGTGAACGAGCCTTCTCCTCCGCTTTGCTGCAGCGACATGATCGCCAGACTCTTGATCACGCAGTCGCCGGTGTGACGGCGTTCGTTCAAGGTGGTGAGGTACTGCGAGAGGTCATGCGTGCGCGAGATGGGGTGTGGAGCAGACACCCAACAAGAGGCCATCTGCCGACTGGAAGCGTGCGATGACCTGACCCCACGGCTCGGTACGGACTTCGTGGACCAGGCCATGGCCCTGTTCGTGAAGTTCCGCCGCGGCTGCCTCGACATCCTCGACCTCGAACTCGATCGTGGCCTGCGGAATCGGATGCGTGGCCGGCCACTGCTGGGTGCCGAAGCAGGCGTGTGCGGCCTCCGACAGGGGCCACACCCCGAAATGCTTGGTGCCATCGATGCGCTCGGAGTAACGGTACTCGGCGGTCGGGACACTGGTCGGCGGCCGGAGAGGAAGGCCCAAAGTGTCAACGAAGAGACGAAGGTCTTGACCCGGCGTGCTGCTGATGACGGCAAATCCGGCGACAAAGAGAACGTTCATCAACTGAGTCTCCCATCTCCTGGTGACGCTGCTCGCGGACCCACGTACCGATCGCCCACAGAACGCGGCGCCGCGACGCGCTCCGCCCTTCCGGATTCCTTGATTGCGCAGCGCCGGGGCATGTGTTGGTCATCCTCAACGGGCGCGAGATCCATGAGTTCTTCTCGCTCCCGGCCAACTCCTTTCCCGGACCGAGCAGCCGCCCACTCTTCTTGGGGGACGGGCCACTTTGAGCGTGCCTGGACCGAAGCCATGGAAGGCGCAGCGATGGGTTGCTACCCGCGTTTCGATCCCGACGTGATGGTTGCCAGGGACGCGGATCTCCCTTCCTCGACGACGAAGGATTGCCGCAACGTCTGCGAGGTGGCAGCCGCCGTCGCCGGATGACGACCGGGCAGTGGGTCACCGTTTCAGTCCGGTCATGTACAGGCGTTCGAACGAAGGACGACGCGGGTGGTCAATTGCTGCATAGATCGAGTGAGGCCCGCACTCGGCGCTCCTCTTCATCGGTGAGGCCCGCCTGCCTGGGCTCGGACCGATGGTTCTCGTAGGCAAGTGTGTCGCGCAGGGTGTCGTCGAGGGGGCGGGCTACGAGGCCGGCAGCAACGGCACGGTCGGTGTTCATGGTGGCGAAGCCACGCCAAGCGGGATCGTCGATCCACAGCGGAAGGGAGGCAGGCCCCATCCAGGGCCCGATCCCGAGCTCGGCCAACCTCGCGGCCGGGACCGCGCGTGGTCGGGTGGCGCTGTCAGCCACCCGCGCGGCAGCCGCGATCACTTCTCGGAAGGGAAGGGTCGGGCCAGTGGTGTTGAACGTGCCGTCGAGTTTGTGCTCGGCGGCGGTGACGATCCAGGAGGCCAGATCGCGCACGTCGATGAGCGCGCACGGGAAGTCGGGATCATCAGGGACGATGACGTCGCTCCCACTGGGGTGTTGGAACCGCCATGGCCAGTACCCGGTCCGGCCCGACCAGTCACCGGGACCTCCGATCAGGCCCGATCGCACGATCGTGCTTGAGCTGTCGCTGGCACGGACGGTGTCTTCGCAGGCGACCTTGGCCTCACCGTAGGTCGACATGTCGTCCATGACCTCACTCTGCAGGGGCGCAACAAGCGGTGCATTCTCGTCCTGCTCGAGGCTGGAGAAGTCGGCATAGACGTTGCTCGAGGAGATGAACACCCAGTGGCTGGTGCTGAGGTCGCGCACGGCACGGCGCACCTGTCCGGGTTGGCGCGACACGTCGATCACGACGTCCCACTCACGGGACTTGACGGCCGCAAGTCCATCATCTTCGTTGCGATCCGCAGAAACGAAGATCGCCCCCGTAGCCGCAGTCGAACTGCCACGTGCCAGACACGTCACCGCGTGACCACGATCAAGCGCGACATCTGCGATCGCCCGGCCCAGCAGGGCCGTCCCACCCAAGATCAGTGTCTCCATGTGAGTCAGTCCACGCGAAGAACACGAAGTTCGACAAGAAGCGTTCGCTTTGGGCGTAGTCGAGCTCGCGGCAAGGCGACGGCAGGCCGGAAGGCCCGACCCGGACACTTCGCACGACGCCGTCGTCACGCGGCGTACCGCCAGCAATCCCGTGGACCGGGTGTCGTGTGCAGCACTCGGTGCGTCGCGACAGCTGTTGTCGAGAGATGTCGTTGTCGGTGGTGGGTCGGCTGTCGTCGGCCGTCGTCCCGGTGCGCAACGGCCGCCTCCCGATCAACAGTTGAGTCCCGCACAGTGGCCGCCGATGCGGTGGCCCGTGGCCCTGTGGGAGAGGTCGAGAGGGTGGGTGTTCAGTGCCTGGTCTCGTATCTCGTCAGGACCACGCCGCCGGGAAAGGTCCGGGTCTCCACCAGGTTCAGGTTCACCCAGTTGTCCAGGGCCGTGAAGAACGGTGTGCCGCCGCCGACCAGGACCGGTGCGGTGGCCAGCACGTACTCGTCGATCAGCCCGGCCCGCATGGCCGCTGCGGCGAGGGTGGCCCCACCGATGTCCATGGGGCCGCCATCGCAGGCCTTCAGCCGGGTGATCTCGGTGACCGCGTCGCCGGTGACCAGGCGGGTGTTCCAGTCGAGCGCGCTGGTCGTCGCGGAGAAGACCACCTTCGGCATGTCCCGCCAGCGGCGGGCGAACTCGACCTCCGCGCCGGTGACGCCAGGCTGCTGGTCAGCGGTGGGCCAGTGGGAGCTCATCGTCTCCCACAGCCTGCGCCCGTACAGCGCCAGGCCCGTCGCCCCCACCCGGTCGGACCACCACTGGAACAGCTCGTCGCTCGGCACGCCCCAACCGAGGTCGTCGCCGGGCGCCGCGATGTAGCCGTCCAGGCTGAGGTTCATGGCGAAGGTCAGTTTCCGCATGGTGCCAGCCTCGCGTGGGTCAGCCGTGGTGCCGGCGTGCCGGCGAACCGGGACGCATCATCGCCTCGAGCTGGGGCTCGGCCTCCGTCGTCGTGACGAAGAGCAGCTCGTCCCGGGCCTCGAGGGCGTCGTCCGCCGTCGGGCCGATGGGCCGGGAGTCGCGGATGATGGCCAGGAGCAGGGTGTCCTCGGGGAAGTCGATGTCACCGACCCGCCGGCCGACGTTGGGGTTGTCCTCCGGGAGCGTGATGCCGGCCATCGAGGAGTTGCCCTGACGGAAGTCGAAGATCCGCACGAGGTCGCCGACACTGACGGCCTCCTCGACGAGCGCGGTCATCAGCCGCGGAGTGGAGACGGCCACGTCGACGCCCCAGGACTCGTCGAACATCCACTCGTTCTTCGGGTTGTTCACCCGGGCGACGGTGCGCGGCACGCCGAACTCGGTCTTCGCCAGGAGGGAGACCACGAGGTTCGCCTTGTCATCGCCGGTCGCAGCCACGACGACGTCCCCCGTGGCCACCTCGGCTTCCTGGAGCGTCGAGATCTCGCACGCGTCCCCGGTCAGCCACGTGGCGTCCGGGAGGTTGTCGACCAGGGCTTCTGTCGTCGCCTTGTCGACGAGCAGGATCTCGTGCCCGTTGTCGAGCAGTTCCTGGGCGATGGAGCGGCCCACGGAGCCCGCTCCCACGATGATGACGCGCACAGTCAGGCCTCCATCGGGGGTGGGTTGTCGAGGATCCGCTCGACCTCGTCGATCCGGGTCCGCTCGATGACGAGGTGGAGGAGGTCACCCTCCTGGTGCACCGTCTGCGGTCCCGGGAGGATGCCCTCACCCAGACGCGTCACATAGGCCACCCGGGCGCCGGTCAGCTCCTCGACCAGGGTGAGGGGGCGACCGATCCAGGTGTCGGCGACGGCGACCTCGGCGACGAGGAGTCGCCCGGAGGCGTCGGTCATCTCGCTGGCGAGGCCCTGGGGGAGCAGGCGACGTAGCACCTGGTCGGCGGTCCAGCGGACCGTCGCGACGGTGGGGATCCCCAGACGCTGGTAGACCTGTGCGCGACCGGGGTCGTAGATGCGGGCGACGACGTGCTCGACGCCGAAGGTCTCGCGCGCGACCCGGGCCGCGAGGATGTTGGAGTTGTCGCCGCTCGAAACGGCCGCGAGGGCGTGTGCCTCCTTGATGCCGGCCCGGACCAGGACGTCGCGGTCGAAGCCGACACCGGCGACCCTTCGGCCGGTGAACTCACTGCCGAGACGGAGGAAGGCCTCGGGGTCCTGGTCGACGACGGCGACGTCGTGGCCGATCCGCTCGAGGGAGTGAGCGAGCGACGCGCCGACCCGGCCGCAGCCCATGATGACGAAGTGCACGCCACGACGGTACTCCCATCGCGCAGCGGGCCTACACTCGCGGAGTGTCTTCAGGACAACTCCTCAAGCGCGTCCTCGTCGGTCGCGCCATGCGCAGTGACCGCCTGGGCGAGACCCTGCTTCCCAAGCGGCTCGCCCTTCCGGTCTTTGCCAGCGACGCCCTCAGCTCCGTGGCCTATGCCCCGGACGAGATCCTCCTGACCCTCGGCCTGGCCGGTGGCGCACTCGCCGTCACGAGCTCGTGGCCGGTGGCGCTCGGCGTCGTCGCGGTGATGGCGGTCGTCGTGGCGAGCTACCGGCAGAACGTCCACGCCTACCCCTCCGGGGGCGGGGACTACGAGGTGGCCAGCACCAACCTCGGCCCGCGGGCGGGCCTGACCGTCGCGAGCGCCCTGCTCGTGGACTACGTGCTCACGGTGGCGGTCTCGATCTCCTCCGGGGTGCAGAACGCGGCCGCCGCCTTCGCCTTCATCCGCGGCCACGAGGTGCTCGCGGCGCTCGTGCTCATCGCCGCGCTCACCGGCATGAACCTGCGCGGCGTGCGCGAGTCCGGCCGCGCCTTCGCCATCCCGACCTACCTCTTCATGCTCGCCATCATCGTCATGGCCCTGGTCGCGCTCGTGCGACGGACGACGGGCACCTTGCCGCAGGCGGAGAGCGCCGCCTTCGAGCTCGCTCCGGAGCCGGGCTTCGAGCAGCTCGGGACGCTCGCGATGGCCTTCCTCCTGCTGCGCGCCTTCTCGTCGGGCTGTGCCGCGCTCACCGGCGTCGAGGCGATCAGCAACGGTGTGCCGGCCTTCCGACCCCCGAAGAGCAAGAACGCCGCCACGACGCTGCTGCTCATGGGCACCATGTCCGTGACCATGCTCATCTCGATGATCGCGCTCGCGCAGTGGACCGGCGTGAAGATCGCGGAGAACCCGGCCACCCAGCTGCTGCGCGACGGCCAACCGGTCGGCGAGGGCTACGTGCAGCACACGGTCATCGGCCAGGTCTCCCACGCCGTCTTCGACGGCTTCATGCCCGGCGTCGCGCTCGTGGCCATCGTCACCGGTCTGATCCTCGTGCTCGCCGCGAACACCGCCTTCAACGGCTTCCCGGTCCTCGGCTCGATCCTCGCCCGGGACGGCTACCTGCCGCGGCAGCTGCACACCCGCGGCGACCGCCTGGCCTTCTCCAACGGGATCCTCCTGCTCGCCGGCGCCGCGGGGATGCTCATCGTGATCTTCGACGCGAGCGTCACCCGGCTCATCCAGCTCTACATCGTCGGGGTCTTCGTCTCCTTCACGGTCAGCCAGGTCGGGATGGTCCGGCACTGGAACCGGCACCTCGCGGTGGAGAAGGACACGAAGGCGCGTCGCTCGATGATGCGGCGCCGGGCGATCAATGCCGTCGGAGCCGGCATGTCCGGCACGGTGCTGGTCGTCGTCATCCTCACGAAGTTCACCCACGGCGCCGGCTTCGCCATCGTGGCGATGGTGGCGCTCTTCCTGCTCATGCAGGGCATCAGCCGGCACTACCAGCGGGTGCGCGAGGAGCTGTCCGTGGCCGAGGACGACACCTCCCAGCAGCTGCTCCCTTCGCGGGTGCACGCCATCGTCCTCGTGAGCACGATCCACCGACCGACCCTGCGGGCCCTGGCCTACGCCAAGGCGACCCGCCCCTCCCGCCTCGAGGCGGTCACGGTCGACGTCGACCACGAGGCGACCGAGGCGTTGCAGGCGGAGTGGGACCGGCGCGGGATCCCGGTGCCGCTCACGGCCCTCGAATCGCCCTACCGGGAGATCACCCGACCGGTCGTCGAGCACGTGAAGTCGATCCGCTCGGGCAACCCCCGTGACCTCGTCGTCGTGTACATCCCGCAGTACGTGCTCGGGCACTGGTGGGAGCAGGTGCTGCACAACCAGTCGGCGCTGCGCCTGCGCAGTCGGTTGATCTTCACCCCGGGTGTCATGGTCTCCTCGGTGCCCTGGCAGCTCGCCAGCTCCGTGGGAGCAGAAGAACGAATGGACGGCCCTGTGGCCGGCGACGTACGTCGCGGTGGTGGATGAACGTGGACATGGGTGCGAAGGCAGCCGACGAGCTGACGGTCGGGGACGAGGTCGAGGTCGAGATCGGGCCCGTCGCGCACGGGGGCCATTGCGTGGCGCGCTACGCGGGCCGCGTGCTCTTCGTGCGGCACTCCCTGCCCGGCGAGCGGGTGCGTGCCCGGATCACCGAAGGGGGGTCCGGTGACCGCTTCCTGCGGGCCGACGCCGTCGCGGTGCTCGACGCGTCGGAGCACCGTGTCCCGAGCCGCTGCCCGGCCGCCGGACCCGGTGGCTGCGGCGGCTGCGACTTCCAGCACGTGGGCACCGGTCACCAGCGCGAGCTGAAGGCGCGGGTCGTCACCGAGCAGCTGAAGCGCCTGGCCGGCATCGACCGGGAGGTGCGTGTCGAGGCGCTCGACGACGAGGACGGCCTGCGGTACCGCACCCGGGTGGAGTTCGCCGTGGACGGCGCGACGGTCGGCCTGCGACGCCACCGCAGCCACACGGTCGAGGCCGTGCCCGGGTGCCCGATCGCCGTGCCCGAGATCGACGCCGGGCTCGCCGAGGTCCGCGCCGACGTCGCCGGCGACCCCGGCGCCCTCGAGGGGATCTCGGCGATCGACGTCGTCGTGCCCACGGGGGAGGAGGACACGGTCGTCGTGGAGGTGCCCGGGGATGCGCCGACGCCGCCGATCCCCATGACCGAGGTCGTCGACGCACCGCTCGGCCGGATCCCCATGGCCGTGGACGCCCGCGGGTTCTGGCAGGTGCACCGCGACGCACCGCGCGTCTTCGTCGAGGCCGTGCTCGCCGCCGCCCGCGTGGAGCCGGGGGAGCGGGTCCTCGACCTGTACAGCGGGGTCGGCCTCTTCTCCGTCCCGCTCGCCGCTGCGGCGGGGGAGCAGGGCCAGCTCATCGCCGTCGAGTCCGACCGGCGGGCCACCGACCACCTGCGCGAGAACCTCGACGACCGCCCGTGGGCACTCGTCGTGCCGGGCCGCGTGGATGATCTCTTCGGCGTCCCCCGCAAGGGACCGAAGGGAGCGAAGGGCGGCCGGAACGGCCGCGGTCGCACCCGGGGCCGCCCGACCCGCTCCGACCTGCTCCCGCCCAGTGCGGACGTCATCGTCCTCGACCCGCCCCGCAGCGGAGCCGGGCGGGGCGTCGTGGAGGCGCTGGTCTCCCTTCGTCCCCGGCGCATGGTTTACGTCGCCTGCGACCCGGCGGCGCTCGCCCGGGACACCGCCTACCTCGCCGAGCGCGGGTACGCGTTGACCGGGCTGCGCGCCCTCGACGCCTTCCCGATGACCCACCACGTCGAGTGCATCGCGGTCTTCGAGCCCGCCCGAGGATCCGTGCCGTCGCCGTGACGTGAGGGCCCGGGTGCGGGAGAGTGGGCGCAGAGCCCGTCATCGGGGGTCCACGACCCGATGGGGCGGTTGTGATAGATTTATCTTGACGTCAAGATAACTAACCCAAGGAGTCGACTGTGGCCAGTGCGAACACCTTCAACGCCAAGGACCAGCTCACCGTCGGTGACGAGTCCTACGAGATCTACCGGATCGATGCGGTCAAGGGCTCGGAGAACCTTCCCTACTCCCTCAAGGTCCTGCTGGAGAACCAGCTGCGGACCGAGGACGGCGAGAACGTCACCGCCGATCACATCAACGCCCTCGGCTCCTGGGACAAGGACGCCCAGCCCGACACGGAGATCCAGTTCACGCCCGCCCGCGTGATCATGCAGGACTTCACCGGGGTGCCCTGCGTCGTCGACCTGGCCACGATGCGCGAGGCCGTCGCCGAGCTCGGTGGCGACCCGACCAAGATCAACCCCCTGGCCCCCGCCGAGATGGTCATCGACCACTCCGTCCAGATCGACGTCTTCGGCACCGACGACGCCTTCGAGCGCAACGTCGACTTCGAGTACCAGCGCAACAACGAGCGCTACCAGTTCCTGCGCTGGGGCCAGACGGCCTTCGACGACTTCAAGGTCGTCCCCCCGGGCACCGGCATCGTCCACCAGGTCAACATCGAGCACCTCGCCCGAGTGACGATGACCCGGGACGGTCTCGCCTACCCCGACACCTGCGTCGGCACCGACTCCCACACGACGATGGAGAACGGCCTGGGTGTCCTGGGCTGGGGCGTCGGCGGCATCGAGGCCGAGGCCGCGATGCTCGGCCAGCCCGTCTCCATGCTCATCCCGCGCGTCGTCGGCTTCAAGCTCTCGGGCGCCATCCCCGCCGGCGCCACCGCGACCGACGTCGTGCTGACGATCACCGAGATGTTGCGCAACCACGGCGTCGTCGGCAAGTTCGTCGAGTTCTACGGCGAGGGCGTCGCACAGGTGCCGCTGGCCAACCGCGCCACCATCGGCAACATGAGCCCGGAGTTCGGCTCCACCGCCGCGATGTTCCCCATCGACGACGTCACCCTCGACTACCTGCGTCTGACCGGCCGCTCGGAGCAGCAGGTCGACCTCATCGAGGCGTACGCCAAGACCCAGGGCATGTGGCTCGACCCGAGCGTCGAGCCGCGCTTCTCCGAGTTCCTCGAGCTCGACCTGTCGACGGTCGTGCCCTCCATCGCCGGCCCGAAGCGTCCCCAGGACCGCATCTCGGTCAGCGAGGCCAAGGAGCAGTTCCGCGGCGACCTGAAGAACTACATCGTCGACGGCAACGGCATCGAGAAGAGCTCGGTGGACCGCGAGCTGGGCGACACCTTCCCGGCCTCGGACGCACCCAGCCACGACGCGCTGGAGGCGTCGGAGACGGCCGGGCAGCCGAGCCACTCGGCGCCGCGCAACAACGGTGACCGGGCGTCGCAGCCGACCCCGGTCGTCATCGGCGGCACCGAGGTCGAGATCGACCACGGGCACGTCGTCATCGCCTCGATCACCAGCTGCACCAACACCTCCAACCCGTCGGTGATGATGGCGGCGGCAATGCTCGCGAAGAACGCCGTCGAGCGGGGCCTGCAGGTCAAGCCGTGGGTCAAGACGTCGATGGCCCCCGGGTCGAAGGTCGTGACCTCCTACTACGAGAAGGCCGGCATGTGGCCCTACCTCGAGAAGCTGGGCTACCACCTCGTCGGCTACGGCTGCACGACCTGCATCGGCAACTCGGGCCCGATCATCGAGGAGGTCTCCCAGGCGGTCAACGACAGCGACCTCGCGGTGACCTCGGTCCTGTCGGGCAACCGCAACTTCGAGGGGCGCATCAACCCCGACGTGAAGATGAACTACCTCGCGTCGCCGCCGCTGGTCATCGCCTACGCGCTCGCCGGGACGATGGACTTCGACTTCGAGTCCGAGCCGCTGGGCACCGACGCCGACGGCAAGGAGGTCTTCCTCAAGGACATCTGGCCGGCCCCGGCCGACGTCCAGGGCGTCATCGACGGCGCCGTCAACCAGGAGATGTTCACCGAGAAGTACGCGGACGTCTTCGCCGGTGACGAGCGCTGGACCTCGCTGGAGACGCCGGAGGGCAACACCTTCGAGTGGGCGCAGGAGTCCACCTACGTGCGCAAGCCCCCGTACTTCGACGGGATGACGATGGAGCTCGACGCCGTCGAGGACATCTCCGGCGCCCGGGTGCTCGCCCTGCTCGGCGACTCGGTCACCACCGACCACATCAGCCCGGCCGGTGCGATCAAGGCCGACAGCCCCGCCGGGGTCTACCTCGCCGAGCACGGCGTGGACCGCAAGGACTTCAACTCCTACGGCTCGCGCCGTGGCAACCACGAGGTGATGATCCGCGGCACCTTCGCGAACATCCGGCTGAAGAACCTGCTGCTCGACGGTGTCGAGGGCGGCTTCACGCGCGACTTCCTCAAGGGCGGGGAGCAGACGACGATCTTCGAGGCCTCCGAGGGCTACCTCGAGGCCGGCGTGCCGCTCGTCGTCCTCGCCGGCAAGGAGTACGGCTCCGGCTCCTCGCGTGACTGGGCGGCCAAGGGCACGCGGCTGCTCGGGGTCCGGGCCGTCATCGCGCAGTCCTACGAGCGCATCCACCGCTCCAACCTCATCGGTATGGGCGTCATCCCGCTGCAGTTCCCGGCAGGGGAGAGCGCGGAGTCGCTCGGCCTGGACGGGAGCGAGACCTTCGCCTTCTCCGGCATCGCCGCGCTCAACGATGGCCCTGCACCGGAGACGGTCGCCGTGAGCGCCACGAAGGACTCCGGCGAGACGGTGGAGTTCGACGCGGTCGTGCGCATCGACACCCCGGGTGAGGCCGCGTACTACCGCAACGGCGGCATCCTGCAGTACGTGCTCCGCTCGCTCGTGAGCTGACGACCGGCGACCACCCGAAGGGGGGGTGCCCACCGACTCGGTGGGTACCCCCCTTCGGGCTGCCACGGCCCGTGTCCCGGCCGAGGGAATGCGGCCCTTGGCCCTCGTTCCTCAGGCCTTGAGTCGGGCCGGATTCCCTCGGTCCGTGCCACCTCCGTCGTGGCGTAGACTCGAACAGGTGTTCGATCAGCCTGCAACAGGACCCCCGGTGCGGTCGGTCGCGCCGGGGTCTCCGGGGGCGCACACCGCGTCCCGGGCGAAGGGGGGTCCCCCCGGGTGGCCGGACCGGGTGCCGCCACCGGGCGTGCGGGGGTGGCAGCAGGCGGCGGTCGCCTGGCTGCTCGACCTGTGCCCGCCCGACTACCGGGGGCATGCGGTGCTGCGCCGTCACCCGGTCGCGCTCGCGTGGCTGGCCGAGCAGCACGTCGCGGCCCAGGTCGAGGCGATGCGTCAGGCCTACCGGACCGTGCGGGTCGACCTCGGGGAGGCGCTGCCTGCCGGCACCGCCGATGCCCTCCTCGTGTGCCTCGAGCACGAGGGCCTGCGGCTGCGGTCCGCCCAGCGGGGGATCACCCTGCTCCGGGAGGCGATGGACGGCGGAGTCTTCGTCGAGCGGCTGTGAGCCACACCATGCCGGGCCGTGCGGCGCAGGTCCGCAGTCACTTCCCAGCGTGGGAGACGTAGACTCGTGCGGTCCCCACACCGGAAGGAAAGCCAGCGTGGCAGTCCTCGAGACGATCACCTCTCCCACCGACCTCAAGCGGCTCCCCGTCGAGCAGCTCGAGACGCTTGCGCGGGAGATCCGGGCCTTCCTCGTCGCGGAGGTCTCACGCAGCGGGGGCCACCTCGGGCCCAACCTCGGCGTCGTCGAGCTGACGATGGCGATCCACCGGGTCTTCGACTCCCCACGCGACACGGTCGTCTTCGACACCGGGCACCAGTCCTACGTGCACAAGCTGCTCACCGGCCGTCAGGACTTCGCCGCTCTGCGCACGCGCGGTGGGCTCTCCGGTTACCCGAGCCGCGCCGAGTCCGAGCACGACGTCGTGGAGAACAGCCACGCGTCGACCTCGCTGTCCTGGGCCGAGGGCATCGCCCGCGGCTACCGACTGCGCGGCGAGGACCGGCACGCCATCGCGGTCATCGGTGACGGCGCGCTCACGGGCGGCATGGCCTGGGAGGCGCTGAACAACATCGCCGCCAACAAGGACCTCCCGCTCGTCATCGTCGTCAACGACAACGAGCGCTCCTACGCCCCGACGATCGGCGGGCTCGCCGACCATCTCGCGATGCTGCGCACCAACCGCCAGTACGAGCAGGTCCTCGACTGGGGCAAGGACAAGCTCACCAGGACCCCCGTCGTCGGGCGGGCCGCCTACCAGGCCTTCCACTCGATGAAGAAGGGCGCGAAGGACTTCTGGGCGCCGCAGGGGATGTTCGAGGACCTCGGCATCAAGTACCTCGGCCCGGTGGACGGGCACGACGAGGCGAGCGTCGAGCAGGCCCTGCGCCGGGCGCGTGCCTTCCACGGGCCGGTGCTCGTCCACGTCATCACGCAGAAGGGGCGCGGCTACGACCACGCCAGCAACGACGTCGCCGACCAGTTCCACACCGTCGGCAAGATCAACCCCGAGACCGGCCTGCCGCTGGAGATCGCCGGCCGCTCGTGGACCGACGAGTTCAGCGACGAGATGCTCGCGCTGGGCCGGGAGCGCAACGACATCGTCGCCATCACGGCCGCGATGATGATGCCGGTCGGGCTCAAGCCCTTCGCCGACGCCCACCCCGAGCGGATCATCGACGTCGGCATCGCCGAGCAGCACGCGACGACGATGGCCGCGGGCCTCGCCTTCTCCGGGATGCACCCGGTCATCGCGATCTACGCGACCTTCCTCAACCGCGCCTTCGACCAGCTCCTCATGGACTGCGCCATGCACCGGGCCGGGGTGACCTTCGTCCTCGACCGCTCCGGAGTGACCGGCCCGGACGGTGCGAGTCACCACGGCATGTGGGACATGTCCCTCGTCTCGCTCGTGCCCGGTCTGCGCCTGGCCGCGCCCCGCGACGGGCAGCAGATCCGTCGCGCGCTGCGTGAGGCGGTCGATGTCGACGACGCCCCCACCGTGATCCGCTTCCCGAAGGGCAGCGCCGCCGAGCCGCTCGAGGCGATCGCCACCCTCGAGGGGCTCGACGTCCTCGCCGGGGACCCGGTGGTCGACCCCGAGGTGCTCATCGTCTCCGTCGGCGCCATGGCGGCGACCGCGACGACCGTCGCGGAGAAGCTCGCGGCCGAGGGCCACGACGTGCTCGTCATCGACCCGCGGTGGGTGCTGCCCGTCCCGGACGGTGTCATCGAGCTGGCCCGTCGCGCCGGTCGCGTCGCGGTCATCGAGGACAACACCGTCGCGGGAGGGATCGGCGCCGAGGTGGCCCGGTCCCTGGACGAGGCCGACGTCGCCGTGCCGGTGCACCGCTTCGGTCTGCCCAAGGAGTTCATCGACCATGCCTCCCGCGGGCAGGTCCTCGAGAGCGTCGGCCTGACCCCGGACCCCATCGTCGAGCGGCTGCGCCCCCACCTCTGACGGGGAGTCCCACCCCCTTCGTCCACCCCCGGCCGCATCTGCCTAGGCAGATGTGGCCGGGGGTTCGCATTTGCCTAGGCAGATGCGAAGGGCGGGGCGAGCAGGCGGCGCAGGCGCAGGGCCAGCTGGATCTCCAGCGCACGGTCCGGGTGCTGCCAGTCATCGCCGAGGAGCGAAGCGACCCGTCCAAGGCGCTGCGCCACCGTGTTGACGTGCACATGGAGCTCCTGAGCCGCGTGCCGCGGACTCGAGCTCGCGGCGAAGTAGGCGGCCAGGGTGCCGACGAGATCGCTCCCACGCTCGTGGTCATAGGCCAGGACCGGGCCGAGCACCGCGCGGACGTAGGCCTGGACGTCCGGGTCGGCACCGACGATCAGGCCCGCGAACCCGAGCTCCGTCGCCGCGGCACCGGTGCCGGCGCGACCGAGGGCGATGAGGGCGCCGACGGTGCGCGCCGCCTCCTCGTGGGCGGTGGGCAGGCCGTCGACGTCGCCGATCGGGCCGGTACCACCCACGGTGATCGGCGGGGTGCGGGTGAGTCGCTCGGCGAGGGCGCGGGCGAGGGCATCGGGGTCGTCGCCGGGGACGAGGGCGATGATCTCGTCGTCATGGGTGCCGACGAGGGTCCCCTCGCCCAGGGTGGTGCTCACGGTGAGTGCGAGCGCCCGGTGCTGCGTCGCAGCGCCCCCACGCACGACGAGCAGGCAGATCGGCGCGCGAGGATCGAGACCGGCGTCGCGCAGGTAGCCCGTGCGGTCGTCCCGGCTCCCGCGCGCTCCGACGAGGTCGGCGACGATGCGGTTGCGTGCGGTCTGGCGGGTCTCGTCGGCCTGCCGCTCGAAGAGCAGCACGAGCGCGGTGACGACCGCTGCCCGCTCGACGGTGCGCTGGTCGGCTTCCTCGAGCGTGCCGGGCAGGCCGACGACGAGGGTGCCGAGCTGCTCGTGCGCCGCGATGACACCGATGGCGTGGACCCCGTCGTCCTCGACGAGCCGGCCGACGTCGTGGCGGGAGCGGTCGACGACCGGGTGCTGGAGCAGGTGGTCGTCCTCACCCTCCGGGGAGGGCACCGGACCGAAGGAGCCGCGGCGCCCACCCGCGTCGTCGAAGAGCACGGCCCAACCCCCGAGCAGCTCGACGAGGGCCTGCGTGACGTCGTCGACCCCACCGCCCCCGAGGACGACGTGGGCGAAACGGTCGTGCGCCGCGGCGGCCCGCTCGACGCCGACGGCTTGCTGGCGCACGGTCTGGTGGGCCGTGGACAGCGCCGAGAGCGCCGCCTGTGCATCGGCGAGGGCCCGGGTCTGCACGATGGCGACCGCGGCGAGCGCCGCGAGGTTGCCCAGCAGGGCCACCTCGGAGCGGGAGAAGGGTCGGGGGCTGCGGTTGGCGGCGAAGAGCACCCCGACGAAGTTCGACTCGACGATGAGCGGCGTGCCGCAGATGGCGACGATGCCCTCGTCGCCGACGCCGCTGTCGATCGTCGTCGTGTGGCTGAACCGCTGGTCGGTGGAGTAGTCCGCGGTCCAGTAGGGCTTGTGGCTGGACGCGACGAGGCCACCGAGGCCGACGCCCAGGGAGAGCCGCAGCGACTGGAACTCCGCGGACACGGAGCCGTCGGTGACCCGCATGAAGGTGTCGCCCGCGTCCGGGTCGTAGAGCGTGAGGTAGGCCAGGTCGGTACCGAGGAGGGTGCGCGCGCGCCGCACGATCGCGTCGAGCACGACGGCCGGGTTCTTCTCGGAGGCGAGCTCACGCGCGGTGTCCAACAATGCTGACTGGGCCGACTCCCGGCGCCGGTGCTCATCACGGGCCGACCCGACCCGCAGGACGAGGTCCTTGGCCGCGTCCGGGGCGGGCGCGGCCGCGAGCCGGGGGATCGAGGCGTCGGCGGCCAGCAGCTCGAGCAGGGAGATCACCTGATCGAGGGGGGTGTCGTCCTCGGTCGCCATGGGGTGATCCTAGGCATCGGGGTCAGTGCGCGGTCCAGCCGCAATCCACGGGAAGGGAGGAGCCGGTGATGGACGTGGCGGCGGGGGAGCAGAGGAAGAGCGCCATGGCGGCGACCTCGTCGACCTCGACGAGTCGTTTGAGTGCGACCGGGGCGAGCATGATCTCCTCGAGGACCTCCTCCTCGGAGATGCCGTGGGTGGCCGCCTGGTCGGCCAGCTGCTTCTCCACGAGCGGGGTGCGCACGTAGGCCGGGTTGAGGCAGTTGCTCGTGACGCCGTGCGCGGCGCCCTCGAGCGCCACGACCTTGCTCAGGCCCTCGAGCCCGTGCTTGGCCGAGACGTACGCGGATTTGAAGGCGCTGGCTCGCAACCCGTGGACGCTGGAGACGTTGACGATCCGGCCCCACCCCTGCTCGTACATGTGCGGCAGCACCGCGCGCACGAGCCTGAAGGGGGACTGGAGCATCAACCTCTGGATGAGGTCGAACTTCTCGACGGGGAACTCGTGCACCGGGCTGACGTGCTGGACGCCGGCATTGTTCACGAGGACATCGACGTCCGTGGGCAGGTCGGCGAGCGTGTCGAGGTCGGCGAGGTCCTTCGGGTGGGCCGTGATGTGGGCGTCGGGGAGGCCCTCGACGAGTGAGCGCAGGCCCCCTTCGTCGAGGTCCACGGCGGTGACCCGTGCGCCGGCCGCGGCGAAGGTGGCCGCGCAGGCTGCCCCGATCCCGCTCGCGGCGCCGGTGACGAGGGCGTGTCGGCCGGTGAGGTCGGGGACCAGGGTGGAGGCGGGGTTCGTCGTCATGATCAGCAAGGTACGAGGCGGTGAACGCCACGCATGTGGTTTGTCGACACGTCAATCCCGGAAGATCATGTGGCGCCGCCACTGCGCTCGTGGCAGCGCGCGGTGCAACGATCGTCACCGCACCAACGGCGTCGCGCTCCGGGCCGACGCTGTCCCCAGAACCCCTTAGGAGACACCGATGTCCATCGGACTCGTCGGCATCGTCCTGTCGCTGGGCCTGCTGATGTACCTGGCCTACCGCGGCATCAACGTGCTGATCCTCGCGCCGATCCTCGCCCTGCTGGCGACGTTCATGGCCGGCGGACCGATGCTGGCCACCTACACCCAGGTCTTCATGCCGGCCCTCGGGAAGTACGTCATCACCTACTTCCCGCTCTTCCTGCTCGGAGCGATCTTCGGCAAGGTCATGGATGTCAGCGGGGCCGCCAAGGCGATCGCGGACTTCATCGTGGACAAGATCGGTGCGCGACGCGCGATCCTCGCGATCGTCCTCAGCTGCGGGATCCTCACCTACGGCGGTGTCTCCCTCTTCGTCGTCGCCTTCGCGATCTTCCCGATCGCCGCCGCGCTCTTCAAGGAGTCCGGCATCCCCAAGCGGCTCATCCCGGCCGCCATCGCGCTCGGCTCCTTCACCTTCACCATGACCGCGCTCCCGGGCACCCCGGCGATCCAGAACGCGATCCCTGCCCCCTTCTTCGGCACCAACGCCTTCGCCGCACCCGGCCTGGGCATCATCGCGGGACTCATCATGTTCCTCGGCGGTGTCGCCTGGCTTGACCGCCGGGCGAAGACGCTCGTCGCCGCCGGGGAGACCTATGACCCGCCGGTGATGAAGGGTCGTGGTGGCTTCCTCGGGCTCGGCCGGAAGAAGGACGACGCGGCTGCGGAGGCACCGACCCGGGTCGTGGAGTCGCCGGCCGATGCGGCGCTGATGGACCGACCGAGGGTCCCGACGATCGTGGCCTTCCTGCCGATCTTCGTCGTCATCACCCTGAACTTCACCCTCGTCACCTGGATCTTCCCGGCGATGGACGTCGACTACCTCGCCCAGGACGCCTACGGCGAGGTCGGGATCGACGACGTGGCCGGGATCTGGGGGATCATCGTCGCCCTCGTCGCCTCGATCGTGCTGGCGCTGGGGATGAACTGGCGCCGGATCGAGGACGTGACCAAGACGGTCAACGAGGGCACCATGGGCTCCTTGCTGCCGATCTTCAACACCGCCTCGGAGGTGGGGTACGGCGCCGTCATCGCCTCCCTCG
The DNA here is from genome assembly GCF_051200835.1 of Janibacter sp. GS2. Taxonomy (GTDB): domain Bacteria; phylum Actinomycetota; class Actinomycetes; order Actinomycetales; family Dermatophilaceae; genus Janibacter. The sequence goes on from NZ_CP195161.1 coordinate 2,155,704, forward strand.
CGGCCTTCACGACGGTCAAGGACGCGGTCCTGAGCATCTCGGGCAACCCCCTGATCTCGCTGGCGCTGTCGGTCAACGTCCTGGCCGGCATCACCGGCTCGGCCTCCGGCGGCATGAGCATCGCCCTGGAGGCGCTGGGTGACCAGTTCAAGACGATGGCGGTCCAGCAGGGGATCGATCTGGAGCTCGTGCACCGGGTCACGACGATCGCCTCCGGCGGATTCGACGCGCTGCCGCACAACGGCGCGGTGATCACGCTGCTGGCGATCTGTGGGCTGACCCACCGCCAGTCCTACAAGGACATCGCGGTCGTCGCGATCGCCGTCCCCATGGTGGCGCTCGTCGTCGTCATCGTGCTCGGGTCGATCTTCGGCAGCTTCTGATCGACTCCTGAGGACGAAGGGAGGCCCCCACCGGTGATCCGGTGGGGGCCTCCCTTCGTCGTGGCGTGCGGTCAGCCGATGTCGCGGAAGGGCTGCACGCTCGCGCCGAGGGCGTTGAGCCGCTCGGCCAGGTCCTCGTAACCACGGTGGATGACGTAGACATTGCGCAGGTACGAGGTGCCCGGGGCGGCGAGCATCGCCAGCAGGACGACGACGCCCGGGCGCAGCGCCGGCGGGCAGGTCACCTCGTTGGCGCGCCAGCGGTTCGGGCCCTCGACGAGGACCCGGTGCGGGTCGAGGAGGGTGACCTTGCCGCCGATCTTGTTCAGCTCGGTGAGGTAGATCGCCCGGTTGTCGTAGACCCAGTCGTGGATCTGCGTGGTCCCCTCGGCGCAGGCGGCGATGAGCGCGAAGAAGGGCAGGTTGTCGATGTTCAACCCGGGGAAGGGCATCGGGTGGATCTTGTCGATCGATGCCTTGAGCGGTCCGGGGTGGGTGGTGATGTCGACGAGCCGGGTGCGGCCGTTGTGCGCCTCGTACTCCGGGGACAGCGAGTACTGCATGCCCATGCCGGCGAGGGTGGCCAGCTCGATCTCGAGGAACTCGATCGGGCAGCGCTTGATGGTGATCTCCGACTTGGTGACCACGGCGGCGGCGATGAGGCTCATGGCCTCGATCGGGTCCTCGCTGGGGGAGTACTCGACGTCGACGTCGATCTCGCTCGTGCCGGTGACGACGAGGGTCGTGGTGCCGATGCCCTCGACGCTCACGCCGAGCTTCTCGAGGAAGAAGCACAGGTCCTGGACCATGTAGTTGGGCGAGGCATTGCGGATCGTCGTCCGTCCTGGGTGCCGGGCGGCGGCCATGAGGGCGTTCTCGGTGACGGTGTCACCGCGCTCGGTGAGGATGATCGCCTTGCCGGAGTCGACCTGGCCGGTGACCGTCGCCTCGTACCAGCCCTGGGTCGCCGCGACGTCGAGACCGAAGTGGGTCAGCGAGGTCATGTGCGGCTCGACCGTGCGCGTGCCGAGGTCGCAGCCTCCGGCGTAGGGGAGGCTGAAGCTCTCGAACTCGTGGAGCAGCGGGCCGAGGAACATGATCACGGTGCGGGTGCGCCGGGCCGCCTCCTCGTCCATCGTGTCCAGGCTCAGCCGGGCCGGCGGGACGATCTCGAGGTCGGAGCTGTCCGGCAGCCAGCGGGTCTTCACACCGATGGAGTCGAGGACCTCGAGGATGCGGTTGACCTCCTCGATGCGGGCGAGGTTGCGCAGCGTCGTCGTGCCCTTGTTGAGCAGCGAGGCGCACAGCAGCGCGACGGCGGCGTTCTTGCTCGTCTTGACGTCGATGGCGCCGGAGAGGGTGCGGCCACCCTCGATCTTCAGGTGGACGGCGCCGGTGGTCGAGGTCCGCGTCAGCGCGACGAGCTCGGTGTCGAGCGCCTCGCTGATCCGGGCGAGGCTGTCCAGGGTGAGGTTCTGGCCGCCGGCCTCGATGCGGGTGACCGCGCTCTGGCTCGTCTCCAGTCGAGCGGCGAGGTCGGCCTGGGAGAGGCCCACGCGGTGGCGGGCCTCCTTGATGGTCGTGCCGATACGGGCGAGGTAGTCATCAGACATGCGGACCACGGTAACTCATATATGAGTTACCGACAGCACGCGTCGTCGTGGGCGTGTCGGTGCCGCGTCGGGGCAGGCAGCGAAGGGGGTCGGCCTCAGCCGTCGGGGTGGGCCGCGAAGGCCTCGGCGAGCATCGGCGCGACGATTTCCTGCTGCCACTGACGCACGCCGTGGCTCGCGAGGGAGGCGGCGAAGCCCTCCGGGGTGTCCTCGCTCGGTGGGGTCCACACGACGCGACGCAGCGGGTCGGGGGAGCAGACGTTCTCGACCGGGATCGTGTGCTCCTCGGCGAAGTCCGCCAGCTGGGCCCGGGTGGCGGCCAGCCGCTCGGCGGCGATCGGGTCCCGGTTGGGCCACGAGCGTTGCGGCGGGGGTCCGTCGGACTTCACCGTCGCGGCGGGCAGCTCGTCCTCGGACAGGCTCCGGGCGCGTCGCACGGCGTCGAGCCACGCACGCTGGCTGCGCTGGATGGAGCGGTGGCCCCGCGGCAGGTCGCCGGAGGCGCTCGGGTCGGCGAGGGCGATCTCGACGAGGGCGGCGTCGGGGATGACGCGGCCGGGGGCGGTGTCGCGGTCCCGGGCGATCCGGTCGCGCTCCCACCACAGCTCCCGCACGGTGGCGAGCACGCGCGGCTGACGGATCTTGTGCAGCCCGGAGGTACGGCGCCAGGGGTCCTCACGGACGGCGGGACGCCAGGTGAGCAGGGCGTTGAACTCCTGCCGGGCCCACTCGGACTTGCCCTGGATCGCGAGGTCGGCGCCCATGAGGTTGCGCACCTCGGTGAGCACCTCGACATCGAGGGCGGCATAGCGCAGCCACGGCTCCGGCAGCGGGCGGGTCGACCAGTCCACGGCGGAGTGCTCCTTCGCCAGGCTGATCCCGAGGTAGTGCTCGATCACCGCCGCCAGCCCCACGCGGGGGATGCCGAGCAGCCGGGCACCGAGCTCGGTGTCGAAGATCTGGCGCGGGGTGAGCCCCACGTCGCGCAGGCAGGCGAGGTCCTGGGTGGCGGCGTGCAGGATCCACTCGCCCGTGCCGATCGCACGGTCCAGCGGCTCGAGGTCGGGCAGGTACACCGGGTCGATGAGCCACGTGCCCGAGCCCTCGCGGCGCACCTGCACCAGGTAGGCGCTCTGCCCGTAGCGGTAGCCGGAGGCGCGCTCGGCGTCGAGCGCGACCGGACCGGACCCCTCGGCGATGGCGGCAGCGCAGTCCACGAGCTCGCTCTCGCGGGTGATGACCGCCGGAGTGCCTTCTGCGGGTTCGGTGAGGACAGGAAGAGGTGCCTGCTCGGTGGCCTCGTCCTCGCCCTTCGTCGTGTCCGAGCTCAACGACGCCGTCCCGGGAGTGCGACGACGCCCTCGGGCATGGGTGGCAGACCCCCGACGGTCCCCAGCATGTCGAGCCACGCCTCCAGGTGCGCACCGACCTCGGGGTCGGCGGGGCTCCACGACGCCCGGATCTCCATCTCGACGCTCTGCTCGCGGTCGTCGAGATCGCCGAAGGACTCCGACACGACGTGCGTCACGGTGCCGGCGAGGTTGGTCGCCACCATCCCGTGCGCCTCGAGGGCGTCGGTGAGCCAGGACCAGCCGACGGCACTGAGCATCGGGTCGCCGGCCACCTCGGGCTCGAGCTCCGCGCGGGCGAAGGTCACCACCCGCCACGCGCTGCCCCACGGCTCCGGCTCCTCCGGGTCGTGCAGGAGGACGAATCGTCCGGTGGCCAGGTCCTCGTCATCGCTGGTGTCGACGATGTCGGCCGTCATGGCGACCGAGTGGGGAGCCAGCCGGGTGGGCGCGGGAACCTCTGTCAGACGCACCTCGGGGCGCAGGCGTGCGGCGTGCACACTGCGCAGTGCGTGCGCGAAATCGGTCGACTCCGCGCCGGAGATGGGTCGGGATGCCACCCTGCGAGAGTAGATCGGAGGGGTGGGTCCGGCCGGGAGGCCACGCCGGGGGAGCCGTACGGTTGCCGACGTGACGATCGCCCTCGCCCTCGCGGCCTCCGTGACCTGGGGAGCCTCCGACTTCGTCGCCGGTCTGCTCTCCGGGCGGCTCCCGGCGCGGACCGTCGTCACCTGCTCCCAGGTCGTCTCCCTCGTCGCGATCTCCCTCGTCGTCCTCGTCGTGGGCCTGCCGCTCCCGCCGGGCCAGTGGTGGCTGTGGGGCACGGTGGGCGGCATCGCCGAGGGTGGCGGACTCCTCGCGCTCTACACGGGCCTGGCCCGCGGTCGGATGGGCATCGTCACCCCGATCGCCGGCCTCGGCGTGCTCGTCCCGGTGACGGTCGGCCTCGTCCGCGGTGACCCGGTGACCCTGCTCCTCGCCGCCGGGATCGTCCTGGCGATCATCGGCGGCGTCCTCGCCAGCGGCCCCGAGATCGGCGACGAGGACGAAGGGGGTGACCGCCGCTCGATCCTCTACGCGGTCCTCGCGGCCCTCGGCCTGGGCACGGCCATGGTCTGCGTCGACCTCGGCAGCCGCATCTCCGGCATGCACACGCTCTGGTCGATGCGGGTGGCCTCGGTCGGCGCCTTCGTCCTGATCTCCCTCGTGCTGACGTCGACCTGGCGGCTCCCGCGCCGGCTCGTCCCGGGGATCGTCCTCGTCGGCGTCGCCGACCTCGGGGCCACTGCGCTCTTCAGCCTCGCCACGACACGTGGTCACCTGAGCATCGCCGGTGTCCTCGCCTCGCTCTACCCGGTGACGACGATCCTGCTCGCCTGGCTGGTGCTCAAGGAACGGCTGCGCCCCGTCCAGGTGCTGGGGGTCCTCGCCGCACTCGCCGGCATCGCCCTCGTGGCGGCCTGACCCCCTTCGCCCGGGTGGCCGCTCCCCCCGCCGGCCGTGCGAGGATCGGGGCCGTGACCACTGCAGCATCGCCCTCCGACAGCCCACTGGTCCGCGCGGCCCGGGGAGAGTCCGTCCCGCACACCCCCGTGTGGTTCATGCGCCAGGCCGGACGGTCCCTGCCCGAGTACCGCGAGATCCGGCGCGGCACCGACATGCTCGAGGCCTGCCGGACACCCGACCTCGTCACCGAGATCACCCTGCAGCCCGTCCGGCGCCACGGCGTCGACGCAGCCGTCTTCTTCTCCGACATCGTCGTACCGCTCCAGGCGGTCGGTGTGGACATCGACATCGAGCCCGGCGTCGGGCCCGTCCTCGACGTCCCCTTCCGCTCACGTGAGGACCTCGACCGGATCCCCGAGCTCACCGCGGACATGGTCCCCGACATCGCCGAGTCGGTCCATCGGGTCGTCCTCGAGCTGGGGTCGGTCCCGCTCGTCGGCTTCGCCGGTGCTCCCTTCACCCTCGCCTCGTACCTCATCGAGGGCGGACCGAGCAAGAACCACGAGCAGACCAAGGCCCTCATGCACGGCGACCCGCAGCTGTGGAACGAGCTGTGCGCCCGGCTCTCCCAGATCTCGGCGGCCTTCCTCCAGGTCCAGGTCGAGGCCGGGGCGAGCGCGGTCCAGCTCTTCGACTCCTGGGCCGGTTTCCTCTCGCGCGCCGACTACCGCACGCACGTCCTGCCGCACAGCCGCGCGACGCTCGCCGCGCTCGCCGCCACCGGCGTCCCGCGCATCCACTTCGGGGTCGGGACGGGCGAACTGCTCACCGACATGGCCGGGGCCGGCACCGAGGTCGTCGGCGTCGACTACCGCGTCAACCTCGCCGATGCCATCGAGCGCATCGGGGGGGACCAGCCGGTCCAGGGCAACCTCGACCCGGCGCTGCTCTTCGCCCCGTGGGATGTCGTCGAGGCGCAGGTGCGGCGCATCCTCGCGGAGGGGCGCGCCGCACCCGGCCACATCTTCAACCTCGGTCACGGTGTCCTGCCGGACACCGACCCCGTGGTCCTCACCCGCGTGGTCGAGCTGGTGCACGAGGTCAGCGCGCGCTGAGTCACCCCGCGTGGGTCCGGGCGGCCCGGCGGCGCAGCCACCAGAGGGTCGGTCCGAGCACCACCACGGACGTCAGGACGAAGGGAGTGACCGCGCCGAGGGCCGTCAGCGCGAGCGTGAGGGCGCCGGTGAAGCCGCTCCAGCCCTGCTGCAGACCGGCGAGGAATCCGGTCTCGGCGCCCGTGTCGGTGTCGCCCGAGGTGTCGGCAGTTGCGAGGCGCACGGTGATCGGGGCGGTCGTCGTGCGCTTCTCGAGGGACTTCTGCTGACTGACCTTCGACTCCAGATCCGCCTCACGCGTCGCGAGCTCGTTCTCGAGGTCGACGACCTGCTCGAGGTCCTCGGCCTCGTCGATGAGTGCGCGCAGGCGCGCGATGGACTTCTTCATCGAGCTGACCCGGGCCCGGGTGTCGGTGTACTGCTGCGACAGGTCCGTGGCGTCGCTCGTGCGCTGCGTGACCGTCCCGACCCTCGAGAGCGTCGCCATCGTCGGCTCGAGGTCCGCGACGGGCACGGTGACGACGATCTCCGCCCAGGAGCCCTCGGTCGTGGACTCGTCCTCGTCGGCGACGCGCGTCTCCTCGGACGAGACGTAGCCGCCGGCACCGCTCGCGGTCGAGCGGACGGTGGCGCTCGCCTCCTCGACGTCCGCGACGGTGATCCTCAGCCCGGCGGTGCGCGCGATGTGCGTCCCTGCCGGGTCCGTGCCGGAGGTCTGCTCCGAGTCCGTGCCGGAGGCCTGCTCCGGGTCCGCGGACTCGCCCCTCTGCGCCGGTGCGTCGGAGTCGGCGCCGGTGGGTCGTGAGGAGCCGGCCCGGTCGCCGCCGGAGTCCTCCGGGGAGGTGCAGCCGGCCATGGCCAGAGCACCGAGGGCGGCGAGGACCGCGAGTCGCTGCACGGTCTGCTTCATGATGATCCCCTGACGTCGTGTGCCCGGGTCCCTCCCGGTGTCCGTCGAGTGCTTCGACGGGGTCGGCGCCCTGCTGGTTCCACCGGGTCGCGTCACGGCCCGGTCACGAGCGGTGGGAGAGTGGGGGACATGGGTCCTCGAGTGATCGTCGTCGGTGGTGGCATCGCCGGTCTGACCACCGCGCACCACCTCCTCGCCGCCCGACCCGACCTGGACGTCCTCGTCCTCGACGGAGGTGACCGCCCCGGCGGCAAGATCCGCGGTGAGGCGGTCGGCGGGGTCACCGTCGACGTCGGCGCGGAGTCCGTCGTCGCGAGCAGCGCCACCGCACGCGCGCTGATCACGCAGCTCGGGCTCGCGGGTGACCTCGTCCACCCCGAACCGGTCCCCGCGACGATCTGGTCCCGCGGCGCCCGGCACCCGGTGCCCGCCCGCACCTTCATGGGCATCCCCTCCTCGCAGACCGACCTGAGCGGTCTCCTCGACGACGGGGAGGCGGGCCGGGCAGGCCGCCCCGCCCCCTTCGCCCTGGACGGGCAGGACGTCACCGTCGCGGAGGCCGTGGGCGCGGTGTACGGGCGAGCGGTCGTGGACCGGGTCGTCGAGCCGCTGCTCGGCGGGGTGTACGCGGGGCGCGTGGACGCGCTGTCGTTGCCCGCGACGATGCCCCGGCTCTGCGCCGCGATGCGCGAGGGGCGCTCGATGCCGGAGGCGGTCGGCTCGCTCCTGCCCGCTCCCGCAGCGCACCCGGCTCCCCGGGTCATGGGACTCGTCGGGGGGATCAACCGTCTGGTCCGGGCGCTGAGCGAGCGCATCGTCGCCGCTGGTGGCGTCGTCTCCGGCTCATCGCTCGTCCGGGAGCTGCACCGCACCCCGGAGGGCTGGCGGGTGGTCACCGGACCGACCATCGACCCCGTGGCCCACGATGCCGACGCGGTCGTCCTCGCCACCCCGGCGGCACCGACCGCCCGACTGCTCACCGACCACGCACCCCGGGCGGCCCTCGCGCTCGCCGGGATCGAGTACGCCTCGATGGCCGTGATCACCCTCGCCCTGCCGACGGCGCAGGTCGGCTCGCTGCCGGGCAGCGGCTTCCTCGTCCCGGCGGTGGATCGCCGCACGATCAAGGCCGCCACTTTCTCCGCGGCGAAATGGGCCTGGGTCGACGCCGACTCGCCGGATGTGACGCTCCTGCGCGCCTCGATCGGGCGCGCCGGCGAGGTGGCCACCCTCCAGCGCGAGGACGCCGAGCTGCTCGCGACGGCCCTCGCCGAGGTGGGCGAGGCGCTCGGCGCCACGCTGCCCACGCCCGTCGACAGCCACGTGCGGCGCTGGGGCGGGGGCCTGCCGCAGTACGACCTCGGGCACACTGACAGGGTCGCCGCCGCCCGGGACGACGTCGCCGGACTCCCCGGCCTCGAGCTCGCCGGCGCCGCCTACGACGGTGTGGGTGTCGCGGCCGTCCTCGATGGCGCCGCCCGTGCTGCGACCACGACCCTGCAGGCACTTCCCCCTTCGTCCATCCCCCGACAGGAGCACCGATGAGCACCCGGCCCGTCCCCGCCAAGCCCTCCCGCGAGCAGCTGGAGGCGATCAACTCGAGCGTCCACTACGCGATGTTCTCCGCCTTCGCGCTCGTGACGCCGCTCGGTGACGAGGCACGCGACGGGCTCGTGCAGGAGGTCGAGGCACTCTTCGCCGACCTCACCGAGTCGGGCGTGCGCATCCGCGGCGTCTACGACGTCGGTGGTCTGCGCGCCGACGCCGACCTGCTCATCTGGTGGCACGCCGACGAGATCGAGCAGCTCCAGGACGCCTACAAGAGCTTCCTGCGCACGGGCCTGGGTGCCCACCTCGAGCCGGTGTGGTCCAACGCGGCCGTGCACCGCCAGGCGGAGTTCAACCGCAGCCACATCCCGGCCTTCCTCGCCGGTGAGGAGCCGCGCGACTACGTGTGCGTCTACCCCTTCGTGCGCTCCTACGACTGGTACGTCCTCGACGAGAAGGAGCGCCGCTTCATGCTCGCCGAGCACGGTGGCATGGCGCGCGACTTCCCGGACGTGCGTGCCAACACCATCCCTGCCTTCGCCCTGGGGGACTACGAGTGGATCCTCGCCTTCGAGGCCGACGAGCTGCACCGCATCGTCGACCTCATGCGTGAGCTGCGTGCCTCCAAGGCGCGCCTGCACGTACGCGAGGAGGTCCCCTTCTTCACCGGCCCGCGGGTGAGCGTCGAGGCGCTCGTGGGTGGCCTGCGCTGACCCTTCGCCTCCAGATTCTCGGGTGACCCGATATTCCTCACCTTCGCAAGGGTTTCTTACTCTTGCGAAGGCGAGGTTTCTCTTGCTGAGCATCGCCCGGGTGGGGTGATCCACAACGACCGAGGCGAAGGGGAGGCCGTCCCCACCCCGAGGACGGCGCGCCACGAGGGGCCGCGGCCGGAGCACCGTGGTCGGATGATCGACGTCCCGGCCGACCTCTTCACCGACCTGCTCGCCCTGCCCGACGCCATCTTCACCCGTCAGGACGCACTGCGGGCCGGGGTGCGCGACGAGGTGCTCATCGGCGCCCTGCGCCGTGGGCGGATCGCCCGGCTCTGTCGCGGCGCGTACACCTCGCCGGGTCCGTGGACGAAGGGGGAGCAGCGCCGCCTCCTCGCCCGTGCGGCACTGCGCGTCTACGAGGACGCCGTGCTCACCAGCGCCACGGCGGTGGCCGCGCACGGGATCCCGCTCTTCGAGGTTCCCGTCGTCCGTGCCGACATCGCCCGGCCGATCACCCGCGAGGCCGGGACCACGCAGCTGCGCATCCGCCCCCTTCGGGACGAGCCGGTCGACACCGACTGGGGGCCGGCCGTGCCCCTGGCCCCGGCACTGCTCCAGATGACGATGGACCACGGCATCCCTGCCGGAGTCGCCTCGATCGACGCGGCCCTCCACGTCGGCGCGACCGAGCGTGAGGTGCTGGCCGCGGGGTACGAGCGGGTCAGTGGCTGGCCCCACTCATCGCGCGCCCGGTGCGCTCTGGCCTGGTCGGACGGACGGTCGGAGTCGCTGGGGGAGAGCGTCACCAGGGTCATCCTGCGCGGGGCGGGGTGGGGCATCGACTCGCAGGTGCCGATCGTCGATCGCCACGGCGAGGTCTTCGCCCGCGCGGACCTGGGCGTCGAGGGCACGCGGGTGCTGGTCGAGTTCGACGGCAAGGTGAAGTACACCGAGGGCGGACCTGATGCCCTCTTCCGGGAGAAGCAGCGCGAGGACCGCATCCGCGCCCTGGGCTACGTGGTGGTGCGGGTGACCTGGGCCGACCTGTTCCACCCGGAGCGGATCATCCGGGCCGTTCGGGGAGCGCTCGCAGTCGCCGCCTGACTGCTCAACAAGACAAACCTCGCCTTCGCAAGAGTAAGAAACCCTTGCGAAGGCGAGGTTTATCGGGTCACCCGAGAAACTTGGGGGACCGGCTCAGCCCTCGGCGGGGCGCAGCGTCATCGAGATCGAGTTGATGCAGTAGCGCTGGTCGGTCGGGGTCTCATAGCCCTCGCCCTCGAAGACGTGGCCCATGTGGCTGCCGCAGTTGGCGCAGCGGACCTCGATGCGGGCGCGGCCGGGCAGCGAGTCGTCCTTGATGTACTCGACCCGGTCCTCGGCGAGCGGGGTGTAGAAGCTCGGCCACCCGCAGTGGCTCTCGAACTTCGTGTCGGACGTGAACAGCTCGGACCCGCAGGCGCGGCAGGCGTAGACGCCCTCGGTCTTGGCGTCGGTGTACTCGCCGGTGTAGGGGCGCTCGGTCCCCGCCGCACGCAGCACGGAGTACTCGTCGGGGGACAGCTCGGCGCGCCACTGCTCGTCGGTCTTGTCCACTGCGTAGGTGCGGTCGCTGGGCTCCATCATCGAAGTCTCCTCTGGTCGGTGTCTCCATGATGCAACGCCGCGACCCCCGCAGATCATCCGGGCCGGCGCGCGAGGGGACGGGCCGCTCAGACGGCGTCCCGGTGGGCCAGGTGGTCGGGCCGCGGGGCCGGGGCCGCGAAGGGCTCCAGCACCCGGTTGGACACGGCGTTGAAGACGACGAAGAGGTTGCTGCGCGGGTCCGGAGAGATGTTGCCGGCGGACGCGTGCATGCAGTTGGAGTCGAAGTACAGCGCTGATCCCGCGGGCCCGGTGATCATGTCGATGCCGTGCTCGTCCGAGAGCGCCGCGACGTCCTCCTCCTCGGGGGTGCCGACGGGCGGACGGTAGGAGGTCAGGGACTCCTGGTGGTAGGCGTCCGGGGTCTCGCCGACACAGCTGACGAAGTACCGGTGCGAGCCGGGGATGATCATCAGCGCGCCATTGGTCGCGTAGTTCGGGGTCAGCGAGAGCGAGACGCTCAGGGCGCGCGGGGTCGGCATCCCGTCCTCGGCGTGCCACGTCTCGAAGTCGCTGTGCCAGTAGAAGGGGCCACCCGCGAACCCCGGCTTGAGATTCATCCGGCTCTGGTGGATGTAGACGTCGTCCCCGAGGACCTGCCGGGCCACACCGGCGACCTCCTCACGGGCGCAGATCTCGGCGATCGCGTCGCTGAGCCGGTGGACGGCGAAGAGGGAGCGCACCTCGCCGTTGGAGGGCTCCCGGACCACGCGCTCGTCGTCGCCGAGCCGGTCGGTGATGGCGTCGACCTCCGACAGGCAGGTGCTGATGTCGGCGTCGGAGAGGACGGACTCGGCCGTGTGGTACCCGCGCTCGCCGTAGCGGCTGACCTGGTCCCGGGTCAGCGGGCCGCGGGGTTCCCGGCTCCACACGACGGAGTGGGAGCGGGGTTCGATCTGGCTGCGACGGGCCAGTCGGGTGCGGTAGACATCGATCGCTCGAGTAGCGGTGTGAGTTCCGGTGGTCACACAGATCCCTTTCGCTCGATCCGGCACATCGGGGGCCGGTGGTGGTGCTGTGGTGTTGTCAACGAAGGGGGGCACGCCCCCTCTTCGCAGGTTGCCAAATTCCCGCCGCGGGAATCAACCACCGGCCGCGGGACGAAGGGGGCGACGCCGCCCCCTTCGCCCGGGGGTGGCCCTAGGCTGACCGCATGGCCAAGACTCCCGCCGCGATGGTCACTGCCGGCGACCGGGAGGTGCGTGTCTCGAGCCCGGACCGGGTGATCTACGAGGCGACCGAGCGGACGCCGGCGATCTCGAAGCTCGAGGTGTGCGAGTACGTCGCCGCCGTGGGCGAGACGATGATGCGCACCATCGGTGACCGGCCCACGGCGATGGAGCGCTGGCCCGACGGGTGGCGTGAGGGCATGCGCCTCGCGGTCGGGCCCAAGGACTCGGGTGCCGACGGCTTCTACCAGAAGCGGCTGCCGCGGGGTGCTCCCGAGTACATCGAGACGGTGGAGATCACCTTCCCCAGCGGGCGCACGGCGCAGGAGCTGTGCCCGAGCGAGCCGGCGGCCCTCGTGTGGGCGGCGCAGATGGGGACGCTGACCTTCCACCCGTGGCCGGTGCGCCGGCCCGAGGTCGACCACCCCGACGAGCTGCGGATCGACCTCGACCCCCAGCCGGGCACGACCTTCGCCGACACGCAGCGCGTGGCGGCCGGTGCGCGTGACCTGCTCGAGGAGCTGGGGCTGCGCGGCTACCCGAAGACGAGCGGCAACCGGGGCATCCACGTGTACGTCCGCGTCGAGCCGCGGTGGTCCTTCGAGGAGCTGAGGCACGCGGCGATCGGCTTCGGCCGCGAGCTGGAACGCCGCGACGACGGGGTGACGACGGCTTGGTGGAAGGAGGAGCGCGGCGAGCGGATCTTCATCGACGTCAACCAGAACAACCGCGACCGCACGATCGCCGGTGCCTGGAGCCTGCGTGCGCGCCCGGGTGCACCGGTGAGCACGCCGATGACGTGGGAGCAGATCGCCGAGGTCACCGACCCGGCCGAGCACAACCTCACCACCGTGCTGGACCACCTCGCCGAGGGCGACCCGTGGGCCGACATCGACGCGCGCGCCTACTCGCTCGAGCCGCTGCTGCAGCTGTGGGAGACCCTGCCCGGGGGCGAGCTGAACTTCCCGCCGGACTACCCGAAGATGCCCGGCGAGCCGCCGCGCGTGCAGCCGAGCAAGAAGGTCGCCGAGCACTGGGACGAGGACGGCAACCGGGTCGAGGGGTAGCCCTCGTCGTCAGTCCGCCAGCACCTCACCGAGGTCGTAGGCGGGGGCGCGGTCGATCTGGTCCAGCGTGCACGACTGCGGGTCGCGGTCCGGGCGCCACCGCAGGAACTGCACGGTGTGCCGGAAGCGGTGCCCCTCGAGCTGGTCGAAGGAGACCTCGACGACCCGCTCGGGGCGCAGGGGGACGAAGGAGACGTCCTTGGCCGAGGAGAAGCGGGAGCGGTCGGTCTCCGCGTGCTCGACGTTGCCCTCGGCGTCCCGGAGCACGAGCGGCTCGAGCTCGTCGATGAGCTCGAGGCGACGCTGCGCGGTGAAGGCGGCGATCCCGCCGACGTTGACCAGGCGGCCGTCGTGGTGCAGGCCGAGCAGGAGGGAGCCGATCCCGCGACCGGACTTGTGCACCCGGTACCCGGTGACGACGGCCTCGGCCGTGCGCTTGTGCTTGATCTTCAGCATGGTCCGCTTGCCCGGGGTGTAGGGCGAGGCCAGCGCCTTCGCGACCACCCCGTCCAGGCCGGCACCCTCGAACCGGGTGAACCAGTCCCTCGCCTCCTGCGCGTCGCGCGTCACCCTCGTCAGGTGCAGCGGCGACCCCTTCGTCAGGTCGGCGAAGTAGGTCTCCAGCCGTGCGCGACGCTCGGCGAAGGGGAGGGAGGCCACGTCCTCGTCGCCGAGGGCGAGGAGGTCGAAGGCGATGAACTCCGCGGGTGTCTCCGCGGAGAGCTTGGCGACGCGTGACTCGGCCGGGTGGATGCGCTGACCCAGGGCCTCCCAGGCGAGGCGCTGGGCGCCGGGCCCCCCGCTGCGCACGACGACCTCGCCGTCGAGGACGACACTGCCCGGCAGGTGCTCACGACAGGCCGCGACGAGCTCGGGGAAGTAGCGCGTCAGGGGCTTCTTGCCGCGGCTGGCGAGCTCCACCTCGTCACCGTCCTTGACGATGATGCACCGGAAGCCGTCCCACTTCGGCTCGTAGGACCAGCCGCCCTCGATGGCATCCGCGTCGGGCACGTCCTTGACGGCCTTGGCGAGCATGGGGTCGAGGCTGATCTCGGGAAGGGGTGTCACCCGTCACATTCTGCCCACACCCCGAGACATTTGAGACGATGGCACCGTGACGAACAGGACCGTGGCCGAGCGCACCCTGACGTACGGGTCGGTTGCGGTCGGCTCGGCGCTCCTCGGCGCGGGGTCGGTGTGGATGGGCGTGGCGACCTACTTCGCCCGTCGGGTGCTCACCCCGGACCCGAACCGCCCGGACGACACCATCGTCCACGCGGTCCACTCCGACAGCGTCACCCTGTCCGGCACCCCCGACCTCCTCGTGCCCGGTCGGTACGGCCTGTGGTTCGACGGCGGCCGCGGGCACGCCCGCATCGGTGCCGTCCTCGAGGTCGACCACCGGCGTGAGCGGGTGCGCCGTGAGCTCCTCGGGGTGGACGAAGGGAGGCTCCGGTCCGGCCCGGCCCGGTTCAACGGGTACTACTGGGGTCGCGACCCGCAGTCCGACCTCGACCTGCCGACGCAGGACGTCGTCGTCCCGGCGCAGCTCGGGCCGATGCCGGCGTGGATCGTCCCGAGCGAGCACGGCACCGGTGAGCGCTGGGCGGTGCTCGTCCACGGTCGGGGAGCTCGTCGCCTCGAGGCGATGCGGGCCATCCCTGCGCTCCACGCCGAGGGACTGACCTGCCTGGTGCCGAGCTATCGCAACGACGGTGAGGCACCGGAGGGGCCGGACGGGCGCTACAACCTCGGGATGTCCGAGTGGCGTGACATCGAGGACGCGGTGCGGCTCGCCCGGGCCCGTGGCGCCCAGGAGATCGTCCTCGTCGGCTGGTCGATGGGCGGCGCGATCGTGCTGCAGTTCCTCGACCGCTCGCCCCTGTCCTCGCTCGTCTCCCGCGCGGTGCTCGACGGCCCCGTCGTCGACTGGGGCGATGTGCTGCGCCACCACGCCGACCTGCACCGGGTACCTGCCCCCGTGGGCCACCTCGGCAGCGCCCTCATGGGTCAGCACTGGGCCAAGCGCCTCGTCGGGGTCTCGGAGAGCGTCGACGTGGCCCGGACGAACTGGGTCAAGCGTGCCGACGAGCTGCACCACCCGATCCTGCTCATCCACTCCCGCGACGACGAGTTCGTGCCCGTGGGCCCGAGCGAGGAGCTCGCGCAGGCTCGACCGGACCTCATCACCTTCGAGCCGTGGTCCCTGGCGCGGCACTGCAAGGAGTGGAACGTCGATCCGCGGCGCTGGGACGCCGTCGTGCGCGCCTTCGTGCGCTGACCGGTCTCAGCGCTCGACGCGCCACAGGCCCAGGAGGGTGCCGTCCTCCTCGAGCAGGTGCCGGCAGGTGAGGTCGACCTCCACGTCCGTGCCGTCGAGGATCCGCGGGTGCGTCCCGCGGCCGCCCCCGATCAGCTGGGGGGTCCAGGACAGGGCGAGCTCGTCCACGAGGTCGGCGGCGACCAGCTCGGAGGCGAGGGTGGGACCCCCTTCGCAGAGGACGTGGGGGCCGAAGGTCTCCCGGGCGCGGGCCACGACGGTGGCCAGGTCGACCCGCTCCTGCCCGCAGATCCAGGTGGCCCCACCCTCGACGGCGCCCGAGGCCCGGGTGGTCGCGAGCACGACGCCCGGGCCGCGCGCGCTCTCCGGCAGCTCCGCGCGGGTCGAGACGACCACCATCGGGGTCCTCGCCGGCCCGTAGCCCTCGGCGCGGGCCGTGCCCGCGCCGATGAGCAGCACGTCCGCGGCGCGTCGCATCGCGGCGAAACCCCGGTGGTCGGCCGGCGAGTTGATCGTCCCCGAGCGTCCGTCGGGCCCGTTGGCGGCGCCGTCGAGGGTGGTGACGAAGTTCAGCCTCACGAGGCGGTGGTCCGATGCATAGAGCGCATCGATCCCGCCCTCGTCGATGGTCGTGCCGGGGGTGACCGCTGCGGCGGTGTGGTCGGCGAGCAGGACGCGCATGCGGGTCAGTGTGCCCCACGGGTGTCCCCGCGGTGACAGGATGCGGTCATGGGCAAGAAGAAGAAGTCGGGCACGAAGAAGGCCCCGGAGTCGACGACACCCTTCAGCGATGCGCTGCGAGCCGATCCGGGCACCGAGCTCGCCGGC